>NZ_CP088081.1:319593-639186 GCF_021049305.1 Ideonella dechloratans
TCGCCGTCATGGGCATCCAGCGGGTACAGGGCCAGGCCGGCGCTGGCGGTCACGTGCACCGCACCGCTGGCGGCCAGGCTGTAGGGGCGGCGCAGCGCCTGCAGCACCCGCTGCACGATGAGCTCGGCTTCTTCCTCGTGCCGGAGCACCGGCAGCAGCAGCACGAATTCGTCGCCTCCCATGCGGCAGACGGTGTCGTGCTCGCGCACGCCCTCCAGGATGCGGCGGGCCGCGTCCTGCAGCAGCAGGTCACCCGCGGCATGACCCAGGCGGTCGTTGACACCCTTGAAGCCGTCCAGGTCGATGTAGGCCACCGCCAGCGGCTGGCCGTCGCGCCGGCTCAGGGCCAGGCCCTGCCCCAGGCGGTCCTCCAGCAGACGGCGGTTGGGCAGGCCGGTCAGGGCGTCGTGCATGGCCAGGTGCTCGATCTCGTCCTGGTAGCGCTTGAGCGCGCTGATGTCGGCCAGCACCCACAGGGTGTCGCGGGCGTCGGCCGACAGCCGGGTGCCCTGGATGTCGATCCAGATCGGGCTGCCGTCCAGGCGGTGCATCTGCAACTGGGCCCGCACCGGCCGGCCGGCCAGCAGGTCGCTGCGCCGGGCTTCCAGCCGGGCCGTCAGATCCAGTGCCTCGGGAGCGAGCTGGGGGGCCAGGGCCTCGAGCGAGGCGTCGTCCGGCAGGCCGAACATGCGGTAGATCGCGCGGTTGGCCCACACCACCCGGTGCTCACGCAGCCGCAGGATGCCCATCACCTCGTTGTCCAGCATGGCGGTCTGCTGGGCCTCCAGTTCGAGCCGGCGGGTGATGTCGCGCGAGGCGCAGTAGAGCAGCCAGCGGCCGTCGATGGTCAGTGCCACGCGGGAGATCTCGACATCGATCACCTGACCGTCGGCCCGGCGGTGGCGGGTCTGGAAGCTCGTGCGCTCGCCCAGCGGAAAGCTCCGGATGCGCTCGGTCAGGTGCTCCGCGCTGTCGCTGTGGTCCCAGGTGCTGACATGCTGGCCCAGCAGGGCTTCACGCGACCAGCCCAGCATCTCGGCGAAGGTGTCGCTCATCTCCACCAGCCGGCCATCGTGGTCCAGCACATGCACCCCATCGGCGGCGGCGGCCAGCAGCACCCGGGTGAGCCGACCGGCCTCGTCGATGCGCTGCGCGCTGCGCGCTGCGGCTCTGCAGGCGCCAGGCGCGCAGGGTCAGCGCCGCGCTGGCCAGCACCGCCAAGGCCGCCATGCCCGCCAGCGCCCCGATGCGCCAGGCCACCGCGACCCAGGGGCGCAGCACCTCCTCGCGGCTGACGCCGGCCACCGCCATCACCGGGAAGGGGGCGGCCGTGCTGTAGGCGGTGAGGCGCTCCACGCCGTCGAAGACGTTGCGCGCGGTGAACTCGCCGCTGAGCGGCGCGGCTTTCAAGGCCTCGGCGAAGGCCGGGGCGGTGCGGCGGGTGCCGATGGGCTGGATCTGCTCGTCGCGGCCGGTCTGGCGGCTCAGCAGGGTCAGCTGGGTGCTGCGCAGGGCCAGCGAGTCGGCCGGCGACAGGTGCCGGCGGTCGATCATGCGGTCGAAATGGGTCAGGTCCAGATGGCCGATCACGATGCCCTGGAAGCGTCCGGCATGGTCCTCCACCCGATGGGCCAGGGGCAGCTGCCAACGGCCCAGGGTCTTGTTGAAATGGGGCTCCCCCACCAGCAGGCCGTCCTCATGGTTCCCGCGGGCCTGGAGGAACAGCGGGTCCTCCTGCAAGGACTGTCCGATGCTGATCCGGTCGCCCCCCTGGAAGCGCACCACACCCTCCGCGTCGGTCTGGCGCAGGTGGGCCACCTCCGGCACCAGGGTCATGTGCTCCTGCAGGGATTCTTCGATCAGGCGGCGGTGGGCTTCTGGGTCGGCGGCATCGCGCAGATTGGCCAGGGTCACATGGCGCATGGCCAGGTCGATGCGCTCCAGATCGGTCGTCACCTCCTGGCGCAGATCACGCGCCCGGTTGATGGCCAGCATGCGGCCCTGCTGCAGGTAGGTCTCCTGGCTGACCTTCAGGGCGTAGCCTGCGATGGCCAGCACCAGCAGGGCGGCCAGCGCATGGCCCAGCAACAGCGGAGCGAGGGAGGAGCGCCATGCCCCGAGAAGCCGATGCTCCCCGCCCGATGCGGGTTCCTGCGTGCCAGACCGATCTGAGACGCTGTGCTCGTCCTGCATGCTGGTGGCGGCGTGCTGCCGCTCGTCTCCATGGTCCGTGCTCGCCGTTCAGGCGGCTGTTGATACTCCCCAGTGTGTTCCATTGTGCAGGGCGCCGAGGGGTCTTGTCAGGATCATCTGATTGATATTGGTCAATTGGTGTGAATCATCGGCGGTGGGCGTCAGATCCGTCACGCCGGGCCACAATCCGCCCATGTCCAAGCCCAAGACCGTCTACACCTGCAGCGAATGCGGCGGCACCAGCCCCCGCTGGATGGGCCAGTGCCCACACTGCAAGGCCTGGAACACGTTGGAAGAGACGGTGGCCGAGGCTCCTGCCACCGGCAAGAACCGCTTTCAGGCCCTGGCCCAGTCGCAGCCGGTGGCCACCCTCTCGGAGATCGAGGCCGGCGATGTGGCCCGCACGCCCACCGGCATCGAGGAGCTCGACCGGGTGCTGGGCGGCGGCATCGTCGAGGGCGGGGTGGTGCTGATCGGCGGCGACCCGGGCATCGGAAAGTCCACGCTGCTGCTGCAGGCGGTCGACGCGCTGTCGCGCCAGCTGCCGGTGCTGTACGTGACGGGCGAGGAATCGACCGCCCAGGTGGCGCTGCGCGCCCAGCGGCTGGATCTTTCCGGCGCGGCGGTGCGGGTGCTGGCCGAGATCAACCTCGAGAAGATCCTGGCCACCATCGCGGCCGAGCGGCCGGCCTTCTGCGTGATCGACTCGATCCAGACCGTCTATTCGGACCAGCTCAGCAGCGCGCCGGGCTCGGTGGCCCAGGTGCGCGAATGCGCGGCCCAGCTCACCCGCACCGCCAAGGGCGGCAGCTGCGCCATGGTGCTGGTGGGCCATGTGACCAAGGAAGGTGCGCTGGCCGGCCCGCGGGTGCTGGAGCACATCGTCGACACGGTGCTGTACTTCGAGGGCGACACCCACAGCAGCTTCCGCCTGGTGCGGGCCTTCAAGAACCGCTTCGGCGCGGTCAACGAGATCGGCGTCTTCGCCATGACCGAGCGCGGCCTGCGCGGCGTGTCCAACCCCAGCGCCATCTTCCTGTCCACCCACTCCGAGCCGGTGCCCGGCTCCTGTGTGCTGGTGACGCTGGAGGGCACCCGTCCGCTGCTGGTGGAGATCCAGGCCCTGGTCGATGCCGGCGGGCCCAGCCCGCGCAGGCTTTCGGTGGGCCTGGAGCGCGACCGCCTGGCCATGCTGCTGGCGGTGCTGCACCGCCATGCCGGCGTGGCCTGCGCCGACCAGGACGTGTTCGTCAACGCGGTGGGCGGGGTGCGCATCTCCGAGCCGGCGGCCGACCTGGCCGTGCTGATGGCCATCCAGAGCAGCCTGCGCGGCAAGCCGCTGCCGCGCGGCTTCATCGCCTTCGGCGAGGTGGGCCTGGCCGGCGAGGTGCGGCCCGCCCCGCGCGGCCAGGAGCGCCTGAAGGAAGCCGCCAAGCTGGGCTTCAGCGTGGCGGTGGTGCCCAAGGCCAACGCGCCCAAGAAGCCCATCGAGGGCCTGACCATTCACCCGGTGGAGCGCATCGACGAGGCCATCGCCCTGCTGCGCACGCTGGACTGAAGCACCGACAAGGACCTGTGCGATGAGCTTTGCCCCTCGCCCGACGCCGCCTTACTACGCGGTCATCTTCACCAGCCAGCGCACCGGCGTGGACGAAGGCTACGGCGCCATGGCCGAGCGCATGGTCACACTGGCGCAGCAGCAGCCGGGCTACCTGGGCGCCGAGAGCGCCCGCGGCGAGGACGGCCTGGGCATCACGGTGTCGTACTGGCAGAGCCTGGAGGCCATCGCCGCCTGGCGGCGCGAGACCGAGCACGCCGCCGCCCGCGACGAAGGCCGGGCCCGCTGGTACAGCCACTACGAGCTGCGGGTGGCCAAGGTGGAACGGGCCTATGGCTGGGACGCCGCCCAGGATGCCCCCGGCGACCCGCAGCCACGCTGAGCCCGGCCCCGTAAAATCGACGATCTCACTGCATCTCCCAACGACAAGGAACACCCCATGGGCCTCGATGACCGCGACGGCAAGATCTGGATGGACGGCGAGCTGGTGGACTGGCGCGACGCCAAGGTCCACGTGCTGACCCACACGCTGCACTACGGCTGCGGCGCCTTCGAGGGCGTGCGGGCCTACAAGACCGACAAGGGCACGGCCATCTTCCGTCTGCGCGAGCACACCCAGCGCCTGTTCAACAGCGCCAAGATCCTGCGCATGAAGCTGCCCTTCAGCATCGAACAGGCCGAGGAGGCCCAGAAGGCGGTGGTCAAGGCCAACGCGCTGGAGAGCTGCTACCTGCGCCCGCTGACCTGGCTGGGCTCCGAGAAGCTGGGCGTCTCGCCCAAGGGCAACAAGGTCCACCTGATGGTGGCGGCCTGGGCCTGGGGCGCCTACCTGGGCGAAGACGGCCTGGCCAAGGGCATCCGCGTCAAGACCAGCAGCTACACCCGTCACCACGTCAACATCACGATGACGCAGGCCAAGACGGTGTCCAACTACACCAACTCCATCCTGGCCAACACCGAGGCCACCGACGACGGCTACGACGAGGCCCTGCTGCTGGATGCCGCCGGCTTCGTCTCCGAAGGCTCGGGCGAGAACGTCTTCATTGTCAAGGATGGCGTGATCTACACCCCCGACCTGTCGGCTGGGGCGCTGAACGGCATCACCCGCAACACCATCTTCCACATCTGCCAGGACCTGGGCATCAAGCTGGTGGAAAAGCGCATCACCCGCGACGAGGTCTACATCGCCGACGAGGCCTTCTTCACCGGCACCGCCGCCGAAGTGACCCCGATCCGCGAACTCGACCGCGTGCAGATCGGCAGCGGCGCGCGCGGCCCGATCACCGAGAAGGTGCAGACGGCCTTCTTCGACATCGTCAACGGCCGCAACCCCAAGTACGCCCACTGGCTGACCCTGGTCTGATCGTTGCAGGTTTTCATCCGACATCCCGAGGTTTGACCCCATGAGCGCCAACACCGCCACCCAGGCTCCCGCCGTTGTCGAAGTCACTGCCAAGGACCTGCAGGGTCCTGGCGTGGTCTTCTGCCCCAACCCCAAGATGACCCTGTGGAGCAACCACCCCAAGGTCTATGTGGACCTGAGCCACGAGGGCGAGGGCAAGTGCCCCTACTGCGGCACCGTCTATCGCCTGAAGGCCGGCGAGAAGATCGCGCACGGCCACTGACGTGACAGGCGCGCCGGCGGATCAGGCATTCGTCTGGCGCGAGGCGCAGGCGGCCCTGCTGGACCACCTGCGCCGACAAGATCCGCCCCACGCGCTGCGGCGGGTGGCCCGCTCCCTGGCCCAGGCTGCGGGGCGCCCGGTGGCCCTGGTGGCCGCTGGTGGCGATCCGGCCGCCTGCTGGCTTGGCGGCCCCGGTGCCCGGCGCGAGGCCTTGCAGGCCGGGGGCTGGTGCCTGGCCCTGACCCGGACCGGTCTGGCCGTGGGGCAGCTCTGGCTCGACCCGCAGCCGGTGCCGGCGGACCGCGAGGCCCTGCTGCGCACGCTCGACCCCCTGATCGAGACCGCCGCCGAGTTGCTGGCGACCCTGCTGGAAGCGCAGGACCCGCGCTCCCCCGCCTCGCTGGCCCTGGTCCAGGCGGCCATCCGCGAGGCCGGCACCTACGTCTGGGAGTGGGACCTGCGCACTGATGTGCTGGGCGACATCGACGAAGGCGCGCTGATGCTGGGCTACGAGCCCGATGCCCTGGGCCACACCCAGGCCGACTGGGACCGCCTCATCCACCCCGAGGACGCCGCGCCCGCCGAGGCAGCCTACCAGGCCCATGCCCGCGGCGAGATGGAGCGCTACCAGTGCCGCTACCGCGCCAAGGCGGCCGACGGCAGCTGGCGCTGGATCGAGGAGCGCGGCCGGGTGGTGGAGCGCGATGCCCAGGGCCGGCCGGTGCGCATGCTGGGCACCCAGGCTGACGCCACGCTGCTGCTGGCGCTGGAGGAGGCCCGCCAGGAGCGGGCCCTGGCCCTGGCGGCCAATGCGGCCAAGACCCAGTTCCTCTCCCGCGTCAGCCACGAGCTGCGCACGCCGCTGCATGCGGTGCTGAGCTTCAGCGAGCTGATGGCCAGCGACACCGAGCAGCCGCTGCCCGCGGCCCAGCAGCGCCGCCTGGCCCATGTGCAGCAGGCCGGCCAGCACCTGCAAGCCCTGATCGACGATCTGCTGGACCTGTCCCTGGTGGAAGCCGGGCGCCTGCAGGTGCGCAGCGAGGCCATCGCCCTGGCGCCCTTGCTGGGCGAGCTGCAGGCCCTGGTGCAGCCCCAGGCCGAGGCCGCGGGCGTGGCCATGCATTGGCCGGCGGTGCCCGAGGGCGCGCAGTTGCAGGCCGACGCGAGACGCCTGCGCCAGGTGCTGCTGAACCTCCTGGGCAACGCCATCAAGTACAACCGGCCTCAGGGCCGGGTCACCGTGGGCGCGTCCCGCGACGGCGGTGGCTGGGCCATCGCCGTGGCCGACACCGGCCTGGGCATCGCCCCCGAGCGCATGGGCGAGCTGTTCCAGCCCTTCAACCGCCTGGGGCGTGAACGCGGCCCGGTGGCCGGCGTGGGCCTGGGCCTGGCGCTGTCGCAGCTGCTGGTGCAGGCCATGGGCGGGCGCATCGAGGTGCAGAGCACCCTGGCCGATGCCCAGGGGCAGGGCGGGGGCTCCATCTTCCGGCTGGTCCTGCCGGCCGCCCACCCGGGCCGAGTGCGCTGACGCTGCGCCGCCGGAGTCCTCAGGCGCGGGGGGCCGACCCGCCCGCAGCGCCGCCTTGCCGCTTGGCCGCATGGCCACCCACCAGGGCCAGCGGCACGGTGCTCAGCAATCCCAGCAGGGTGAACCACCAGGGGCTGTCCGGCGAGCCCATCAGGACCATCAGGATCAGGCCCAATGCACCGTAGGCCGCGGCATTCAGGTAGGGCAGTCGGCCCGCCATGCGTGCGGCCAGGTAGCCACCCAGCACCGTGGTGGCCGAGCCCAGCAGCAGCGAGGCGCCCAGGTAGCTGGGTTCCTGCACCACGGCCTCGAAGGCCTGCTGCAGGTCGGCGTGGTCGGCGCCGGGCGTCAGGGCCTTGCGGCCCATGAAGAGGGTCAGCAGGATGCCGCTCAGGCCATCGAGCAGCAGGGTGACCATCATCGCCATCCCGACGGACTTGTAGTGCACGTGGCGCAGCAGCTGCATCAGCATGGACAAGGCTCCGAGGGGGTCAGCTCAGCCGGCGCAGGAGCAGCAGCACGCCCAGCGCGATCAGGCCCATGGGCCACCAGTGCTGCACCCACTGGTGCAACGAGGGCAGCCAGCCCAGGCGCGAGAGCAGGAAATAGAGGCCGACGGCGATCAGGGCCAGCGGCAGGAACAGCGAGCGGGAACGGGTGCTCATCGGTCGGGATCCGGCGGCTTCAGTGGGCGCCGCTGACGCGTTCGAAGAACTCGGTGATGCCGGTCTCGCTCATGCGACGGGCATTGGCCAGCTCGCCGCCCTGGGTGGCGTAAAGCACCTGGTTGTCGGGCGAGAGCACCACGGCGGCCGGGATGCCCTTCTTGATCGGGTTGCCGTAGGCGGCCGCGATGTCCAGGTTGCGGTCGAAGTTGCCCACGTCCACCTTGACGACCTTGAACTTGGCGGCCAGCAGCTTGGCGTTGGCCTGGCTGTGCATGGCCTGGTCCAGGGCGCGGCAGTCGCCGCACCAGTTGGCCCCCAGGATCAGCAGCACCGGCACATGGGCGGCCTTGGCCTGGGCCAGGGCCTGCTGCACGGCGGCGTGGGCATCGGCCTGCTCGTCGTAGGGCAGGGCGGGGGTGGCGGCGCCGGCCACGGTGGCCAGCAGCAGGGCGATCAGGGCGAACAGGTGGCGCATGGGCTCGGGAGCTTCGCTGCAGAGAGCCGCATTGTCGCCGCAGCGCGCGGCGGCCGTCAGGGGTGGGATCCCCCGGGCGCCGGAGTCAGCTGCCGGTAGGCCAGCTCGGCCAGGGCGTCCAGCCGGGGCTGGCTGACTGGGCCGTTCAGGGCATAACCCAGCCGGCCCTCGCGCCAGTAGAAGCTGCGGGTCTCGCCGCTCCGGGTCTGGCCGAAGCCGGCCGGCACCGGCGGGCCCGGCGGCAGCACCGAGACGTAGAGCGTCAGCCGAGCACCTGCGGCGTCCTGGTACATGAACTGGGCGCGGGCCGGGGGCGTGGCCTCGCCGGCCCCGGCGGGCAGCAGGCGGCCGCCCACCAGCGCAAAGCCCTGGGTGCTGAAATCCGGCGCCTGCAGCGGCGTGCCCAGCCGGCGCGAGAGCCATTGCAGCAGGTGGGCCTGCTCGCCGGCACCCACCTCCACCGGGTGGCGCTGCTCGGGGGTGAAGACGGCGTGGGCGATGGCGGCGTCCTGCACATAGGCCGGGGCCGCGGCCTGCAGACTGGCGGAGGGGGGCGGCGGGCTCGGCCACTGGCCGCGCGCCCACCAGCCGCTGCCCGCGCCCACCGCCAGCGTCAGGCTGGCGGCCAGGGCCAGCGGCCAGGGCGAGGCGGCAAAGCCGCGCCACCGGGGCGGCCGGTCGGCCAGCGCCACGGGCTGCACCGCGGCCCGCAGGCGTTCCGGCAGGGGCTCGTCCAGCCATTCGCGGCCCAGGGCCTGCAGCTGGGCGCGCTGGGCCTGCCAGCCCATCACGCGGGCGGCCTCGGTGGGGTGCTGCTGCAGCCAGTCGGCCACGGCGGCCGCCTGCCCGGGCGGCAGCTCGCCGTCGGCAAAGGCCTGCAGCGTCAGATCGTCGGGGTGCTCGGTGTCCATGGCTGTCACTTCACCACCCGCAGCGGGGGGGCTTGGGGCGCCTGCCGGGGCGCGGTCGGGTCCAGCCGCTGGCGCAGCTGCTCGCGGGCGCGGGCCAGGCGCGACATCACGGTGCCGATGGGCAGGTCCAGGATGTCGGCGGTCTCGCGGTAGCTGTATTCCTCCACCGTCACCAGCAGCAGCACCTCGCGCGCGGCCGGTGTCAGCCGGGCCAGGGCGCGCTGCAGGTCCAGCGCGTGGTCCAGGGCCGGGGTGGGATCGGTCTGCGCCAGGGCCGGTCCCTGGTCTTCGTCCCAGGGCTCCAGCAGGTGCTCGCGGCCGTCGCGCAGGCCGTTCAGGTAGAGGTGGTGCATCAGGGTCAGCAGCCAGGCCAGCAGGGCCGCCGGCATCTCGCCCCGGGGGGTGAACAGCGCCCACTTGCGGCAGGCGCGTTCCACCGTGTCCTGCACCAGGTCGTCGGCGCGGGCGGCCTGGCCCGTCAGCAGCCGGGCGTGCCGCCGCAGCCGCGGCAGCAGCGGCACCATGGCCTCGGGGCGCAGATCGTCCATCGGTCGGCTCAGGGCTTGGCCAGGTGCCAGACGCCCTTGACGCCATCGCCCGTGCGGTCGCCGGGCTTCTGGTCCTTGGCCCAGCGGTAGAGCGGGCGGCCCTGGTAGGCCCATTGCACGGTGCCGTCGTCACGCATCACCAGGGACCATTCGCCCTGGGCGCTGGCGCCGGCCGGGGCCAGCAGGGGGGGCCAGTTGGTGGCGCAGGGGCCGTTGCAACTGCTCTTGCCGCTGCCCACGGCGTCCTGGTCGAAGGTGTAGAGCGACATGTGGCCACCGTCGACCAGCACGCCATCCATGGCCATGGCGGGGGCAGCCGGTGCGGCGGCCTGGGCCGCGGCGGCCAGCCACAGGCTGGCGCAGAAGACGGGCAGACGCAGCAGGGGGGAACGGTTCATGACAGTGCCTCGCAAAATGAGTGTCGGTGCTGCATGAACACGGGGCGGCGGCCGTTTATTCCATCGCGTCGCCGTCGGGGTCGGCATCGACCCGGCCCCCGGCCTCGTCCGGCGGGCGGGGCAGCCCCAGGGCCCGCAGGCGGCGGCGCAGGGCTTCGCGGGGGACTTGCAGCTGCCGCGCCATGTCGGCCAGGGTGGCGTCCGGCCGGGACAGCAGCGGTGCGAGCTGTTCGGCCCCCAGGCTGTCGGCCGGCGGCGTGTCCAGCCAGCGGGCCATCAGGTTGTAGATGGAGGGACGCGACACGCCCAGGGCTTCGGCCGCTTCCTTGAGCTGCCAGCCATGGGCATCCAGGGCCGCCAGCAGGCTGGCCCGGTCGATGCCGGCGGTGCTCTGGCGGGGCCGCGCCACGGCGGCGGCCGGCCCGGCGGACAGGCCGGAATCGGTCTCGTCGGCCGGGGCGGTGGGGGCGGCGGAGGCGGAGGGCTCGGGCAGGGCCGGCGTCCAGGCCACGCGGGTGGATGCCGCCGTGTCCGGCGGCAGACGCAGCGGCTCGCCCAGCAGGGCCTCCACCGAGGGCCAGAGCCCGGCGGCGCGGTCCAGGGCCAGGCGGCGCATGGCCTGCTCGAGCTGGCGCACATTGCCCGGCCAGTCGTGCAGGCACAGCGCGCGGGCCAGCTCCGTGGGCATCTCGGCCAGGTCTTCGGGGGCTGCGCCGGTGTCCAGCCAGGCCTGGCGGGCCAGCACGCCCAGGTCTTCGCGCCGGCTGCGCAGGCTGGGGGTGAAGAGGGTGAAGGTCTGCAGGCGCCGCAGCAGCGGCAGGTTGAACCCGCTGGTCTCCAGCGGCCGGTCGGTGGCGGCGATCAGCCGGGCCCGGCTGCGCAGCGGCTGGGCCGCGCCCAGCGGGCGGAACTCGCCGCTCTCGATCACCCGCAGCAGCATGGGCTGCACGGCGGGCGGGCAGTCGCCGATCTCGTCGAGGAAGAGGCTGCCGCCATCGGCCTGGGCCCACAGGCCGGTACGGGCCACCTGGGCGCCGGTGTAGGCCCCGCGGGCGGCCCCGAACAGCTCGGCCGGGGCCAGGCCCTCGCTGAGGGTGGCCATGTTGACGGTGACCCACGGGCCTTGCGACCAGGGGCTGAGCCGGTGCAGCGACTGGGCCACGCGTTCCTTGCCAGTGCCGGATTCGCCGCGCACCAGCACCGGCAGCGCGGCCGCAGCCACCCGCGCCACCTGGCGGCGCAGGCCTTCCATGGCCGAGCTCACGCCCAGCAGCAGCGGGTTGTCGGTGACCGGCAGCTGGTGGGCGCGGTGCAGGCACAGCAGCACCCGCTTGCCCAGCTGGATGACCGCGCTGTCGCCCTCCGCGGGCAGGGGCACGGTGCGAGGGCCGGTCAGGGGCTGGCCCTGCCATTCGGCCCGGACCCGCTCGTCCTCCGGGCTCAGCGTCAGGCCGTCGGCCCCCAACA
This sequence comes from Ideonella dechloratans, assembly GCF_021049305.1. GTDB lineage: Bacteria > Pseudomonadota > Gammaproteobacteria > Burkholderiales > Burkholderiaceae_C > Ideonella > Ideonella dechloratans. The sequence continues at coordinate 330,965 of NZ_CP088081.1, forward strand.
CCAGGGTCAGGCTGGCGCGCGAGACGCTGGCGTGCAGCAGCGGCTGGGCCCAGCCGGCGGCCGCCTGCAGGGGCGAGAACAGCGGCTGGTAGCGGTTCAGGGCCAGCGGCGTGTCCGGGCTCAGCACCGCCTGCTCGCCCACCCGTTGCAAGTCCGGGTGCCAGATCACGGTCAGCACCCAGACCGGCGCGGCCTGCGGGCCGGTGCCGGTCTCGGTGAAGGTCTGGGTCAGTTCGGCGGAGGGCTGGAGCGTCACGGGGGTCTGACGTGTCAGTGGCGGGGCGTGACACGTCAGACCGGCAGGTCAGGTGTCAAAGGGGCGGATTTTCCCCGTCAAAGCGGCTCAGGAGGGCTGCCGACGATGGTAACGGGCTGGCACGGCACTTGAGAAGAAGAGGTCCATCCCCCCCACGCCCTCCAGCCATGTCACTCCGCATGTGTGCCCTCACCCTGTGCAACACCACCGCCCACTTCGTGCATGTTCTTGTGACCAAGGGCGAGCAGATGCTGGCCCGCCTGCCGCCCCATGGGACGCTGCGCCTGCCCTGGGGCGAGCAGCTGCCCGATGACGGCACCGATTTCACCGTGGTGGCGGTCATCGGTGGCCACACCACCGGGGCCCTGGTGCTGTCCGACCGCCAGGCGGTGATCAGCGTGCGGGCCGGCGAGTGGCCCGGCTGCTACGAGCTGGAACTGGGCTGAGTCGGGGCGGGGAGGGTTCGGGGCAGCCAGGGTTCAGGGCCAGTCCTTGCCCACCGCGATCATCGGGTCGAAGCTGAAGACCCGCGTCTCCATGCTGCCGTCCACGCGGCTGATCTGCACGGTCACCACGAAGGAGAACTTCCAGATGCCCTGGGCTTCGACCACCGGCAGGATCTCGGGCGAGATGGCGGTGCAGATCTTCAGGTTCTGGGCCACCGTGCAGCTGGTGGGCTTGAAGTCGTCCAGGTCGAAGGTGGCCTGGTCGCAGTCGAAGGGCGAGGGCGAGAACAGCGGGCGCAGACAGGGCGCCGGAAGGGTGATCAGCGTGGCGTCGGTGATGGCGAAGCCGGCGAAGGTGGCCGGGTCGCCATAGCCCACCACCTCGAAGCCCAGGGTGTCTCCCTGGAGGAACTGCAGGCCGCCGGCGGCCCAGCCGGTGCGCTGGAAGGCGTTGGGCTCGTCGGGCTGGGCGTCGGTGATGGCCCAGACGAGCTGGTTGCCCAACTGGTCGGCGTCGAAGCTCACGCGCAGCAGGTAGCTGCAGGGAAGGGTACCGTCGCTCATGTCTCAGGGCTCCTGGGTGGTCGGCCATGGCGGCCAAACCCGGAACATCGGAGCCCCCGGCGGAAATCTTGAGCGCGGATCGCGGCGGGCGTGCCGCCGGATGTCAGGACCGGGCCTTCGGCTGGGCGGCCTTCGGGGCAGGCAGCAGCGGCTTGAGCGTGGGCTCCTGGGCCGCCATCTCGGCCGGGAAGCCCTTGGCCAGGGCCTGGCCCAGCAGCCGACGGGCGGCCGCCGGCGCGCCGACCAGGGATTGGCTCAGCGCCGCGTAGTACAGCACCTCCGGGTCGCCGGGCGCCAGCGTGACCGCCCGCATCGATGCTTCCAGGGCCTCGCTGGCCTGGCCCGCGCGTGCGGCGTAGATGCCCCGTCGCATCGTCCAGCCCGGGTTGTCCGGGTAGGCGGCGGTCTGCTTGCGGGCGCTGTCCAGCGCGCGGGTCCAGGCTGCACGGGCCTGGGCGTCCTGCCCGGGCAGGTGCATCAGGGCCTCGGCCAGGTTGGCATGGGCGTCGGCATCGGGGTAGCTGCGGGGCCAGCGGGCCAGGGCCTGGCGGGTGGCCTCGGCGGCTTCGGGCCAGCGCTCGCGCAGGGCCAGCACGCTGCCCAGGTTCTGGTAGAGCTTGTAGTGCGGCCGCACCCGCAGGGCCTGCTGCAGCACGCTCTGCGCATCGTCCAGGCGCTGCTGCATCATCAGCATGCCGCTGAGGCTGAAGGCCGCCACGCTGTCGGTGGGTCGGGCCGCCAGGCTCTGACGGTAGGCGGCTTCGGCCCCGGCGTAGTCGCCGCGGCGGAATTTCAGCGTGCCCCATTCGTCCAGCAGCGGCGCGGCCAGCGGGTGGGCGGCCAGGGCGGGCTCCAGCAGGGCCTGGGCGGAGTCGAAGCGGCCCATGCTGTTGAGCTGGGTGGCATACCAGGCCACCACCAGCACGTCCTGCGGGTCCAGCAGCCGGGCCCGGTCGAACTGGGCCAGGGCGTCCTCGCCGCGCTTTTGCTGGTTCAGCACCAGGGCCTTGGCCAGGTGGGCGCGGGCCAGCTGGCTGTCCAGGCTCAGGGCCTTGTCCGCCCAGGCGTCGGCCTGGCGCAGGTCCTGGGCCGGGTCCTCGCCGGTGCGCTGCCAGTGCCGCAGGCTCAGGGCCAGGCTGCGCAAGGCCGCGGCCGGGGCACTCCCGGGGGCCTGGTCGGTCAGCCGCCCCAGCGCGGCCACCGCGCGGTCCAGCGCATCGGCGTCGTCGAATTCGTTGATCCAGGCCTCGGCCTGCTGCAGATCGGCCAGCTGCTGGGCCGCCGTGGGGGCGGCGCCGGGGCCCCGGGTCCACCAGAGGGCGCCGCCGCCAGCCAGCACCAGCAGGCCGGCCAGGGCGGCGGCGCCGATCCAGCGGTTCGGGCGGGCCTGGACGGCGGGTTGGGCGGCCTCGGTGGGGGCGGTCGGCGGCAGGGCCGCCCCGGCGGGTTGGCTCATCACCTGCGCCAGGGTCTGGGCCACCTCGGCCATGCCGGCCGGTCGGCGGGCCGGGTCGGCCGCCAGCAGGGCGCTGAGCAAGGCGTGCAGGCCGGCGGGCCATTGCTGCGCACGGTCCCGGTCCTGCGCATCGCGCAGGGCCCAGTCCGGCCAGTCGCCCTGCAGCCGCCGCCAGGCCTGGGCCAGGCTGGGCGGGCCGTCCTCGCCCAGGTGCCCCAGCAGGCATTGCAGCAGGATCAGGCCCAGGCTGTAGAGGTCGCTGGCCGGGGTCGGCGCCTCGCCGCGCAGCTGCTCCGGGGCCATGTAGGCCAGCGTGCCGGCATAGGGGCCCGGCGCGGCCTGGCTTTGCGTGGCCAGCGGGTCGATGCGCCGGGCGATGCCCAGGTCCAGCACGCGCAGCCGGGTGCGGGTCCGGGTGCGGCTGCTGTCCGTGTCGGACGTGCCCTGGGTCTCCGGCAGCTCCAGCATCAGGTTGGAGGGCTTCAGGTCGCCGTGCAGCAGGCCCTGCGCATGGGCTTCGGCCAGGGCCTCGGCCAGCTGGCGCATCCAGTCGCAGGCCTCGGCCACCGGCGCGCTGCCGTGGTCCAGCAGCCATTGCTTGAGGGTGGGGCCGTGCACCCGCTCCATCACGATGTGCACCCGCTCGCCCTCGTCCCAGGCCTCGTGCACCGCGACGAAGGCAGGGTGGCGCAGGCGGGCCGTCAGGCGCGCTTCGCGCCAGCCGTCCAGCCCGGTCTGGCGGGCCACGGCCTTGATGGCCACCGGCCGGTCCAGCCAGGTGTCCCAGGCCGCCTGCACCTGGCCGGCACCGCCCTGCCCCAGCAGTTCCTGCAGGCGGTAGCGGCTGGCAGTGGACGGCGGCGACTCGGTCATGGGGCGTTCGAGTGTAACCAGATCAGGGGACAGTGCCCCCCGGGGTGCCCCACCGGGATGCCTCAGGGCCGGGCGGCCCAGTCGCGCGCCAGCAGGCCCCAGAGGCCGCTGTCGGAGACCTCGCCGGCGACGATCCAGCGTTCGCGCAGGCGCCCTTCCTCCCGGAAGCCCAGGCGCTGCAGGGCACGGGCCGAGGCGGCGTTGCGGGGGTCGATGTCGGCCTCCAGCCGGTGCAGGCCCAGCGGGCCGAAGGCATGGGCCACCAGGGCACGCAGGGCCTCGTCCATCCAGCCCTGGCCCCAGGTGTCGCGGGCCAGGGCGTAGCCGATCTCGGCGCGGCGGTTCTGCGGCGAGAGGCTGAACAGCGAGCACACGCCGATCACCCGACCGTCGCTCAGACGCTCCAGCCCCAGACGAACGGCTTCGCCCGCGGCCAGCGCGGCCTCGTCCCGGGCGATGGACAGGTAGGCCTGGTCCATCGAGACCCAGGGCGGGCTGCTCCAGTAGCGCAGGGTCTGCGGGTCCGAGAAGATGGCGTACAGGTCGGCGGCATCCTCCGCGGCCACCGGCCGCAGCCGCAGGCGGGGGGTGAGCAGGGGCAGGGGGGCGAAATCCATGCCCGCGAGTGTGCCAGCGGCCAGCCCGCGGAGCCGGGCTGCCGCACGGGCCGATGGGGCTAGCGCGCGCCGGCCGGCGAACGGTCCGCGGCCCAGGGCGACAGGGCCCAGGCGGCGCTGGCCCACAGGATCAGGCCGGTGCCCAGCGGCCCCCAGGCGTTGTCGGGCCGGCCGGTGGCCAGCGGCGCCAGGATGGCCAGGGCGATCAGGGCCAGCCCGGTCAGCAGGTGGGGGCGGTAGCGGAACAGCCGGGCCAGCGGCAGGAAGTGCAGGCCCACCACCGCGATCACCATGGGCAGGAACCATCCGGCCCAGCCCGCCCACCTCAGCGCGTTGCCCAGCACGAAGACGGCTACCCACTGGCCGCCGTTGATCCAGTGGAACAGGCTGGCACGGCGCTTGGCCTCGGGCAGCGCCTCGTGGGCGGCCCGTGCCTGGCGGTGCCGCCGGTAGACCGCCAGGGCCTGCCGCAGCAGGGCCAGCGCCGGCAGTGCCGGCAGCAGCCAGACCCAGGCCGGCGGGTGGTCGACGAGGCCGGACAAGCCCAGCGCGATCCACAGGCCACCGAACACGCTGAAGAACATGGCGCCGACGGCGCGGCCCGCACGGGCGGCTTCCGGGGAGGGGGGCGGTGGCATGGCCGTGTCGGTCGGATGGGGCAAGGGGTCTCCTGCGGCCCCGGACGCGGGGCGCTGCGGCCAGCTTATCGCACCGGGCTCGCGCACCAAGCGCCGACCCGTGCCGGCTCAGGGTGTCGGCGCCAGGCTGGGGTGTGGCCAGTCCGGGGCGGGGGGTGCCTCACCGTCCGGGCGGGGTGTTTGACCTTCCTCCCACGCCTGCTGCCAGGCCTGCAGGGCCTGGGACGTGGCACCGGCCAGGCCCCGCACCAGGCACACCGCGCTGGCGCCGCAGGCGGCCGCCGCGCGCGCCTGGTCCGGCTGCAGCACGCCGCCGATGGCCACCACCGGCGTGGGCGAGAGCGCAGCCCACCAGGCCAGGTTGTCCAGGCCCTGCGGGCGCCAGGGCATGGTCTTGGTGGTGGTTGGCCACACGGGGCCGCAGGCGATGTAGCTCGGCCGCAGGCCGACCGCGCGCGCCAATTCCCAGACGCTGTGGCTGCTCAGGCCCAGGGCCACGCCCTCGCGCGTGCGGGCTCGCTGCAGGCGGTTGCGCTGCGCGGGGCTCAGGCCGGCCCAGTCCTCCTGGCCCAGGTGCAGGGCGCGGGCCCCGGCGGCCAGCGCGGTCTCCCAGTGGTCGTTGACCCACAGCGTGACGCCGGCCGCCTCGGCCACCGGCAGGCAGCGGCGGATGGTCTCGGCCAGGGCCGCGTGCCAAGCCGCGTCGGCGCCGGTGGGCGGGGCCTTGCAGCGCAGCTGCAGGTGGCGCAGCGGCAGACCGGGCTGGCGCAGCAGGGCCAGGGCGGCCTCGGCGCTGTCCACGATGCCGTAGAGGCCGGGGGCGAAGGCCGGGGGCGCCGGGGCCTCGGCCACCGCCGGGGGCAGGTCGTCCCAGCCCAGCGTGGGCAGGGTGGCGCCGGGCCGGCCCCAGCCGGGCGTGGCCCAGACCGGCCCGGCGCCCGCGCCCTGCGGCCCGGCCTGGCGCAGCGCGTGGGTGGTCAGCAGCTTGGCCAGCACCGCGGCATCGGCCACCGGAAAGCCCCGCGCCAGCGCGGCCGCGGCGGCCGTGGCCAGGGTGCAGCCGGTGCCGTGGCTGTGCGGGGTGGCGATGCGCGGATGCGCCAGGCCGCCGCGGGCCTGCGGGCTGTCCAGCCAGTCCAGGGCCTGGGTTTCGTCCAGCGCATCGCCGCCGGTCAGCAGCACGGCCTGGGCGCCCAGGGCGCGCAGCGCGGTGGCCTGGGCCGGCAGGGCCTCGGGCCCGGCTTCGTCCTTCTGGCCCAGCAGGGCCGAGGCCTCGCGCCGGTTGGGGGTCACCAGGGTGGCGCGCGGCAGCAACTCCTCGCGGTAGGCGGTCAGCAGCTCGGCGTCGGCGAAGGGCGCGCCGGTGGAGGCGCGCAGCACCGGGTCCACCACCAGGGCCAGGTCGGTCTGGTGACGGCGCTGGGCGTCCACCCAGCGGGCCAGCACGCGGGCATTGGCCACGCTGCCCAGCAGGCCGGTCTTGATGGCCGCGGGCGGCAGGTCCTCGGCCAGGGCGTCCAGCTGGGCCTGCAGCAGGGCGGGGGACAGGGCTTCGACATGGCGCACCGCGCGGCTGTGCTGGGCGGTGACGGCGGCCACCACCGGGCACAGGTGCACGTCAAAGGCCTGGGCGGCGCGCTGGTCGGCCGAGAGGCCGGCGCCGCCGCCGCTGTCGGTGCCGGCCACGCTGGCGATGCGCGGGCGGATCGGGAAATCGCTGCTCATGCCGGCCTCAACCGATCAGGAAGGGCCGTCCACCCACCGGGGTGCTGGCCACGGCCATGGGCTGCGGCGCCATCAGGCCGGCCTCGAAGCCAGCGCGGCCGGCCCGCACCGCGGCGCCGAAGGCCGCGGCCATGCGCACCGGGTCGCCCGCCTGGGCCACGGCGGAATTGAGCAGCACGCCGTCCAGGCCCAGCTCCAGCGCCTGCACCGCGTGCGAGGGCGCACCCAGGCCGGCGTCCACGATCAGCGGCACGCCGGGCAGGCGGGCGCGCAGGGTGCGCAGCGCGAAGGGGTTGAGCAGGCCCTGGCCCGAGCCGATGGGCGCGGCCCAGGGCATCAGCACCTGGCAGCCCACGTCCAGCAGGCGCTGGCAAGCCACCAGGTCGTCGGTGCAATAGGGGAAGACCTGGAAGCCTTCGCCCACCAGCGCCTCGGCCGCCTGCACCAGCTCCCAGGGGTCGGGCTGCAGGGTGTGCTCGTCGCCCACCACCTCCAGCTTGATCCAGGCGGTGTCATAGAGCTCCCGCGCCATGCGGGCCAGGGCGATGGCCTCGCGCGCGCTGCGGCAGCCGGCGGTGTTGGGCAGCAGGTGGCCGCCGTGCTCCCGCAGGTGGGCGCGCAGGCCGGCGACGAAGCCGTTGTCGCCCCCGGTCAGGGTGCGCTTGAGGCCCACGGTGAGCACCTGGGCACCGCTGGCGGCCAGCGCGCGGGTCAGCACCTCGGGCGAGGGGTAGCCGGCGGTGCCCAGCAGCAGGCGGCTGCGCAGCGGCACGCCGTAGACGGTCCAGGGGGAATCGAGTGTGTCGAGGGACATGGGCTTCAGCCTCCGACGATGGCTTGGAAGAGAGCGATCTCGTCGCCCGGTTGCAGCAGGGTGGCCGCGCGCTGGTCACGGGGCACGAAGAAGGCGTTGACCGCGCTGGCCACGGCCTCGGGCGTCAGGCCCTCGGTGGCCAGCAGGTCGGCCAGGCTCAGGCCGGGCCGCCAGGGCCGCGGTTCACCGTTGAGGGTCACGGTGGGCGTGGTCTCAGGCATGGGCGGCCTCCTGATGGTGCGCGAGGGTGGGCAGGCCGAGTCCGGTCAGGGCCTGCTCCACCAGCGCCGGGGCCAGCAGCCAGCCATGGCGGAACAGGCCGTTGATGGCCAGCCAGCCGGGGGCGTGCTGCACCCAGGGCCGGTGGTCCGGCAGGGCCGGGCGCAGATTGGCCTCCAGGTGGACGATGCGGGCCTCGGCCAGCTCGGGAATGACGCTGTGCGCCGCGGCCATCAGTTCCACCGCGCTGCGCAGGCTGACCGGCGAGCGGTCCTCGCTGTCGAGCTCGCTGGCGCCCAGCAGCACCAGGTCGCCCGGCCGCGGCACCAGGTAGACGCGGTGGCGCGGGTGCAGCAGGCGCAGCGGGCGCCGCAGCGGCACGCCGGGGGCGTGCAGCCAGACCACCTCGCCGCGCACCCCGCGCAAGGTGGGCCGCGGGTCCGATGGGCTCATGGTATGAGCCTGGTCTGGGTTCTCCGGTCGGGCGCCCAGCCCACGGGCGTCGATGGCCAGGTCCACCGTCAGCGTCTGCCCCTCGTCCAGCGTCAAGCGGTGAGGGGACACCTCGCTCACCCGCCGGCCCCAGTGCCAGGTCACGCCGGGCGCGTCGGCGGCCAGGGCCTCCAGCAGGGCCGGGCCCAGCACCTGGCCTTCGCCGGGCAGGCGCCAGCCCCACAGCCGCGGGGCCAGGGCGGGCTCCAGGGCCTGCAGGGCCTCGGCGTCCAGCGGCTGGGCGGCGGGCCAGGCCGGGTCCTGTGCGCGGGCGGCTTCCAGCCGGGCCAGCACCCGCTGGGCCGCGCCCAGGTCGCTGGGGTGGGCCAGCAGCAGGCTGTCCTGGCGGCGCACCAGGCCTTGCGGCGCATCGGCGCGCGCCGGCAGCCGCCGGGCGATGGCCTGCCACAGGTCCAGCGAGCGCCAGCCCAGGGCGGCCACGTCGGGCTCGGCCTGGTCCAGCTCGGCCAGCGGGCTGAGCATGCCGGCGGCGGTGAAGCCGGCGGCATGGGGCGCGTGAAACAGGCTGCCGCGGGCCGGGGCCAGGGCGTCGGGCGCCGGGTCCACCACGCTGACGCGCCAGCCCGCATGGGCCAGGCGCCAGGCCAGCAGCCGGCCCAGCACGCCGGCGCCGGCAATGCCGGCATGGGGTCGCAATTTGCTCGCCATCTCAGGCCTCCGGCAGGATGGGGATGTAGAGCGCGCCGCCGGCGGCCTTGAACTCGGCCGACTTGGCTGCCATGCCCTCTTCGGCGGCGGCCTCCTGCTCGGCGCTGAACTGGCGCACGTCCTGGCTGATCTTCATCGAGCAGAACTTGGGCCCGCACATGGAACAGAAGTGGGCCTGCTTGGCCGCGTCCTTGGGCAGGGTCTCGTCGTGGAAGCTGCGCGCGGTGTCCGGGTCCAGGCCCAGGTTGAACTGGTCCTCCCAGCGGAACTCGAAGCGGGCCTGGCTCATCGCGTCGTCGTGGGCGCGGGCGCCGGGGTGGCCCTTGGCCACGTCGGCCGCGTGGGCCGCGATCTTGTAGGCGATCAGGCCTTGCTTGACGTCCTCGCGGTTAGGCAGGCCCAGGTGCTCCTTGGGCGTGACGTAGCAGAGCATGGCCGTGCCCATCCAGCCGATCATGGCCGCGCCCACCGCGCTGGCGATGTGGTCGTAGCCGGGGGCGATGTCGATGGTCAGCGGGCCCAGGGTGTAGAAGGGCGCGCCGTGGCAGTGCTTCAACTGCTCGTCCATGTTGGCCTGGATCAGGTGCATCGGCACATGGCCCGGGCCTTCGATCATGGTCTGCACCTCGTGCTGCCAGGCGATCTGCGTGAGCTCGCCCAGGGTGCGCAGCTCGGCGAACTGGGCCTCGTCGTTGGCGTCGCTCAGCGAGCCCGGGCGCAGCCCGTCGCCCAGCGAGAAGCTCACGTCGTAAGCCCGCAGGATCTCGCAGATCTCGGCGAAGTGGGTGTAGAGAAAGTTCTCGCGGTGGTGGGTGATGCACCACTTGGCCAGGATGGAGCCCCCGCGCGAGACGATGCCGGTGCGGCGCCGGGCGGTCAGCGGGATGAAGGGCAGGCGCAGGCCGGCGTGGATGGTGAAGTAGTCCACGCCCTGCTCGGCCTGCTCGATCAGGGTGTCGCGGAAGATCGGCCAGCTCAGGTCCTCGGCCACGCCACCCACCTTTTCCAGCGCCTGGTAGATGGGCACGGTGCCGATGGGCACCGGCGCATTGCGCAGGATCCAGTCGCGGGTGGTGTGGATGTGACGGCCGGTGGAGAGGTCCATCACCGTGTCGGCGCCCCAGCGGGTGGACCAGACCAGCTTCTCCACCTCCTCCTCGATGCCGGAGCTGACGGCCGAGTTGCCGATGTTGGCATTGACCTTGACCCGGAAGTTGCGGCCGATGGCCATGGGCTCCAGCTCGGGGTGGTTGATGTTGGCCGGGATGACGGCGCGGCCGGCGGCCACCTCGTCGCGCACCCACTCGGGGGTGATCACGTCCGGGATGCGGGCGCCGCGCGCGTCACCGCGCAGCCGGGCCTCGCGCTCGGCGTCGCCGCCGTAGGCCTGCATCCACTCGCGCCGGCCCATCTCGCGCAGCGCGACGAACTCCATCTCCGGCGTGACGATGCCGCGGCGCGCGTAGTGCATCTGGGTCACGCACTGGCCGGCGCGGGCCCGGCGCGGCGTGCGCTGCAGGCCGGCGACCTGCTGGCGCAGGGCCTGCAGGCGTTCGGCATCCGGGGTGTCACGGCGGTCGCCGTCGTCCACCGCCTGCGGGGCGCGGCCGGCATAGGGCTCGGTGTCGGCGCGGGCGTCCAGCCAGGGCGCGCGCAGCGCGGGCAGGCCGGTGCGCACATCGGCCGTGAAGCCCGGTGCGGTGTAGGGCCCGGAGGTGTCGTAGACGGTGACGCGCTCGCCGTTGCTCAGCGCGATCTCGCGCAGGGGCACGGCCACGCCGGGGTGCCGCGTGCCGGACACATGCACCTTGCGCGAGGCGGGAAAGGGCGTGCAGGCCTGGGCCAGCAGGGAGGCGAAGGGGGGCTTCTCGGGCGCGTTCATGGCGGTCTCCTGAAAGGAACAGATGGACTGCTCCGGAGACCGCCCCGCCCCGGCTGATGCGGGCGGGGCCACGGCCGGGCTCGCGCCCGAGCCACGGACCACGCCCTCAGGGTGGGTCTAGCGCTCTTCTTCCGCCGGTACGAACCGGATCAAGTTCTCGGGTTGGGTGGGTCACCCTCTCAGCGCTGCGCGCGCACCCCGGAGCGAGGCGCAGTGTAGCGCGCTGCGCTCCGGAGTGGGGGGCTCACTGCACGACCAGTTCGACGCGGCGGTTCTTGGCGCGTCCCGCCTCGGCGGCGTTGGCGGCCACCGGCACCAGGCTGGCCACGCCCTGGGCCGAGAGACGGGCCGCCGGGATCTGGTACTGCTGGATCAGGGCCTCGACCACCGCCTGCGCGCGCTGCTGCGACAGCGTCAGGTTGGCCGCCAGCGTGCCCTGGTTGTCGGTGTGGCCGACGATGTAGACCTTCAGCGCGGGCTGGGCCTTGAGCAGGCGGGCCATCTCGTCGAGCTGGGCCTTGGACTCGGGCTTGAGCGCGGCCTTGCCGGTGTCGAAGTAGATGCCGTAAAGGGCGATCTTGCCCTCGGCCTGCAGGCCGTTCTTCAGCGCTTCGGCGTTGACGGTGACCTGGCCGCCCAGCATGGCCTTGGGCTCGGCGATCTCGATGTAGGTGCCGACGAAGGGGCTGTTGTAGACCTTGCCGGTGTTGACCATCACATGCACGGTGGCACCGTTGCGGCTGAGCGTGCCGTAGCTGAAGAACAGGTCCTCGGTGCCCACCATGTTCACGCCGCCCAGGCCGCGCATCGCGTCGGCCAGCTTGGGGTCGGACTGGCGGTCGCGGCTGGCCGCGAAGTTGGCCTGCTTGAGCGCGTCGTAGCGGTCATCGGCAAAGCCGTAGCGCATCTTCTCGCACAAGGGCTGGCTGGGCGTGCAGCTGACCACCGCCTTGAAGCCGGCGGCGGCCAGGGCCTGCTCGTAGTTGCGATGCACCTCCAGCGGGGTCTTGCCCGGCGGGGCCAGGTAGACCAGGCGGGTGACCTGGCCCTCCACCGTCACCGGCGCGAGGAAGCGGTTCTTGTTGTCCAGGCCCAGCTTGCCGGGAAAGCTGGTCTGGGCGAAGGACTGCTGCTGGTAGGCGATCAGCCAGGAATCGGTGTAGCGCTGCAGCAGCGGGTGGTCCTGGCCACCGGCCACATCGGTGGCCCAGCTGGGGGCGGCGGCGGCCGGCATGGCCAGGCTGCCCAGGGTGCAGGCCAGCGCCAGGCCGGCCAGGCCCGCGCGCAGGCGGGCGTGCATCGAACGGATCATCGGAGTCCCTGTCACGGTTGGAATGCAAGGGGGCGGGCGGCGCCCCGGTCCGGGGTTGTACCCCCGTTCCGTGACGCGGCCCGCCCTCCAGGCGTGACAGGATGTGACGCCGCCGTGCGCCGTGCCTCAGTTCAGCGGCACCGGCACGAACAGGGTCTCGTCGTCGCGCTTGATCAGCAGGGCCACCTGCTTGGGGTGGGTCTTGAGCACGGCGCGGATGTCGTCCATGCCCTTGACCGGCTTGCCGTTGATGGCCAGCACGATGTCGCCCTGCTCGATGCCGGCCCGCGCGGCCGCGCCCTCGGCGTCATCCACCAGCAGGCCGCCGTCCACGCCGGCCTGGCGCTTCTCGTCGCGGCTGAGGCTGCGCAGCGCCAGGCCCAGCTGCGGGCCTTCGCCGGCGGCGTTGCCGGCCGAGGCGGTCTCGTCCTGCGCCTTGCCCAGCTTGGCCTCGATGGTCTTGCTGCCGTGGTCGCGCCACAGGGTCAGCGTCACCTTCTCGCCCGGGGCGGCCAGGCCGATCTGGCTGGACAGCGAGCCCGCGTCGGTCACCGGCTTGCCGTTGACCTGGGTGATCACGTCGCCCGGCTTGATGCCGGCCTCGGCGGCGGCGCTGCCCTTCTCCACCTTGGAGACCAGCGCGCCCTCGGGCTTGGCCATGCCGAAGGAATCGGCCAGGGCCTGGTTGACCGGCTGGATCATCACGCCCAGGCGGCCGTGCTGCACATGGCCGGTGGCCACGATCTGGTCCTTGACCTTCATCGCGATGTTGATCGGGATGGCGAAGGACAGGCCCTGGAAGCCGCCGCTCTGGGTGTAGATCTGGGCGTTGATGCCGATCACCGCGCCGGTGCCGTCGAACAGCGGGCCGCCGGAGTTGCCGGGGTTTACCGCGGCGTCGGTCTGGATGAAGGGCACCACCGTGTCGTCGGGCAGCGAGCGGCCCTTGGCGCTGACGATGCCCTGGGTGGCCGTCTGCTCCAGGCCGTAGGGCGCGCCGATGGCCAGCACCCGGTCGCCCACCTCGGCGGCGTCCGAATTGCCCAGGCGCACGGTGGGCAGGTCCTTGGCGGCGATGCGCAGCACCGCGATGTCGGTCACCGGGTCGGAGCCCAGCACCTTGGCCTCGAACTCGCGGTGGTCGGTCAGGCGCACCGTCACCGTCTTGGCGTCGCGCACCACGTGGGCGTTGGTCAGGATCAGGCCGTCGGAGGCGATGATGAAGCCCGAGCCCTGGCCGCGGAAGGGCACCTTGCCGTGCGGCTGGCCGCCGCGCATCTGGAAGCCGGGCATGCCGCGGAAGAAGCGGAAGAAGGGGTCGTTCTGGATGTCCGGCCCGTCCTCGTTCGGGTCGGGCTGGCGCTCGCCCGAGACCATCACGCCGACCACGGCCGGGCCGGCCTGCTTGACGATGGCGCGGTAGTCCGGCACCGCGCCGGGGGGCAGCGGCGCCACCGGGGCGGCGGGCACCACGGCCGCGGCGGCCGCGGTGGCCACCGGGGTCTTGCTGTCGCCCGAGAACAGGTGCTTGAAGTCGATGGCCCCGGCGCTGCCGGCGGCCACCAGGGCGGTGGTGGCGGCGGCGGTGACGACGACGGTGGTGAGGGTCTTGGTGGTGCTCATCGCGGGAACTCCTGATCGTTCATGGAAGCGCGGTTCAAGCGCATGGCTGCCATGGTGCGCAGAGGCGATGAGGCCTTCGTGAGGCGAAGATGAAGCGAAGGTTAGGACGCGGTGGGCCGCGGGCCGGTCGACAGTCGCACCTGCACCCGCAGCCCCCCCAGCGGTGAATCGCCCAGCGTGATCTGACCGCCGTGGCGCTGGGCCACCGCCTGGGCGATGGCCAGGCCCAGGCCGGTGCCGTCGGCGCGGCCGCTGTCACGGCGCCAGAAGCGGTCGAAGACGCGCTCGCGCTCGGCCGGCGGAATGCCGGGGCCGTCGTCGTCCACCGTCAGCCGCGGGCCGTCGGCGCTCACCTGCAGCCGCACCTGGCCGCCTTCGCGGCCGTAGCGCAGTGCGTTGTCGGCCAGGTTGCGCACCAGGGCCGACAGGGCGGCGCGGTCGCCGCGCATCGGTACCGCCTGCTCGGCCTCCAGGGCCAGCGTGACGTGACGGGCCTGGGCCTGGGGCCAGAGGTCGGCCAGGGCCTCGCCGGCCAGTTCGGCCAAGTCCAGCGCCTGCGGCTCGGGCGGCGGGCTGCCGGGTTCGTTGCGTGCCAGGGCCAGCAACTGCTCGACCAGGCGCGCGGCGCGGTCGATGCCTTCGCCCAGGGCCTGGATGGCCGCGCCGCGCTCGGCCTCGGCCGGGGCGTCCTTGAGCGCGCGCAGCTGCAGCTTCAGCGCGGTCAGCGGCGAACGCAGCTCATGGGCCGCGTCGGCCACGAAGGCGCGCTGGGTGCTCATGCCCTCGTCCAGCCGGGCCAGCAGGGCGTTGAGCGCGGCCACCAGGGGCCGCACCTCGTCGGGCAGTTCGGCTTCGGGCAGGGGCGACAGGGCGGTGGCGTCGCGCCGGCCCACGTCGCGCGCCAGGCGTTGCAGCGGGGCGGTCAGCAGGTCCACCAGCCACCACAGCAGGGCCACCAGGGGCAGGGCCAGCCAGGCCAGGGGCGCGACGCTGCGCAGCGCGGCCTGGGCCGCCCGACCGCGGCGGATGCGCTCGGGCTGGGCCACCTGGATGACCCGGCCGGCCGAGGCCACCGCGAAGCTGCGCCAGATTTCGCCGCCTACCGCGATGTCGGCCAGGCCCAGCACCGCCTTCTCCGGCAGGGCCTGCTGCAGCTGAGAGGCGTAGATGCTGCGACCGTCCTCGGTCCAGATCTGCACCACGAAGTCCAGGCGCTGGTCGGCCAGGGCGCGGGCCTGGTCCGGGGCGATGGCGCCCTGGTCGCGCAGCGACAGGGCCATCTGCTGCAGCTGGTAGTCGAACAGGGCCTCGGTGTCGGCCAGCACCGCGCGGTAGGTCAGGCCGGCCACGATGACGGCGGCGGCCGACAGCACCGCCAGCAGGGACAGCAGCAGCCGCCAGCGCAGCGAGCGCCAGAACCTCATGCCGCGTCCACCGGCGTCAGGAAGTAGCCCACCCCGCGCACGGTGCCGATGCGTTCGGCCCCCAGCTTGCGCCGCAGCTGGTGCACATAGACCGAGACGGCGTTGCTCTCGATCTCCTCGCCCCAGCCGTAGAGCTTGTCCTCCAGCTGGGCGCGCGAGAGCAGGGCGCCCGGGCGCTGCATCAGGGCTTCGAGCACCGCGAACTCGCGCGCCGACAGCAGCACCGGCTCGCCGGCCACCTGCACCTGGCGGGTGGCGGGGTCCAGCACGATGGCGCCGTGGCGCAGCACCGGCTGGGCGCGGCCGCCATGGCGGCGCAGCACGGCGCGGATGCGGGCGGTCAGCTCGTCGAACTCGAAGGGCTTGACCAGGTAGTCGTCGGCCCCGGTGTCCAGGCCGCGCACCCGGTCGCCCGGGCCGTCGCGCGCGGTCAGCACGATGACCGGCGTGGTGTCGCTGCGCTGGCGCAGCTCGCCCAGCAGGCTCAGGCCATCGGCGCTCGGATCGCTCGCGGTGCCGGGGCCGCCCGGGGGCAGGCCCAGGTCCAGCAGCACCAGGTCGAAGCGCTCGGTGCCCAGGGCGGCGCGGGCGGCGGCCAGGTCGCGCACCCAGTCCACGGCAAAGCCCTCGGGGCGCAGCGCGGCGCGCAGGGCCTCGCCGATCATGCGGTCGTCTTCCACCAGCAAGAGGCGCATCGGGTCAGGTCACAGGCAAGGGAACACGGGGCTGCAAGCTTAGCGCGCCGCGCGGCGGCGCCCGGCCGCTCAGGGCGCCAGACGCCATTCGTTCACCGGCCCGGTGTGGGCCGGCAAGGGGGCGTCGTGGCTGGCCACCAGCCACAGGGCCGAGCGCTCCTCCTGCGCCTGGGCCAGCTGGTCCTGCAGGTAGGCGGTGGCTTCGTCGTCCAGGGCGTTGAGCGGTTCGTCCAGCAGGCGCACCGGCGTGCCGGCGGACAGGGCCGCCACCAGCCAGACCTTGCGCTGGGTGCCGGTGGACAGGCTGGCCAGCGGCCGGTCCAGGTGCGGGCCCAGGCCGAAGGCCTCGGCATGGCGCACCACCGCCAGCGGTTGCCAGTCGGGGTACAGGCCGTGCAGAAAGGACCAGAAGTCCAGCGGGCTGAGGTGGTAGTAGGCCACCGCGCCGGGGCCGCACCAGAATACCGCGTGGCGCCAGGCCAGCCGATGGTCTGCCTGCAGGTCCAGCGCAGGCTGGCCAGGACGCAGCAGCCGGGCCGTGCCCTGCAGCGGGCGCAGCACCCCGGCCAGCAGCTGCAGCAGGGTGGACTTGCCCACCCCGTTGGGGCCGCGCAGCCAGGTGATGCCGGTTTTCAGCGCGGTGCTGCAGCGCTGCAGCACGATGCGGTCGGGCCAGGCGAAGGCCAGCTGGTCCAGTTGCAGGGTGATGGCGTCAGCGCTCATCTTGGGGACTCCTTCAAGGTGTCGGTGGCCAGGGCCAGCCCGATCAGCAGCAGCAAGAGGCCGCCGCTGGTGCGGGCGGCCGGATCCGGGGAGGCGGGGGCGGTCTGCCACCACAGGGCGGGCAGCATCCACAGCGCCCAGGCCGCCAGCACCGGGGGGCGCCAGCTGGTCAGGGGCAGGGGGCCGGTCAGCAGCACCGCCAGCAGCACGGCCGCGCCCGCGGCCGTGGGCCACAGCAGCTGCAGGCGGCGCCCGCGCTCCAGCGTGTGGCCGGACAGGGGCAGCTCGCGGGTGGCCCGGTCCAGCAGGGGTTGCAGATGGGCCTGGCTGAGCCGGCCCAGGCGAGGCAGGCCCAGCAGGGCCAGCAGCGTGAAGGCGGACAGGGCCCAGGGCGCCGCCTGCCGACCCAGGGCCACGGCGCCCGCGCACAGGGCCAGACCCAGCGCCTGCAGCAGGCCGGCCCGGGCCAGCGGGCGCGCCGCGCCCCGCCACAGCGGCTGCCACAGCAGGGCCTGCTGCCAGCGCAGCGGGCGGCCGGGTGTGGCCACCGCCTTCGGCCGGGCCGACGGGCCGGGCCAACGCCCCCGGGGCGCGCGGCGCCAGCGGGCCAGTGCGGCGGTGGCTGCCAGCACCGCGGCGAGCTGGGCCAGACCCAGGCCGCCCAACCACAGCCCGCGGCCGGGGCCGCTCAGCCAGGCTGGCTGCTGGGCCAGCAGCAGGACGCTGCCCGCCGTCTGGGCCAGGGCCCAGGGCAGCTGGGTCAGGGCCACCAGCGCGGCATCGGTGCGCCAGCGGGTGGCGGGGGGAATCGGCAGGGCGTGGTCCTGGGTGCGCCAGGCGGGGGACCACAACCAGGGAAAGCAGGCCAGGGCCTGCAGGGTGCCCAGTGCGGTCTGCAGCAGCAGCCCGCCCAGCCAGGGGCCCAGCTGGCCGCTGCTGCTCCAGCGGGCCAGGGGCCAGACGCTGAACACCAGCGCGCTTTGCAGGCTGGCCCAGGCGCTGGGCAGGTCACCGGCGGTGCCGGCCAGCAGGGCCGCCAGCACCCCGGCCTGGCGGCGGCGGCGCCAGAAGCCCTCGCGCAGGGCCCGGGCGCTCCAACGCCAGCGCAGGCGCAGGTAGCTCAAGGCGGGCGCGGACGGAGGTGGGGTGTGGGGCGGTGGCATGGTGGGTGGTGCCGGACGCTTGCAGGCACCACCTCATGCTCGGGGCCGAGGATGAAGCTGGCGTGAGGCCAGCGTGAAGCGAGGATTAAGCCGGCAGGCGGGGCAGGGCGGGGGCGCCGGCCGCCACCGCGGTGCAGGCCTGGGCCCGCAGGGCCAGCACGGCGCCGTCCACCTGGCGGTCGGCGATGCCGCCCAGGCCGTTGAGCACGCTCAGGGTGATCAGGGCGGCCAGGCCCAGAGCGCTGGCGCGTTGCAGGAAGGAAGGGGTCGGAACGGTGTTCATGGTCGGTCTCCAGCGGCCCGTCAACCCGGGGCCGGGGGTTCAGTGCGGCAGGGCGGGCTCAGCCGCGGCGGGCCGGGGCGCGCTCGGTCTGGGCCTGGGCCAGCTGGGTGCAGGCCTGGGCCTGGGCGATGACTTCGTCGACCTGGCGGTCGGCGATGCCGCCCAGGCTGTGCAGGATGGCGAAGGTCAGGGCGGCGGCCAGGCCCAGGGCGGTGCTGCGGGCGGCGAAGGGGGTGAAGCTGCGTTGCATGGTGTCTCTCCGGTGGGCTGTCAGGGGCCCGTTTCCTGGGCCGATGGAGAGACTGTCGTCGCGCGGCGGGGCCGTCACCAGCGGCTTGCGACGAGGTGCGCGGCAGGCGGCGTGAAACGCGGCCGGCGCGGATGGACGGGGGCGCCGTCGGGGCGCCTTTCAGACCTTTTTCAGGCGCTGGCCTGGGACGCTTGGGGCGCCCCGGAGGCCTGTGCAGCGTGTTCGGCCTGCGCGGCCCAGTCGGCCAGGGCCGCGGCCTCGAGCACCCGGCCCAGCACCAGCACCGCCGGGCTGCCCAACTGCTCGCGGGCGATGACGTCCACCAGGGTGCCCAGGGTGGCGCGCAGCTGGCGCTGGGCCGGCGTGCTGGCGGCCTGCACCGCCGCGGCCGGCCAGTCCGGGCCCAGCCGGGGCAGCAGCTGTTCCACCAGGCGCGGGGCCTGGGTCACACCCATGTAGATGACCAGGGTCAGGCCGCTGGCGGCGGCCGCGCCGATGGCGTCCCAGTCCGGACCGGCGCCGCCGGTCTGCGGGTGGCCGGTCACCAGCATCACGCCCTGGGCATGGCGGCGGTCGGTCCAGCCGGTGCCCAGCGCATTGACGGCGGCCAGGCCGGCGGTGATGCCGTTGACCACCTCGAACGGGATGCCGGCCTCGCGCAGCGCGGCCATCTCCTCTCCCGCGCGGCCGAAGACCAGCGGGTCGCCGCCCTTCAGGCGCACCACCTTCTCGCCGGCCAGGGCCTCGCGCACCAGCAGCTTCTCGATGAAGGCCTGGGGCGTGGATTCGCAGCCGCCGCGCTTGCCCACCGGCACGATGCGCGGCGCCGGCTCCAGCCCCTCCAGCGCGTGGGCCAGCACCTGCTCGCCCACCAGGTCGTCCACCAGGATGACCGTGGCCTGGCGCAGCACGCGCAGGGCCTTGAGGGTCAGCAGCTCGGGGTCGCCCGGGCCGGCGCCCACCAGGTGCACGGTGTGGAGGACGGGGGTGGCGGGCAGGGGCATGGGGGCTCCGGGGGGCGGGGGGCCGGGCTCAGGTCCGGCAGGTGGTGTCGGCCGCGGCCCGGGCCGCGTCGCGCAGGGCCAGCAGCACGCGGCGCTGGCGGTCGATGGGGGCGGGCACCGGGCGCTGGCCGGCCAGCATGGCGCGGATGGCGGCGGCGGTCTCGGCCGGGTCCAGGGAGGGCAGGTCGGGCAGCTCGGCCAGCGAGCCGCCCTGGGCCTCGACCGAGAGCACGTCGCTGAGCGCGCCCTGGACGAAGACCTTCAGGGCCGGGCAGCGGCGGGCGTCGGCCACCGGCTCGCCCTCGGTGCCGCGCAGCAGCAGGGCGTCGGCCTGGGTCAGCTCCAGGAACTGGGACAGGCTGATCGAGTATTCCGGGTGGGTGTGGTTGACCACCCGCACGCCGCCGGGCACGGCCGGCAGCAGCTTGGCCAGGGTGTGGCCGGGGTTGCGCAGGCCCAGCACGCGGCGCAGGGCCAGCAGCCGGTCCAGCGCCGGGTGCAGCACCGCCAGCGGCATGAAGACCGGCTGGCCGGCCGCCCACTGGGCCTGGGCCGCCTCGGGGCTGAGCGCGGGCGGCAGGCCCAGGGCCTCGAAGACCTGGGCGCTGGTGACGCGGCCCGGGTCGGTCAGCGGCCCGTGCACCAGCACCGGCACGCCGTCACGGGCCAGCAGCAGGGCCAGCAGGGCGGTCAGGTTGGGCAGCTTGCGGGCGCCGTTGTAGCTGGGCAGCAGCACCGGGGTGGACGGGGCGGCCAGCGGCAGCAGGCGGGGCCGCACCGCGTCCATGAAGCCGGCCAGTTCCTCGGCCGTCTCGCCCTTGATGCGCATGGCCAGGGCGAAGCCGCCCTTCTCCAGGTCGCTGAGCTTGTCGTCCAGCAACTGGCTCATCAGGTCGCAGGCCTGTTCGCGGCTGAGGGCGCGGGCGCCTTCCTTGCCGCGGCCGATCTCACGCAGGTACGGGGCGATGCTCATGGCGGGATGGGGGCTGGGGTGGGGGAGCGCCCATTCTCACGCAGGCACCGCCCGGGGCGCGAGGGGCACGGCCTTCACCAGAGCGCGCAGCGCGGGGATGCAGGAGCCGCAGTTGCTGCCGCAGCGCAGGGTGGCGCTCAGCGCGGCCAGGCGCTCTTCCGGCGTGCCGGCGCAGCCCGCCAGGGTGTGGCGGATGGCGTCCTCCCGCACATTGAAGCAGGTGCAGACCTGGGGGCTGGCCGGCGCGGCGGCCTCGCCCACCAGGGCGCGGGCCAGCTCGCCCGGGGCCAGCAGCAGGTGGGCCGGGCCGGGCAGGGGCGTGTCGGCCTCCAGCAGCTGGCGCAGCCAGGCTTCGCCGCCGGTGTCGCCGGCCAGCCAGAAGGCTTGCAGCTGGGCGCGGCCGTCGGCATCGCGCTGCACGCGCAGGGCGCGGTCCTGCCGGGCCGCCGCGTCCTGGTAGCGCAGCACCTCCGGGCCGTCCAGGCCCAGCTGGGCGCGGGCCGGGGCCAGCCGGGCCTCGTCCACCGGCGCGGTCGCGCCGGCGCGCAGCACCAGGCCCACCCGGCCCTGGGCGTCGGGCTCGCGGCCGAAGGGCAGCAGGCTGGCCCAGCCGAAGGCCGCCAGCAGCGGCCGCAGTTGCTCGCGCACCGCCATGGCCTGCTCGGCGGGCAGCCAGGCCATGGCGGACAGGCGCCAGGGCAGATCCACCTTCTCGATGGCCACCGCGGCGTGCTTGAGCTCGGGCTGTTTGGAGCTGGGGCAGAAGGCCGGGGTGGTCAGCGCGTTCACGCCGGTCAGCGGCTGGCCGTGTTTGTCCTGGCCGCTGAGCACCTCCTGGCCCCAGTGCATGGGCAGGAAGGCCTGGCCGGCGAGCAGGCCCTCGCTGGCGCGGGCCGGCAGCACGATGGCGCCGCGCCGCGAGGTCACCCGCACCAGCGCGCCGTCCCGCAGGCCCAGGCGGTCCAGGTCGGCGGGCGCCAGGTCGATGGCGGGCAGGCCCTCGTGGCCGTAGAGCCGGCCCAGCAGGCCGGTGCGGCTCATGCCGTGCCACTGGTCGCGCAGGCGGCCGGTCAGCAGGCTGAAGGGGTATTTCGCATCCGGTGCCTCGGCCAGCGGGCGGGGCGCCACGTCGGCAAAGCGGGCCCGGCCATCGGCGGTGGGGAAGATGCCGTCGCCGTAGAGCCGGCTGCGGCCCGCGGCGGCGCCTTCGGGGCAGGGCCACTGCTGCGGGCCCTGCGCCTCCAGCCGGGCGTAGCTCAGGCCGGTGATGTCCAGGTCGCGGCCGCGGGTGCTGTCGCGGTGCTCGTTCCAAATGGACTCGGGCGTGGTGTAGGGGAAGAGGGTGATGCGCTCGGGCGCGATGCGGGCGGCCAGGCGGCGCGCCAGGTCGGTGGCGATGGCCCAGTCGTGGCGGGCCTGGCCGGCCGGCGGCACCGCCGGGCGCACCCGGCTGATGCGGCGCTCGCTGTTGGTGACCGTGCCGTCCTTCTCGCCCCAGGTGGTGGCCGGCAGCAGCAGGTCGGCGTAGGCGCAGGTGGCGGTGGTGGCAAAGGCCTCCTGCACGATGACGAACTCGGCGCGCTCCAGCGCGCGGCGCACCATGGCCTGGTCGGGCAGGCTCTGGGCCGGGTTGGTGCAGACGATCCACAGCGCCTTGACGGCGCCATCGGCGGCGGCCTGGAACATCTCCATCGCGGTGCGGCCCGGCGCGGCCGGCACGCTGGGAACGCCCCAGAGCCGCGCCACCTCGGCCCGGTGGGCGGGGTTGGCCAGATCACGGTGGGCCGAGAGCAGGTTGGCCAGGCCGCCCACCTCGCGCCCGCCCATGGCATTGGGCTGGCCGGTCAGGCTGAAGGGGCCGGCGCCGGGCCGGCCGATCTGGCCGGTGGCCAGGTGCAGGTTGATCAGCGCGGCGTTGTTGTCGGTGCCGTGGCTGCTCTGGTTCAGGCCCTGACAGTACAGGCTCAGCGTGGCGGGGCTCTCGCCGAACCAGCGCGCGGCAGTGATCAGGTCGGCCTCGGCCAGGCCGGTCAGGCGGGCCGTCTCGGCCGGGGGGAAGGCGCGCACCCGCTCGGCCAGGGCCTCAAAGCCGGTGGTGTGCGCCGCGATGTAGGCGGCATCGGTCAGGCCTTGCGCCAGCAGCAGGTGCAGCAGGCCGTGGTACAGGGCCACGTCGCTGCCGGGCTTGAGGGCCAGGTGCAGGTCGGCCAGGGCGGCCGTCTCGGTGCGGCGCGGGTCGGCCACGATCCACTTCTGCTGCGGGCGGGCGCGGCGGGCGTCTTCCAGCCGGCGCATCAGGATGGGGTGGGCCCAGGCCAGGTTGCTGCCGGTGATGAAGACCGTGTCGGCGTGGGCGAAGTCCTCGTAGCTGCAGGGCGGCGCGTCGGCCCCCAGCGTGGCCTTGTAGCCGGCCACCGCGCTGGACATGCACAGGCGCGAGTTGGTGTCGATGTGGTTCGTGCCCAGCAGGCCCTTCACCAGCTTGTTGAAGACGTAGTAGTCCTCGGTCAGCAGCTGGCCGGAGACATAGACGCCGATCGCGTCGGCGCCATGCTGCTGGTGGATGGCGGCCAGGCGCTCGGCGGCGTCGTCCAACGCGCTGTCCCAGTCCACGGTGTGCGGTGTGGCGCCGCGCCGGGTGCGCTGCATCGGCGCGAGCAGCCGGGTCTGGCGCTGCACGCTGTCGGCGGCCGTCAGGTGCAGCGTGGACCCCTTGGTGCACAGCCGGCCGGCATTGGCGGGGTGGTCCGGGTCGCCCCGCACGCCGGTGATGCGCTGGCCGTCGTGGGCGATCAGCACGCCGCAGCCGACGCCGCAGTAGGGGCAGGTGGACGGGGTTTCGGTCATGGCATGTCCTTGTGGGGCCGCGGGCTCAGGCGGCCTCGCGCCAGGTGGGGGCCTGGGCCGGGGCGGCGCCCTGGCAGGCGCGCTGGCCGAACATCAGGCGGTCGCGCAGCGGGCCCAGCGCGCGGCCCTCGCGCAGCAGCTCGAAGTACCAGGGGCCGTCGGCGGTGTCGCCGTACAGGCACACACCCACCAGCCGGTCGCCCTGGAGCACCAGCTTCTTGTAGAGGCCGCCCGCCGGGTCGGACAGCAGGATGGCCTCGGTGCCCTCGCCACCCATGAAGTCGCCGGCCGAGAAGAGGTGGATGCCGGTGACCTTGAGCTGGGTGTGGGTCTGGCTGCCCCGGTAACGGCCGATGCCGAACTGGGCCAGGTGGGTGGCGCAGACCCGGGCCTGCTCGAACAGCGGCGCCACCAGGCCGTAGGCCACGCCGCGGTGGGCCGCGCATTCGCCCACCGCGTAGATGCGCGGGTCGGTGACGGTCTGCAGGGTGTCGTTCACGACGATGCCGCGCTGGCACAGCAGCCCGGCCTGTTCGGCCAGCGCGGTATGGGGCACGATGCCGGCGGCCATCACCACCAAGTCGGCCGGCAACTCGCGGCCATCCTGCAGCCGCACCGCGCGCACCCGGCCGCGGGCATCGCCTTGCAGGGCGGCCGTCTGCGCGCCCAGCGCGAAGTCCAGGCCGCGCTGGCGCAGGCTGGCTTCCAGCAGCGCGCCGGCGGTCGGATCCAGCTGGCGGTTGAGCAGCCACTCGCCCAGGTGCACCACGGTGACGGCCATGCCGCGCAGGGCCAGGCCGTTGGCGGCCTCCAGGCCCAGCAGGCCCCCGCCGATGACCACCGCGTGGCGGTGGGTGCGGGCGGCCTCGATCATGGCCTGGGTGTCGGCGATGTCGCGGTAGCTCAGCACGCCGTCCAGGTCGGCGCCCGGCACCGGCGGCACGAAGGGCTGCGAGCCGGTGGCGATCAGCAGGCGGTCGTAGGCGGCGGTGCTGCCGTCGGCCGCGGTCACGGTGCGGCGGATGCGGTCGATCTTCGTCACGGCCTGGCCCAGGTGCAGCGTGATGCCATGGCGCGCATACCAGGCCAGCGGGTTCAGGACGATCTCGTCGAGCGTCTGTTCGCCGGCCAGCACCGGCGACAGCAGGATGCGGTTGTAGTTGGGGTGCGGCTCGGCGCCGAAGACGGTGATGTCGTAAAGGTCCGGGGCGATGCGCAGCAGCTCCTCCAGCGTGCGCACGCCGGCCATGCCGTTGCCGATCATCACGAGCTTCAACTTGTCCATGGGCGATCCGAAGGAAGGAAATGGGTGAGCGAACGCCACCGCGGCCGGTCAGGGCCGCGGTCAGCGGGGGGGAGGAAGGGGGGAAGCGGGACGCCGAGAACCGGCGGCCGGGCTGCGGGGGTGAGGGCGCGGGCCGTGGGCCGCACTCACCAGAACGGTGCTTCGTTGCACCGTGGCCCCGAACATGCAAGCGACGTGCCCAGCCGTGCTCTGCCGGTCCCCATCGGCTCCGGTGGGCGGGCGAGAATCGCGCGGTGTCCGCACCACCTGGCCCTCCTCCTCTTGTGCCGCCCATGAACCTGCTGTCCCTGCTCTGTCCCGATGACCGTGACCGGCCGGCGCTGCTGCCGCTGCTGCAGGCCGCGGGCTGGGCCGTGGGGGACGCGCCGCGCCAGCGTGGTGCAGCGCTGCCCGCGGCCGGCGCCGCGGATGCACCGCTTCTGACCGTGCTGTGGGGCACGACCGAGGCGGTGCTGGCCGCGGCCGCGCCGCAGGCTGCGCCAGAAGACGGGCGGGAGGGGCTGCGGCTGCTGTGCTGCCCGCCACCGGCCGCGGCGCAGCTGCCGGCCTGGCTGGCGCTGTTGGAGACCGGGCAGGCGGCCTGGCTCTCGCCCACCGTCTGGTCGCAGCCCGAGGCGCTGGCCCTGAGCCTGAGCCAGGCGCAGGCCCAGGCCCGGCAGCGCAGCCAGTGGCGGCAGGCCGCCACGCGTGCCCAGGCCCAGCTGGACGAACGCAAGTGGGTGGACCGCGCCAAGGGCGTGCTGATGAACGCTCGCGGTATCAGCGAGGACGAGGCCTTCCGCCTGCTGCGCGGGGCGTCCATGCATGCCCACCTGCGGCTGAGCGAGCTCTCGCGCTCGGTGATCGAGGCGGCCCAGTGGGCCGAGGCGGTCAACCGCGCCGGGCAGCTGCGCATGCTGTCCCAGCGCCTGGTCAAGCTGGCCGCGCAGCGTCAGGCCGGGGTGGAGGTCAAGCGCGCCCGCGGCGCCCAGGACGAGGCGGCCCAGCGCCTGCAGGACAACCTGGCGCATCTGGCGAGCCTGCCGCTGCTGGACGGCCAGCCCGCCGCCCTGCGGGAGGCCTTGACGCGCGCCGAGCAGGCCTGGGGCGCCTTGCAGCGCAGCCTGGACGGCAAGGCCGGCCTGCCCCTGCTGGCCGAGGCCGATGCCCGGGCCGAGGAGCTGCTGCAGGCGGCCGAGGCGCTGACGGCGGCGCTGGAGGCCGGCGGCGCCCGCGGGGCGCTGCGCATCGTCAACCTGTGCGGCCGCCAGCGCATGCGGGTGCAGCGCCTGGCCAAGCTGGCCTTGCTGGCCGGCCTGCTGAACCAGCCCGAGCGGCTGGCCCTGCTGCCGGCACTGATGGACGACTTCGAGGCCACGCTGCGCGAGCTGGAGCAGGCGCCGCTGTCCACCTCGGACATCCGCGAGACCCTGGCGGCCGCCCGTGACGAATGGCTGCGCCTCTTGCGCGCCCTGCGCGGCGGGCCGGGCATCGATGTGCAGGGCGTGCTGGCGGCCTCCAGCGACGCGCTGCTGGCGCTGTTCCACCGCCTGACCGACAGCTACGAGCGCAGCCTGCAGCTCATCATGTCCTGAGCCGCGCCCCGCGGGGGGCGCCGGGCTCAGTGCTGGCTGCCGCAGTCTTCCAGGAAGCCGATCAGCTCCTCGCGCAGCGCGTAGTACTGCGGGTGGGCCAGCAAGGCTTCGCGGGTGCGCGGGCGCGCCAGCGGCACGTCCATGATCTTGCCGATCTTGGCGCGCGGGCCGTTGCTCATCATCACCACGCGGTCGGCCAGCAGGATGGCCTCGTCCACGTCGTGGGTCACCATCATGGCGGTCACCTGGCTGCGGGCCCAGACCTCCATCAGCACCTCCTGCAGGTCCCAGCGGGTCAGCGAGTCCAGCATGCCGAAGGGCTCGTCGAGCAGCAGCATCTTGGGCTGCAGGGCGAAGGCCCGGGCAATGCCCACGCGCTGCTTCATGCCGTTGGACAGCTCGCTGGCGTGCTTGTGCAGGGCCGAACCCAGGCCCACGCGGTTGAGGTAATAGGCCACGGTGTCGCGGCGCTCGGCCTCGCTGGCGTGCGGGAAGACCTTGGCCACGCCCAGCATCACGTTGTCGAAGGCGCTCAGCCAGGGCACCAGGCTGGGCGCCTGGAAGACCAGACCCCGGTCCGGCCCGGCGTGGGTGACCTGCCGGCCATCCAGGATGATCACGCCGTCGGTGATGTCGGTCAGGCCGGCCATCATCGACAGCACGGTGGACTTGCCGCAGCCCGAGTGGCCGATGACCGAGATGAACTCGCCCTTGCGGACCTTGAGGTCGAAGCCGTCCACCACCGTCTGCGGGCCCTTGGGCGTGGGGTAGACCTTGATGAGCTTGGAAAACTCGACGAAGCGCTCGTCGCCGCTGCGCGGGGCGCGCTCGGTGCCCGGCGCCGGCATGTCGGGCAGGGCGGCCTCGGCCTCGATGCGCTCGGCCAGTTCGGCATGGCGCAGGCCCAGCAGGCGGGCCAGCGTGGGCGTGCGGCGGGCCTCCGGGCGTTCCGCGCCGTGGCGCGGGGTCAGCACCGGCAGCGGCACCACCTGGCCGCCCTGGCTGGCGGCATGCGATTGCGAGAGCTGCAGCAGGTGCTGGGTGATCTCGGCGCGCAGCTGCTGGAAGCGGGAGTCGTGGTTCATCGCGCGGCGGTCGCGCGGGCGGGGGATGTCCACCGTGAAGGACGGGCCCAGCTTCGCCCGCGGGCCGATCTCCAGCGGGATGATGCGGTCGGCCACCATCAGCGCCTCATCGACGTCGTTGGTGATCAGCACCACGGTCTTCTGGTCCTCGCTCCAGATGCGGACGATTTCGTCCTGCAGGTTGGCGCGGGTCAGGGCGTCCAGGGCCGAGAGCGGCTCGTCCAGCAGCAGCACGTCCGGGTCGGTGGCCAGGGCGCGGGCCACCGAGACCCGCTGGCGCATGCCGCCCGAGAGCTGGGCCGGCTTCTTGTCGATGGCCGGGGTGAGGCCCACCATCGAGACATAGCGCTGCACCATGGCGGCCCGCTCGGCGGCGGTCTTGTCCTGTGCCACCCGGTCCACCGCCAGGGCCACGTTCTCGCGCACGCTCAGCCAGGGCATCAGCGAGTAGCTCTGGAACACGATACCGCGGTCCGGCCCCGGTCCGGTGACGGGCTGGCCGTTCTTGAGCACCTCGCCGCTGTCGGCGGTGGTCAGGCCGGCCAGCAGGTTGATCAGCGTGGTCTTGCCGCTGCCGGAGAAGCCGACGATGGCGACGAACTCGCCCGGCGCCACCTGCAGGTTCAGCCCGTGCAGCACTTCGCTGCGGGCGTCGCCCTGGCCGTAGGCCTTGCAGACGTTGCGGAGTTCCAGGGCGGCGGTGGCGGGCACCAGACGCATGTGGGGCGGCGGGGCGGCGGCTTCGGACACGGGACGGAGCAGGACGGCGGCGTTCATGGCGGGCCTTCGTGACGGTGGGCGCGCCTCAGCGCGGGGCGAC
Source organism: Ideonella dechloratans (assembly GCF_021049305.1). Classification (GTDB taxonomy): domain Bacteria; phylum Pseudomonadota; class Gammaproteobacteria; order Burkholderiales; family Burkholderiaceae_C; genus Ideonella; species Ideonella dechloratans. The sequence goes on from NZ_CP088081.1 coordinate 358,698, forward strand.
CAGGTTCTGCAGCATCTGCATCAGGCGGTCCAGCGCGAAGCCGATGCCGCCGATGGTGAACACCGCGACCATGATGCGGCTGAGCGATTCGGCGCTGCCGTTCTGGAACTCGTCCCAGACGAACTTGCCCAGGCCGGGGTTCTGGGCCAGCATCTCGGCGGCGATCAGCACCATCCAGCCCACGCCCAGCGACAGGCGCATGCCGGTGAAGATGAAGGGCAGGGCCGAGGGCAGGATGATCTTGCGCACCCGGGTGGCCAGCGGCAGCTGCAGCACCTTGCCGACGTTGACCAGGTCCTTGTCGACCGAGGTCACGCCGATGGCGGTGTTGATCAGCGTGGTCCACAGCGAGCACAGCGTCACGGTGATGGCCGAGATCAGGAAGGACTTCTCGAACATCGGCTCGCCGTTGGTCACGTAGACCGCGCTGACGATCAGCGTGACGATGGGCAGCCAGGCCAGCGGCGAGACCGGGCGGAACAGCTGCACCATCGGGTTGATGGCGGCCTGAACCCACTTGGAGGTGCCCGCCAGGATGCCCAGCGGCACGGCGACCAGGGTGGCCAGCAGGAAGCCGGTGAACACCGTCTTCAGGCTGGTGGCGATCTGGTCGAGGTAGGTGCGCTTGCCGGTCCACTGGAAGTGGCGCGGCTGGTAGTTCGGGTCCTCGGCCAGGCGCTCGGCGTTGCGCTTGTCCTGGCGTTCGTAGAAGGCCCGCTCGCGTTCGCGCTCGGCGAAGTGGTCCTGCACCAGGGCCACGGCCTGCTGGGCCACGGCCATGGGGCCGGGGACCGCACCCAGACTGGTCTGGATGCGGGCAGCCACCGTGGACCACAGCAGCAGGAAGACGGCGAAGGCGACCAGGGGCACGCCCAGCGACATCAGCGCCTTGCGGGCCAGTTCGCGCGGGTCGCGCAAGGGGGCAATCAACTTGGCAGCGAGTTCCATGGCATCACACCTTGTCGTTGGCCTTCAGGCCGATCTTGAACTTGGCGAGGTAGTCGTTGGGCTTGCGGCCGTCGTAGCTCACGCCGTCGATGAAGCCGCTTTGCACGCCCTTGAAGCCGTCGGTCTTGGGCACCTCGCTGTCCAGCAGCTTCTTCTCGGCGATCAGGGCCTTGGCGGCCTGCAGGTAGATGTCCGGGCGGTAGACCTTCTTGGCCGTGTCGATGTACCAGCTGTCGGGCTTGGCCTCGCCGATCTGGCCCCAGCGGCGCATCTGGGTCAGGTACCAGATGGCGTCGCTGTAGAAGGGGTAGGTGGCGTAGTTGCGGAAGAAGATGTTGAAGTCCGGCGCCGGGCGCTTGTCGCCCTTCTCGTACTCGAAGGTGCCGGTCATGCTGTTGCCGATGACCGCGGCGTCGGCACCCACGTACTGCGACTTGGACAGCAGCTTGACCGCCTCGATGCGGTTGGCCATCGACGCATCCAGCCACTTGCCTGCGCGGATCAGGGCCTTGACCACGGCGATGTGGGTGTTGGGGTACTTCTCGGCCCAGGCCTTGGTGACGCCGAAGACCTTCTCGGGGTTGCCCTTCCAGATCTCGTCGTCGGTGATGACGGGCACGCCGATGCCCTTGACCACGGCCTGCTGGTTCCAGGGTTCGCCCACGCAGTAGCCGTGGATGGTGCCGGCCTCCATGGTGGCGGGCATCTGCGGCGGCGGGGTGACCGAGAGCAGCACGTCGGCGTTCTTGGTGCCGCTGGTGTCGCCGGCGGTGTAGTAGCCGGGGTTCAGGCCGCCCGCGGCCAGCCAGTAGCGCAGCTCGTAGTTGTGGGTGGAGACCGGGAAGACCATGCCCATCTTGAAGGTCTTGCCCTCCTTCTTCCAGGCGTCGACCACCTTCTTCAGGGCATCGGCCTTGATCGGGTGTTCCACCTTGCCGCCCTGCATCGGCAGGTTCTTCTTCATCTCGGCCCAGACCGCGTTGGACACGGTGATGGCGTTGCCGTTCATGTCCATGCTGAAGGCGGTGACGATGTCGGCCTTGGTGCCGAAGCCGATGGCCGCGCCCAGGGGCTGGCCGGCCAGCATGTGGGCCCCGTCGAGCTGGCCGTCGATCACGCGGTCCAGCAGCACCTTCCAGTTGGCCTGGGCCTCCAGCTGCACGTTCAGGCCCTCGTCTTCGAAGTAGCCCTTTTCATAGGCGATGACCAGCGGGGCGCAGTCGGTGAGCTTGATGAAGCCGAACTTCAGCGCCTCCTTTTCGGGCTGGCCGGCCTTCTGGGCCAGTGCGGGCAGGCTCAGGCCGGCAGAGCCGGCCAGGGCGGCGGCCCCGGCGACGAAGCGGCGACGATCGATCACGGACTTGGACGAGGACATGGCTTCTCCTGGACGCGGGAAGTGGACGGTGAAAAGCAAAAAGCGTCTTCATCGGGCGCCGGCGCGGGCCGGGGCGATGGAGACGCTGTGGGGGTGACGGGCGGCGACGGGCCGCTCGGCGGGAGGGGGCAGGGCAGACCGTCGTTGATCTGGCTCTTGGGGTGCGCGGCCGGTGGGGCGGGGCAGCCAGGGGTGGAAAAAGGAGGCGCCTCCCAGCTCACCGGAAACCGATGTCCGGGAGAGCGCCTGTGTCCAAAACCGCTCTGGTACCTTACAACCTGACCGTGTGATCCTTGCGGACCACGGGATCAGTTATGCAACCCGCGTGCCAGCCTGTTTTCCCGGGGAAGGGGCCCGGCGAGCCCCGGCGGGCCGCCTCAGATTGCGGCGCGCTGCACCGCAACGGCGCCTCGGGCCGGGGCCGCGCACCAGAACAGGTGGGTGGCCCCGGGCGCAGCAAGCCGCTCGGGCTTCGGGGGGCTCCGTACAATCGCGGCCATCATGTCCCGTCCCGAAGAAGAATTCATCCTGACCCTGTCGTGCCGCGACACCAAGGGGATCGTCCACAACGTCTCGGGCCTGCTCTACCAGGCCGGTTGCAACATCATCGACTCCCAGCAGTTCGGTGACGTGCAGGGCGAGGGGGCGACCGGCCTCTTCTTCATGCGGGTGCATTTCGAGGCGCCGCCGCATCTGGCCGACGTGGCCACGCTGGAAAACCTGTTCGCCCATGTGCGCGAGCAGTTCGGCATGGAGGCGCGCATCCGCGCGGCTGCCCAGCGCCCGCGCCTGCTGCTGATGGTCAGCCAGCATGGCCACTGCCTGAACGACCTGCTGTTTCGCTGGAAGAGCGGCCAGCTGCCGGTGGACATCCCGGCCATCGTGTCGAACCACACGACCTTCGCCTCCCTGGCCGAGAGCTACGGCATCCCCTTCCACCACCTGCCGCTGGTGGGGGGCTCGGACGCCGAGACCAAGCGCGCCCAGGAGAAGCAGATCGAGGCGCTGATCGAATCCGAGCGCATCGACCTGGTGGTGCTGGCGCGCTACATGCAGATTCTTTCGCGCGAATTCTGCGAGCAGCTGCGCGGACGCGCCATCAACATCCACCACAGCTTCCTGCCCAGCTTCAAGGGCGCCAAGCCCTATTACCAGGCCCATGCCCGGGGCGTGAAGCTGATCGGCGCCACCGCTCACTATGTGACCCCCGAGCTGGACGAGGGCCCGATCATCGAGCAGGATGTGGCCCGGGTGGACCACTCCCTCTCGGCCGAGGACCTGACCGCCGTGGGCCGCGACGTGGAATGCGTGGTGCTGGCCCGCGCCGTGCGTTGGCATGTGGAGCGCCGCGTGCTGATCAACGGCCACAAGACCGTGGTCTTCCGCTGACCTGCCGCCTTCGGAGCACGCCCCCATGCCTTCCCGTGCCAAAGCCCAGACCGCCGCGCTGATGGCCTCGCCGGACGATGTGGAGGGCCAGTTCTACGAGGCTCTGCGCGAAGGCGACCTGGACAAGGTGATGGCGGTCTGGTCCGAGGAGGACGAGCTGCTGTGCGTGCACCCGGGCGGCCCGCGCCTGGTGGGCGCCGCCGCGGTACGCACCGGCTTCGAGGCCGTCTGCAGCAATGGTGCGCTCAACATCCACGCCGAGAACGTGCGCCGAATGCAGACCCTGGGTTGCGCGGTGCACAGCGTGATGGAGCGCATCGAGGTGAACGAGGACGGCGCCATCCGCACCGGCTGGGTCATGGCCACCAACGTCTACCTCAAGACGGCCCTGGGCTGGCGCATGGTGGCCCACCATGCCAGCCCGGCTTCCGAGGACGCGCTGCCCGAGATCGTCGAGGCGCCGACCGTGCTGCACTGAGCTGGCACGGCGCCGGCTGCAGTCCCGAGCCTCGTTCTGCCCCATTTTTTGTCCATGCAGTCCTATCTCGCGCCCCTCTGGCTGCCCGGCGGTCATCTGCAGACCATCTGGGGGGCGCGCGTGTCCCGCCCCAACATGGGCCCGAGGCCGGTGTACCGGCGCGAGCGCTGGACCACGCCCGACGGCGACTTCATCGACGTGGACCTGCGCCCGGCGGCCGACGCGCTGGCGCCCTGGCTGGTGCTGTTCCACGGCCTGGAGGGCTCCTCGGACAGCGCCTACGCCCGCGCCTTTGCCGAGGTGGCGGCCGAGCGGGGATGGTCCTACGCAGTGCCGCACTTCCGCGGCTGCTCGGGCGAGATCAACCAGGCCCCGCGGGCCTACCACTCGGGCGATTTCGAGGAGATGGGCTGGATCCTGGCCCGGTTGCGTGCGCGCAGTGGCCGGCCGCTGATGGTGGTGGGCATCTCGCTGGGCGGCAATGCGCTGCTGCGCTGGGCCGGCGAGGCCGGCGACACGGCGGCGGCCCAGGTGGCGGCGGTGGCGGCGGTGTGTTCACCGCTGGACCTGGCGGCGGGCGGCCATGCCATCGGCCGCGGCTTCAACCGGCAGGTCTACGGGCGCATGTTCCTCAGCACCATGAAGCCCAAGGCCCAGGCCAAGCTGCGCCAGCACCCCGGCCTGTTCGACGGTGAGCGCCTGCGCCGGGTGCGCACGCTCTATGAGTTCGACGACCTGTTCACCGCCCCCTTGCATGGTTTTCGGGGGGTGGAGGATTATTGGGCCCGGGCCTCGGCCAAGCCGCACCTGGCCCGCATCCGCGTGCCGGCCCTGGCCCTGAACGCCCGCAACGACCCCTTCGTGCCGGCCGCCAGCCTGCCGCAGGCCGATCAGGTGGGTCGGCACGTCACGCTGTGGCAGCCGACGCATGGCGGCCATGTGGGGTTTCCGGCGGGACGCTTCCCCGGCCATGTGCTGCACATGCCCGCCGCGGTGGCCGACTGGCTGGCGGCCCACGCCTGAAGACAAGGAGCCCGCGATGGACGAGATGGTGAAGGCGGCCCTGGCCAAGTGGCCCCATGTGCCGCATTGCTATGGCTGGCTGGGCCTGGATGCGCGGGGCGACTGGTACATGCGTGATGACCGCACCCAGGCCGCGGGGCCGTTTGCGCAGAGCAAGGGCAGCCGCATCCTGCACGACAAGCTGCGTGAGTTCATCGAGCGCAACTACGAGGCCGATGCCCAGGGCTGCTGGTACTTCCAGAACGGCCCGCAGCGGGTCTATGTGGAACTGGAGGCCACCCCCCTCGTCTGGCGCCTGCGCCGCGACGAGGCGGGCGCATTGCACATCCACGCCCACACCGGCCAGGCGGCAGGCCCGGTCGCGGCCTGCTGGCTGGACGAGGCGGGCCACCTCTATCTGCAGACTGCCCAGGGCCTGGGCCTGGTGCACAGCCAGGACATGGCCCTGGCGGCCGACGAGGTGGAGGCCGGCCGCTGGGACCCGCAGCCGGTGGAGAGCGCGACCCTGCCGGCGCGCTTTGGCTTCGTGCGCAGCCCGCAGGCGGCCGCCCATGCCTGAGCGCGGCGGCGGTCCGGGCATGAAAAAGCCGCCCGAAGGCGGCTGGCGGGGATCAGCGGTGGCGCCTGCGGCTCACTGCGCGGCGCTGGCGGCCTCGGCCGGGGCCTTGGGTTCGGGGAACTTGGCGCCGGCGTCGTTGGCCATGTAGACCACCGCGCGGGCCACTTCCAGCTCCGACAGGTCGGAAGCACCACCCTTGGCCGGCATGGCATTCTTGCCGTTCAGGGCCGAGTGCAGCAGGGCGTCGAAGCCGGTGGCGATGCGCGGACCCCAGGCGCCGGCGTCACCGAACTTGGGCGCGTTCAGGGTGCCGGCCGCATGGCAGCCCGAGCACACGGCCTTGTAGACCTCTTCCCCGGTGCGGGCCACGCCGCTGCCGGTGGACACGTTCAGGGTCAGCGCGCCCACCGGCTGGATGCGGGCGGCGATGGCCTCCTCGGTCATCGCATCCGAGCCCGCGCCCTTCTTGGCGCCGTTGGACACATAGACGATCAACAGGACGATGATCAGGATGGGGATGGCGAACGAGGCCACCACGGTCAGGACCAGTTGCTTGGGCGTCTTGATCGGCCCTTCGTGGGCCTGTTGAGCGTCGTGGGCTTGGCTCATGAATTCCTCGTTCTTCGGGTGGGGACAGCTGATCGTGGCATGAAGCTCACGCGCGCGATCTCGGGCAAAACGAGCAGCATAGACCGCGGCGCCTGCCGCTTGTCTGATTTTCAGCAAGGACGGCGCAGATTCTTCCTGCCGCATGCGCCGACGGCAAGCCTCGCGAGGCTGCTAGAATCCGACGCTTCCATCGTGCGCCCGTAGCTCAATGGATAGAGTACTGGCCTCCGAAGCCAGGGGTTGCTGGTTCGATCCCAGCCGGGCGCACCACCATCGCATCGCGATGGTCGCGGGCCAGCTGTTGACAAGTTCACCAATACATGGCGGTTTTGCCAGCTATTGGTTGGCGTCAAGTTCCGCCACGAATTGGTTGTGGCAACCGATGAATGCAGTCCGTGAGTAGGGTCGTGCTGATCCTATGGCTGCTGGGCACCTGCTTTGTTAAGCACGTTCGTTGCCGTACGGTGTGCCTCCGACAGGGCCGCATTGAGTCCTTCACCCATCCCGTGCAGATGCTTGCGCCGGACAGAAGCCTGAGGCAGCTGGTTATCGGGGGCAGTGACGCTCGAGTGGCGGTCGAAGGCTGCTAGAGACTGAACGGAGTCGTTCGAGGTCAAGGGCTTGAATGACTGCAACTGCGAACAGCGGACATTGAGCGCAATAGCCTTTGACTAGGCAGCCTCTGACGCCGGCTGGGACGCAGTGACACGCCCATCCCGGAATCTCCGCCGGCGCAGCAGATACCAAGCCGCCGGCACCACCAGCATCGACAGCAGCGGCGCGGTCACCATCCCACCGACCATCGGTGCGGCGATGCGCCCCATGATTTCCGAGCCGGTGCCGTGGCCCCACATCATCGGCACCAGGCCCGCCATCACGATGGCTACCGTCATGGCCTTGGGCCGCACGCGCAGCACGGCGCCTTCACGGATGGCCGCGAGCAGGGTGTCCTCGTTGTCCGGCGCGCCCGCAGCCAGGCGCTGCTTGAGCGCGTTCTCCAGGTAGACCAGCATCACCACGCCGAACTCGGCTGCGACCCCGGCCAGCGCGATGAAGCCCACTGCCGTCGCCACCGAAATAGCGTGGCCCAGCAGCCAGACCAGCCAGAAGCCGCCGACCAGCGAGAACGGCACCGCCGCCATCACCAGCACCGCGTCCGCCGCGTTGCGGAACAGCAGGTAGAGCAGCACGAAGATGACGGCCAGCGTGGCGGGCACCACGACCTTCATGCGCTCGGTGGCACGTTCCAGGTACTCGAACTGCCCTGACCAGGAGATGGCGTAGCCCGCCGGCATGAGCACCTGCTGGGCAACGGCCGCTTGCATGTCGTGCACCACAGAGCGCAGGTCGCGGCCGCGCACGTCGACATAAACCCAGCCGGACAGGCGCGCGTTCTCGCTGCGCAGCATCGGCGGCCCTTCTTCCAGCCGCACATGGGCGACATCCTGCAGCAGCAGTTGCGCGCCCTTTTCGGTCACGAAGGGCAGCGTGCGCAGGCGCTCCAGCGAGTCGCGTATCTCGCGCGGGTAGCGCAGGTTGATGGGGAAGCGCTCCCGGCCGCTCACCACCTCGCCGACGTTCTCACCGCCGATGGCGGTGGCGACGATGGCCTGCACGTCGGCCACCGACATGCCGTAGCGGGCGGCCGCCGCGCGGTCCACGTCGATGTCGACATAGCGCCCGCCGGTCAGCCGCTCGGCCAGCACTGACGAGACGCCTGGCACGTTCTTCACCACCGATTCAATCTGGGTTGCGAGCTTGTCGATGGTGGCGAGGTCGGTGCCTGCGACCTTGATGCCGACCGGGCTCTTGATGCCGGTGGCCAGCATGTCGATGCGGTTGCGGATGGGCGGCACCCAGATGTTGGACAGTCCCGGCACCTTGACCGCACGGTCCAGCTCCTCGACCAGCTTGTCCGGCGTCATGCCCGCGCGCCACTGCTCGCGCGGCTTGAACTGGATGGTGGTCTCGAACATCTCCAGCGGCGCCGGGTCGGTCGCGCTGTCGGCGCGGCCGGCCTTGCCGAATACGCGCTCGACCTCTGGGACGGTCTTGATGAGCCGGTCGGTCTGCTGCAGCAACTCAGTGGCCTTGGAGACCGACAGGCCCGGCAGGGCCGACGGCATGTAGAGCAGGTCACCTTCGTCCAGCGGCGGCATGAACTCGCCACCCAGCCGCATGACCGGGATGGCGGTCAGCGCTAACACCAGCCCCGCAATGAGCAGCGTGGCCTTCGGGAAGCGCAGCACGGCCTCCAACGCTGGGCGGTAGAGGCGCATCAGGAAGCGGTTCAGCGGGTTCGCGTTCTCGTGCGGAATCCGGCCCCGCACCAGCAGGCCCATCAGCACCGGCACCAGCGTCACGGACAGCGCTGCGGCCGCCGCCATCGTGTAGGTCTTGGTGAAGGCCAGCGGCGAGAACATCCGGCCCTCCTGCGCCTCCAGCGTGAACACCGGCAGGAAGGACAGCGTGATGACCAGCAGCGAGAAGAACAGCGCCGGGCCGACCTCCACGGCGGCGTCGGTCACGAGCGCCCAGCGCTCCGGCGCGGTCGGCATGCGGGCGTGTTCGTGTTCGAAGGCCTCGATGTGCTTGTGGGCCGCTTCCAGCAGCACCACCACGCCGTCGAGTGCCGCACCGCAGGCCAGCGCGATGCCGGCCAGGCTGAGGATGTTGGCGTTCAGTCCCTGCCAGTGCATGACCACGAAGGCGATGCCCACCGCGATAGGCAGCGAAATGACCGCCACCAGTGCCGAGCGCAGGTGGAACAGAAAGATGGCGCAGACCACCGTCACCGCGATGAACTCCTCGGTCAGCTTCAGCTTGAGGTTGTCGATGGAGCGGTCGATGAGCTTTGAGCGGTCATAGGTCTCGACCACCTCGACGCCCGGCGGCAGGCTGGGCTTGAGCTGTTCGAACTTGGCCTTGACCCCAGCGATGGCGGCTCGTGCGTTCTTGCCCGAGCGCATGACCACGACACCGCCGGTCACCTCGCCTTGCCCGTCCAGCTCGGCGATGCCGCGCCGCATCTCCGGCCCGAGCTGGACGATGGCGACATCGCGCAGCAGGACCGGCGTGGCGCCGGTGAGGGTGACCGGTATGCCGCGGAAGTCGTCGAGCGACTTCAGGAAGCCGCGCGAGCGCACCATGTACTCGGTCTCGGCCAGCTCGACCACCGAGCCACCGGACGACTGGTTGGCCTTCTTAAGCGCCTCCATCACCATGCCCTGCGTGACACCGACCTGGCGCATGCGGTCCGGGTCGAGCACGACTTGGTACTGACGCACCATGCCGCCGATGCTGGCGACCTCGGCCACGTCGGGCACCGTCTTCAGCTCGAACTTCAGGAACCAGTCGTTGAGTGCGCGCAGCTGGGCAATGTCGGTCTTGCCCGTCTTGTCGACCAGCGCATATTCGTAGACCCAGCCCACACCAGTCGCATCGGGCCCGAGTGCCGCGGTGGCGCCCTCCGGCAGGCGGCTCTGCACCTGGTTGAGGTACTCGACCACACGCGAGCGCGCCCAGTACGGGTCGGTCTTGTCGTCGAACAGGATGTAGACGAAGGAGTCGCCGAAGAACGAGTAGCCCCGCACCACCTTGGCGCCCGGCACGCTGAGCATCGTCGTCGTCAGCGGATAGGTCACCAGGTCCTCGACCACCTGTGGCGGCTTGCCCGGGTAGCTGGTGCGCACGATGACCTGGGTGTCCGACACGTCCGGCAGGGCGTCCACCGGCGTGTTGGCCACCGAGAACAGCGCGGCGGCGACAAGAAAGGCCGTGGCGATGAGGACCAGGAAGCGGTTCGCGACCGACCAGCGGATGAGTGCGGCAATCACTTGGCGCCTCCCAGGCGGTGGACCGAGACCAGCTCGTAGTCGTCGCCCTTCTTCTTGAACTCGAAGTGCACCGAGTCACCGGGCTTCACGTCCGGGAAGGCCTTGGCGCTGGGCTTGTTGAAGCCCATGGTCATCGCAGGCCACTTGAGCTCGGCGATGGCACCGTGGGAGATGGTCAGGCTGTCGGCCTCGACGCTCTCGACCTTGCCTTGCGCCATGTAGCTCGCAGCGGCTGCGGCGGCAGCCTTCGATGCCGGCATTGAGGCCGGCGCGGACGCTTGCGTCGCTGCGGGTTCGGCCGCAGCCAGGCTGCCCAGCACAGAGCGCAGTCGCGCCTCGGAGTCGACGAGGAACTGGCCGCTGGCCACCACCTGGTCGCCCTCCGCCAATCCTTGAAGAACCTCCAGCTGGTCCCCGAGTTCAGCCCCCAGCTTGACCTCACGCGGCTCAAAGGCCCCGTTGTCCTTGCGCACGATGGCGACTGCACGCGTGCCGGTGCGGATGATGGCCTCGGACGGCACCACCAGCCGCGATGCGGTCGGGCCGGCCACCTGCAGGCGCAGCAGCATGCCTGGGACCAGCTTGCCGCCCCGGTTGTCGACCTCGAAGCGGGCCTGCAGCGTGCGCGTCGTGGCGTTCACCTGGGGCAGGATTTCCTGCATCGTTCCCGTGAACGTCTGGCCGGGGTCGGCCTGCAGCACTGCCGAGACCTTCTGTCCGCGCTTGAGTTGCACGGCTTGGGCTTCCGGAACCTCGGCCACGGCCCAGACCTTCTCCAGGCCAGCGATGCGGAACAGCGTCATGCCGGGCGACACGGCGACGCCTTCGCGCACGCCAAGTTCGGCAATGACGCCACCGGCCGGCGCGACCAGGGTGTAGCGGGCGTTGGGGGTTCCGCCTTCCTCGGCCTGGCGGACCAGGTCGGCAGGGATGGACATCGCCCGTGTGCGCTCGCGGGCCGCCGCCACCAGTTCTGCCGAGGCGCCCGAGCGCTTCAGCGCGATGAGCTCGTTCAGCGGTCCCAGCCATTCCGGTGCGAACACGGTGCCCAGCGCCTGGCCCTTGGCCACGCGCTCCATCGGCGCGCGTACAGCCAGGCGCTCCAGGTAGCCGGCGGTGCGCGTCTGCACCGCGACGTTCAGGCGCTCGTCGAACTGCACCGCGCCGACCGCGTCGAAGGATGTGCTGACATCGGCCCGCTTCACGACTGCGGTGCGGATGCCGAGGTTCTGCTGCACCTGCGAGCTCACCTTGACGCCGGCGTCGCTGGCTTCGTCGGCGTAGACGGGCTGCAATTGCATGTCCATGAATGGCGACTTGCCCGGCTTGTCGAATCGGGCACTTGGGTTCATCGGGTCCTGCCAGTACAGCACCTTGCGCTCACCGGAGGCGGATGCAGCCGCAGCAGGTGCCGCGACCTGCGGCCCGCCATGCGAGACAGCGCTGCTGCGACCCAGGTAGAAGGCGCCGCCGCCAATGACGAGAGCAGCAGCCAGGGCCACGACAGAGAGTTGGACGCGGCTCATTGCACTGCTCCTTGGGCAATCGGCTTGAACACGAGTTGCGCCTGGGTCTTGGCCAGGTCGCGCTGCAGGTTGAGGACCTTGCGCTGCGCCTCGACCTCGGCATGGCGGGCTTCGAACAACATGACGAGACTGGCCTGGTTGGCGCGGTAGGCCGCGAGCGTGGCGGCAGTCCGCTGCTTCAGCGGCTCCAGCACCGCGGTCTGGAAGCGCTCGATGCGGGCCTGCAGGCGTCGTGCATCGCTCGACAGCGCGGCGTACTCGCCTGCAGCGGCGCGGCGGGCCTCTTCGGCGTCGGCCTCGGCCTTCTCGACCAGGGCCAGCTTGGCCGCCGTCTCTCGGTCCTGGCGAGCCCCTGGCGCCACTGGGAGCGGAATGCTCACGCCGAAGGACATCAGGTCCGGGCGGCCGACTCGCTGGCCGTAGGACACCTCATAGCTCCAGTTCGGCTTGCGGTTCAGACGCGCCACTTCGACCTCTTGGCGGGCCACCTCGATGTCGCGCTGCTTGGCGACGACGAGTGGGTGCGCGGCCACATAGGCGTCGGACGTGGGCGCGATGGCCAGGTTCGGTGCGGCGAGTTCTTCGGCAGGTTCTCCAGTCCAACGACTCAGGCTGGCGACGGCCGCTGCCTGCTGCTGACGCGTGTCGGCGGATTCATCCTCGGCAGCACCTACGGTGCTGGTCAGCCCCAGCACCTCGGCACTGTTGCCGGACAAGGTCGCTAGGCGGCCCTTGCCAGTCTCGAGCTCCTCGCGGGCGTGCTTCTCATTCAGCGCGGTGAGCTTGAGCGCTTCGCCGGCGTAGTAGGCCTCGATGTAGGCCATTGCGGCTTGCATGCGCGCGTCGGCTGCAGCGACACCTTCCATCACCGATTCGCGACGATGCATCGCGCCGGAGACGGCCTCGCGTGCCGAGCGCTTGTCGGCCGACACCCACTCCTGGGCGATGCCGATGCGCTTCATCGTCATGTCCTCGGCGTTGGTGCTGAACCGGCCGTTGCCCGTCACGGGCAGGTTGTCGATGCCAAAGGTCAGCATCGGGTCGGGCTGCTGCCCGGAGGCACGAGCCATCTCGGCGGCGCTCATGGCGCCGGCTCGGGCCGCGCGCGCCATCTGCGAGCGCTGGACGGCCAGGTCCAGCGCCTGGTCAAGCGTGAGGGGGGCGGCAACAGCCCCGAGGGCTGGCAGCAAAGCGGCAGCCAGGGCGACTGCGCGCAGGATGTTTTTGGGCACGGGGAACTCCGAAGACGAACGGGAAGGACGCTGACCTGCGGACACACCGCAGCAGCACCGGTCAGTCGACGGAGTGGCTCAGACTCGGAATCGGAGCGTGGTGAGGAACAGAGGGTCCGGGGGCGGATGCACCTCGGACGACGCGGTGGCAGGCACGGCGTGCGCCTCCAAAGCGTCCAGTACGAACGGCAACTCAAGCACCTGGATGACCGCCACCAGGACGACGGCCGGCAACTTGACCGCCTCAAAAGTCTTGGCGGGATTAGCCGAGTGCTCGTGGCAGAGCGCCGGCTGCTGCGTGTCCATGCCCTCGCATGGCTGGCCCGCCTGCACCATGGCGGCCATCGCTTCGGCCCCCACTTCCTGCGGGCAGACGTAGCTCGCCAACGCCAGCTGCGAGAACAGCAGCGACAACACCACGAAGAACGCGGTGGTCAGGCGGTGGAGGCGCAGGCTGAGCATAGATGGCGACAGCTTAGAGGGGCTGAGGCAGGCAGGCCTTGACCTAAGACAAGTCCCGCCCGGCTTCGGCTTACTTCGCCACTTCGATGGCGGTCACGGTCAGTGCGCCGTTGAGGTTCTCGGCAGCGAACTTGACCTTGTCCCCCGATTTGATGCTTTCGAGCAGCTTCGGGTTCGCGACCTTGAAGACCATCGTCATGCCGGGCATGTCGAGGTTGGCGATGGGGCCGTGCTTGAGCGTGACCTTGCCCTGCTCCTTGTCCACCTTGCGGACTTCACCGTCGCTCGCCGGTGCGACTGCGGCTGCACCCTCCGGATGATGGGCGGAGTGGTCCGCAGTCGACTGGGCGTGCGCCGCGGTGGCCAGGGCGAACAGGACGGCTGCGGTGATGTGAATGAGTTTCATGGATAGATTCCTTCAAGCTTTGGGGTAGGCGGCGAACACGGTCTCGTGTCCGCTCTTGTCGATGAGAAAGACGTTGTAGGGGTCCTTGCGGGCGCCCATTTCCATGCCGGGTGAGCCTGGCGGCATGCTGGGTACGGCCAAGCCGACGGCCTTGGGTTTCAAGGCCAGCAGGCGCTTGACCTCGTCGGCCGGCACATGACCTTCCAAGGTATAGCTTCCAACTGTCGCCGTGTGGCAGCTGCCGAACCTCTCAGGCATCCCGAGTCGCTGCCGAACAGCGCCGGTGTCTTCGACCAACGTCAACTTGACTGGGAACCCAGCAGCCTTCAGATGGTCGGCCCAGGCGCCGCAGCAGCCGCAAGACGGGTTCTTGAAGACCTCGACTTGAGGCAGCGAGGTCGCCGCAATGGCCGGGAGCGAGGCGAGCGCCGTCGCACCCCAGGCCAGAGAGATGAGACGGCGCCGGTTCACTTGACGACGACCTTGCCGACCATGCCGGCTTCGAAGTGGGCGGGCATCAGACAGGCGAACTGGTACTCGCCGGCCTTGGTGAACTGCCAGACGATGTCGCCCTTCGCGCCGGGCTTGACGTGCGCCATGTTCGCGTCGGCGTGTTCCATGTTCGGGAACTTGCGCATCATCTCAGCGTGTTCCTTCAGCTCCTCGACGGTGCCCAGGACCATCTCGTGCATCACCGCCCCATTATTGGTGGCGATGAATTTCACGGTTTCGCCCCGCTTGATGGTGACCAGGTCAGGTGTGAAACGCATCGTGTCACTCATGTCGACCTTGATGGTTCGGGTCACCTTCTTCGGGTCGCCTTCGCGGCCGAACGCGCGCTCTTCAACCTTGGATGCGTCGAAGACATGCGCCTTCATCGGGTGACTTTCGTCGCCATGGGCGTAGGCGCCCGCAGAGTTCAGGGCAGCCAGGGCGGCGATGGTGACGATGTGCAGCTTCTTCATGGGAATTCTTTCTCTCAGTGGCCGGTGTGGCCGTTGGGTTTGCGAACTTGCAGAGTGTTGGCATCGGCGACGGGTGCTGTCGCTCGGGGTGCCTCGGAGACGTCGGCGGTGTATTCGGATGCGACGGTGCCGGCCGGGTGCTGATACCAGCCCGGGTCCTTGTAGTCGCCAGGGGCGAGGTTGTCGCGGACCTTCACGACGCTGAACATGCCACCCATGCCGACGGGGCCGAAGGGCCCGGTGCCGGTCATCATTGGCAGCGTGTTGTCGGGGATGGGCATCTCCATCTCGGCCATGTCGTGCATGCCACGCTCGCCCATCACCATGTAGTCGGGCACCAGGCTCGAAATCTTCTTGGCGACGTCCCGGTGGTCCACACCAATCATCGTGGGCACGGCGTGGCCCATCGCGTTCATGGTGTGGTGGGACTTGTGGCAATGGATGGCCCAGTCGCCGGCGATGGCATCGAATTCGATGGCCCGCATCTGGCCCACGGCGATGTCGGTCGTGACCTCGGGCCAGCGCGCCGACTTCTGCACCCAGCCGCCATCGGTACCCGTCACCTCGAAGTGAGGCCCGTGCATGTGGATGGGGTGGTTGGTCATCGTCAGGTTACCGACCCGGATGCGGACCTTGTCGCCCGTGCGCGCGACGAAGGGGTCGATGCCCGGGAAGGCTCTGCTGTTCCAGGTCCACAGGTTGAAGTCGAGCATGGTGTTGACCTTGGGCGTCGCGCTACCAGGCTCGATGTCATAGGCGTTCAGGATGAAGCCGTAGTCGCGGTCGACCTTGAACTGCTTCTGGTCCTTCGGGTGGACGATGAAGAGACCCATCATCCCCATCGCCATCTGCGTCATCTCGTCGGCGTGCGGGTGGTACATGAAGGTGCCCGAACGCTGCAGCACGAACTCGTACATGAAGGTCTTGCCGACCTGGATGGGCGGCTGCGTCAGGCCCGTCACACCGTCCATGCCTGAGGGCAACAGGATGCCGTGCCAGTGCACCGAGGTGACCTCCGGCAGCTTGTTGGTGACGAAGATGCGAATGCGGTCACCCTCGACGGCCTCGATGGTCGGGCCGGGGCTGGAGCCGTTGTAGCCCCAGAGATTGGCCTTCATGCCGGGCGCGATTTCGCGAACCACCGGCTCGGCGACAAGGTGGAACTCCTTGACGCCATTCTTCATGCGCCACGGCAGAGACCAGCCGTTGAGGGTCACGATGGGCTGGAAAGGGCGGCCATCGGGGGGAGCGGGGGGCGGCAGGGTGGCAGCTGAGGCCTGGATGACGGCCTCGGGCAGCAGCGCTGCGCCGGCTTTGCTGACGGCCGCTGCACCGAGGAGGGATGCGCCAGCGGCTTTGAAAAAGGTTCTACGGTTGCTCATGCTTGTTGTCCTTCTCAGTGGCCGCCAGATTGGCTCGATTCGGTCGCCTTGGCGGCGCCGACGCCGCTACCACCGCTTGGCGAGCGCCCCGTGACCGCGGTTTGCAGGTTGGTCTCAGCCAACCAGTAGTCGCGCAGTGCCTCGACGGCCCCGACGACGCCGGTCACCTGGTCCTTGGAGTCGGACAACAGGTCAAACACGCTGGCCAGCATCCCGTTGTAGCGAAGCAGGTTCTCCTCGGAGATGCGCTTGCGCAGCGGCACCACCTCGTCCCGGAAGTGCTTCGCCACGTCATAGGACGTCCGGTAGGCCGAGTACGACTCGCGCACTTCGGAGCGGGCCTTGATGGCTACGGCTGCAGTCCGGTTCATGGACTGCATATAGGTCGCTTCCGCACGAGCCACACGCGCAGAACCGAAATCGAACATGGGCAGCTCCAGTTCGATTTCGTAGCCTTGACTGAGTGCCTCGCCCGTGGCGCTCTTGTTCTGGTAGCCCATATGCAAGACGTTTACGAAGCGGGTGGCCTTGCTCAGTCCGAGTGACTTGGCAGTGGCCTCGGTCGAACGCTTGGCCATCAGCACGTCCAGCCGCTTGTCCATGGCGGTCTGCTCGGCATCCTTCGGCTCCGCGGGCGCCGCAGGCAGGTCGGGCAAGCGGTCCGGCAGCTTCACGTCGAGCTGCTCGCCGGAGAGGCCGAGCGCCCGCACCAGCGCCTCGCGCGCCGCGACGGCCTGGTGCCGCGCCTTGGCCAGGTTGGTGACGGCGTCCGAGTAGAAGGACTGCTCACGCATCTGCGCCAGCTTGCTGAAGTTGCCCGCCAGGACCATGCGCTTGGCGAGGTCGTTGGAGGCATCGGCGGCTGCCTTGACCTGGGCGTAGTAGCCGACCAGCTGCTGGGCCGCCACGGCTTCGAAGAACGCCTTGCGCGCCTCGGCTGCCGCACCGACGGACTCGTAGGCCGCTTGCAGCTGAGCCTGTTCGAACCGACGCTGCTCGACCTGCTTGGCCAGCGGCATGGTCAACAGCCCCAGGACGTTGAAGACGACGGCACGGTCGATTTCGACCACGCCGTTGCCACTCAGCCGCCCGAAGGTGAAAGAGGGGTTGGCCAAGCGTCCAGCGCGAACCAGGTCGGCCTCGGCGATGCCCAAATCGGCGTAGCTGGCCTGCAGCTCCTTGTTGTTCAGGAGCGCGACCTCAACGGCAGCATCTGCGGTCAGTGGCTGCTTGAGCAGTTCCGCGACGCGCGTTGCAGCCGAATCAGCCTGGTCAGCAGACCGCTGATAGGACGGCGACTGGCCGATGCGGTCCTTAGTGAGCTTGTCGACGGAGTCGAACCCGCCGTCCTGCGAGAAAGAAGCGCAGCCCGTCAGCACAAGGCCTGCCATTGCAACAGCAGTCAGCCGAATCATGGCTTGCCTCCCTGCATCGGATGGCCCATCCCCGGCATGGACTTCATGTCATGCGCGGGCATGGCGGCATTCGGCGTGGCCGGAGGGGCGGCTGCGGGGGCGGCTTGGCTGGCCTGGCTGGGTTGAACGCCCTGCTTGGCAGCCGCCGCGCCGACAGCATGGTTCAAGGCTCGCCAGTCGCCTGGTTCGAGGTCCTTGAACGGCTTGTAGTCCGCGAAGGCTGAGGTGTATTTGAGCTGAGCGGCGGGTTTGGTCGGCTCAGCGGGCTGGGCAATGGCCAGCATCGGGACACAGGCACTGATACCTGCGACCCACAACAAGGTGGATTTCTGCATGGATTGAACACATCTGACGGACCGAGCGGAACACTCGGAAATGCCTCGCACGCTGGACGCGCGAGTCCCTGTCAGCCTGCTAAGGCAGGCTTGGCGGGGTCAGATGGCTCTGGGAGGGCGGTCCTGACCTTCCGACTGGAAGTCGGGCGCAGGCGCATTGAGAGCGGGAAACACGACGGAAGCCACGGGCATGGCATCCGGGGCGGACGGCAGCTCCATCACCATCGCTGCTGCTTGACAGCCGCTGGCACAGATGTGGCAGCTGTCACTCTTGGCTCCATCGTCGACAGTGGTTACGCCCTTGTCTGCGTGCCTTTGGTCTGCGTGGTCGTCAACGTCGTCGCCGTGCATGCCATGGTGCGCGTGGCCGACTTCGGCCGCGACTTCATTCGTCTGTCCCGGTTCTGCACAAAGCATGGTCGCGGCCACCGCACCCCGGAAGGGGAGCAGCACGCAAACAAGCAGCAGAACGAAGATGCGAAAAAGTCTCACTGACAGAAGCCTAGCAGATGTTTGTCAAGTCAATATGTCAAATAGGGCCGAAGTTTAGCTTTCACGCGTCAGTTCCCATGTTTGCTCGCCACCTGCACAAGGTCCGAGTGGTGGGCGTGGCCGTCTCCACAAGACATCTCGGACGCGAGCGAGTCGATGATGGGGCACTCAGGTCGGTCATCACCCTTGCAGCCATGCACCAGATGTTCGAGAGCTGCTTTCATGGCCAGAAGTTCCTTGGCCTTCTTGTCCAGTTCCTGAATGTGCTGTAGGGCCAGCGCCTTGACCTCGCGGCTGGGCCGCCCTCGGTCATGCCAAAGACCCACGAGTTGTCCCACTGTCTGCAGTGAGAAGCCCAGGTCACGGGCGTGCCGGATGAAGCGAAGCGTCTCCACATCGGCAGCACCGTACTGGCGATACCCAGAGTCGGTCCGCTGGGCCGCAGGCAGCAGTCCCACCTCTTCGTAGTTGCGAATCATCTTGGCAGACACGCCAGATGCAGTCGCCGCCTGACCGATGTTCATCATCAACAAGTTCCTTGAGTCCTTGAGCCGACATCTCGGTCAGTCTAAACCTTCCCCCTGCGGGAGGGTCAAGCCGTTCTGGCAATGAGATGACGGAGGTCAAACGGGGGCCGCGCCTCGCTTGACCTTCCTGTAGAGGGAAGGTTCAAAGTGACCTCACCAACAGCGAAGGAGCTTGTGATGTTCACTTACCAAGTCAACGACATGACCTGCGGTCACTGCGTCAGCGCCATCACGAAGGCAGTCCTGGCAGTCGATAGCGGCGCGACGGTCGAAGTAGACCTTGCCGAACACATCGTGCGCATCGAGTCGTCCAACGCAGCAGACGACCTGCTCAAGCAGGCCATCCAAGGCGCCGGCTACGAGCCCATCGCCGTCAAGCCGACCGTTGGGCGTCCCGCAGCGCAGCGCACCGGTGGTTGCTGCTGCGTTACCGGCGCTGCTCGGTGCAGCGCTTGATGCCGGTCAATTGAAGCCCGGCAAAAGCTGCCAACCTTGTCACATCTTCAGGAGATAACCATGCGTTCGATTCTCGTTCTCGCTACCGCCGCCACGTTTGCCGCCGGTGCGTTCGCCCAGGCCGCCCCGTCTGACAAGGACCATGCGGCACATCATCCCGCAGGCGCTTCGGCACCTGCCGCCTCTGTCAAGGCACCAGCGAAGCCCGCAGCAAAGGCGGCACAGAGGCCGGCTACCGCAGCCAGCACCCCGTCGCCTGCGCAGATGGACACCATGATGAAGTCGATGCAGGAGATGCACGACAAGATGATGGCGGCCAAGACCCCGGAAG
The DNA here is from genome assembly GCF_021049305.1 of Ideonella dechloratans. Classification (GTDB taxonomy): domain Bacteria; phylum Pseudomonadota; class Gammaproteobacteria; order Burkholderiales; family Burkholderiaceae_C; genus Ideonella; species Ideonella dechloratans. Next base: position 378,444 of record NZ_CP088081.1, read on the forward strand.
AGCGCCAGGCCCTGATGGCCGACCACATGAAGGCCATGAAGGACGGCATGGACATGATGGGGCAGATGAAGGGCGGCAAGTCCTCGATGGGGATGGGTGGCATGGGCGCCAAAGGCGGCATGGAGGGCATGCAGGGTCACCACGACATGATGTCTCAGCGCATGGACATGATGGAAATGATGATGCAGATGATGATGGACCGCGAGGCAACTCGCTCCGCGCCTGCGAAGTGACACCCAGGGGCTGCCATGGACCACGACCATCACGACGTGCCGCCTTTCTGGCGCTCACCTGCTGGACTGACGCTGCTGGTAGCCCTTGCGGTCGGCGGCTTCTTTCTGGTCAAGGAGCACACCGCCCACTTGTTGGGTGCTCTGCCCTACCTGCTCTTGCTGGCCTGTCCGTTGATGCATGTCTTCATGCACCACGGCCATGGTCACCAGCACGGGCAACCAAGGAGTACGGATGATGACCAACGTCGGCAATGACTACGGCCTTTGGGGCATGGTTCTCGTCAATTCCGTCGTCTTCGTCGGGTTCGCATACAGCTTCTTCAAGCCGACGAACCTGCGGGACTGGCGCAGCTTTGGCGCGTACAGCGCCTTCGTGGTTGCCCTGTTCGCCGAGATGTACGGATTCCCGCTGACCATCTACCTGCTGTCGGGATGGCTGGGTACCAAGTTCCCGGGCGTGAACATCTACGGGCACGACGCCGGCCACCTGTGGTGGGTCCTGACCGGCCGACAAGGTGACCCGCACTTCGGCGTTCTGCACATCCTGAGCTTTGTCTTCCTCTTTGCCGGGTTTACCTTGCTGTCAAACGCCTGGCATGTGCTGTACCACGCTCAGCGGCGGCATCAGCTGGCCAAAGCTGGCCCGTATCGCCGGGTTCGACATCCCCAATACATCGGCTTCGTGGCCATCATGTTCGGGTTCCTGCTGCAGTGGCCGACCTTGCTGACGCTCGCAATGTTCCCGGTGCTCGTGGTGATGTACGTGCGCCTGGCGATTGCGGAGGAGCGTGACTCCGAGAAGGCCTTCGGCCAGGCTTGGCGCGACTACGCGTCCCAGACCCCGCGCTTCATCCCCAAGCTGTCGGGTTGGAACTCCGACCGACCGGTCAACAGTCATTGAAAGCAGCTCGGACCGCACCATGAACCAGAACCCTACCCCTCCTTCCCGCTGGCGTTCACCGATGGGCATCTTCATGCTCATTGCTGGAGCGGTCGGCATCTACTACCTCCTGACGGAGCACCTGACGCACTTCACCCAGGCGATTCCATTCTTGTTCCTCCTGGCGTGTCCGCTGATGCATCTGTTCGGACACCACCACGGTGGGCACGGCGGACATGGAGGCCATGGCGACCAGAGCCAGAGCGAAGCCAAGCCCGACAAGCGGGAGTGACGTGACCGGGGGCAGTCGCCCAACGGGCGCCTTGAAGGCGGCCGAACTGGCCTCCGGCCTGGGGGCCATCGTGCTGGGTGCTGGGCTGGCCCTGGTGCTGCCCGACTGGCTGCGCAACTACGCGCTGCCGCTGCTCGTCGTCGGCGTGGTCGTCCACGGGCTTGGCATGAGCCTGAAATACCAGTTGGAGCGCCGGGAGGGCCCACCCTTGTGGTGGGAGCGGATGCTGTTTTGGCTGTGTTGGGCCGGCCTGGTTGGGCTCCTCGTCTGGATTGCCTGCGCAGCCATCGCTCGCCAGCCGTGAAGTCGGGCTTCTAAAGCCGTCGACAGAAATCCGCTTGACCTTCCCATTCGGGCAAGGTTGAAACTGCGAACAAGAACAGGAGTACGCCATGCGGTCATCGAACACAGAACATCGCGCCCATGCTGGGCATGAACACGTCCACCCCGCCGCGGAGCAGCCTTTGGCCGACGGTCACGGACCGGTGGCGAGCCATGACCACCAGACCCATGTTGGCCATGGTGGTCACGCAGGTAACGCGGGTAACGCAGGTAACGCGCATGCGCAGGACGACGTCACCCATCACAACGCGGAGCCCGGAACACATGTGATGCCCGATGGCACGGTGATGAAGGGTTCGCACTGCGACCACGCGCACCATCCCGCAGGTCACGACCACGTCGGGCATGAGCACCACCACTCGGCCGCCACCTTGCCGGCACTTCAGGGCGACCTGAGCCAGGTCGAATACACCTGCCCGATGCACCCGCAGGTGCGCCAGATGGGCCCCGGAAACTGCCCCCTCTGCGGCATGGCCCTGGAGCCGGTGCTGGCCACGGCCGAACAGGGCGAAAGCCCCGAGTTGCGCGACATGACGAAGCGCTTCTGGATTGGCACTGCGCTCACGGTGCCGGTCTTCGCGCTCGAGATGGGAGGTCACTTCTTCAATGTCCACCAGTTCATCGCGCAGCAGGCTTCGAACTGGGTGCAACTCGTGCTGGGGACGCCCGTCGTGCTATGGGCGGGGTGGCCGTTCTTCGTGCGCGCGGTCGCGTCGGTGAAGAACCGCAGCCTCAACATGTTCACGCTCATCGCCCTGGGCACCGGCGCCGCATGGCTGTACAGCATCGTCGGGACGTTGATGCCCACGCTGTTCCCGGCTGAGTTGCGCCTGGCGGACGGCGCGGTGCCCATCTACTTCGAGGCCGCGGCCGTCATCACGGTGCTGGTGCTGCTCGGGCAGGTGCTCGAGTTGCGGGCACGCGAGAAGACGTCCGGCGCCATCAAGGCGCTGCTCGGCCTAGCCCCCAAGACCGCGGTGAAGGTCAACGCCGACGGCAGCGACGAGACGGTCCAGGTCGATGCCATCCAGGTTGGCCACTTGCTGCGTGTGCGTCCTGGTGAAAAGGTCCCGGTCGACGGCGAACTCACCGAGGGTAAGGGCAACGTCGACGAGTCGATGGTGACGGGGGAGCCGATACCGGTGGCCAAGGCCGTGGGGTCCAAGGTCACGGCCGGGACGTTGAACCAGACCGGTGGCTTCGTGATGCGCGCCGAGAAGGTCGGCGCCGACACGCTGTTGTCCCAAATCGTGCACATGGTCGCTGCCGCCCAGCGCAGCCGTGCGCCCATCCAGCGCATGGCCGACCAGGTGGCGGGCTGGTTCGTGCCGGTGGTCATGCTTGTGGCTGCGCTGACCTTCGCAGTCTGGCTGGTCTGGGGGCCCTCGCCGGCGTTCAGCTATGCGCTCATCACCGCAGTGGCGGTGCTCATCATTGCCTGCCCGTGTGCGCTGGGGCTGGCGACGCCGATGTCCATCATGGTCGGCGTGGGCAAGGGCGCGCAGCACGGCGTGCTCATTCGTGATGCCGAGGCACTGGAAAAGATGGAGAAGGTCGACACGCTGGTGGTCGACAAGACGGGAACGCTCACTGAGGGACGCCCGAAGGTCGTCCACATTGAAGCAGCGGCTGGCTTCGGCGCCGATGACGTGCTGCAGAGGCTGGCGAGCGTCGAACGGGCCAGCGAGCATCCCTTGGCGATGGCCATCGTGATGGACGCGCAGGAACGCAAGCTGACGCTGTTGCCGGTCACCGACTTCGACTCGCCGGTGGGCAAGGGCGTCATCGGGACCGTCGATGCGCAAGTCGTTGTGTCTGGCAGCGCGAAGTTCCTGGCCGAACACGCCATCGACTCAAGCCGCCTTGCCGCAGCAGCCGAAGCGCAACGGCAGAAGGCTGCCACGGTCATCTTCGTAGGCATCGGAGGCCAGCTGGCCGGTTTTGTCGCGATTGCCGACCCTATCAAGGCCACGACACCGCAGGCGCTGAAGGCCCTCCAGACCGCTGGCGTGCGGGTGGTCATGCTGACGGGCGACGGCAAGACGACGGCCGAGGCTGTGGGCCGCGAACTGGGTATCGACGAGGTGGTGGCGGAAGTCTTCCCCGAGGACAAGGCAGCCGTGGTCAAGCGCCTGCAGGGCGAAGGCCGGGTGGTGGCGATGGCAGGTGACGGCGTCAACGATGCTCCGGCTTTGGCCCAGGCCACGGTCGGGGTCGCGATGGGCACCGGAACCGATGTGGCGATGGAAAGCGCCGGCATCACTCTGTTGAAAGGTGACTTGATGGGTATCGTGCGGGCGCGCACGCTGTCCCAGGCCACAATGCGGAACATCCGGCAGAACCTGTTCTTGAGCTTCGCCTACAACGTGGCGGGCATTCCGCTGGCAGCCGGTGTGCTTTACCCGTTCTTCGGCCTGCTGCTCTCGCCGGTCGTTGCTGCGGCGGCGATGGCGCTTTCCTCGGTCAGTGTCATCGCCAACGCGCTTCGCCTTCGGACGGCGAACGTGGAGTAGTCTCGAGCGTGGTTGGACGTTCCTACCTGCCGGGGGTGTTCACCCGATGGGCACCGAACGCAGGTGGTCCGAGGCTCGCCCCTCGACAGACACCATCGCTGTGGCCACCTTCGTAGGCGGATCGGTCTGCACGGGATTGCTCACGAATTGGGGACGCCGAATGCGAATGTCAGGGCTGCATGCCCTTCCGTTGCTGGTCGATGCCCTTGCCCTGCTCGCTTTCGGCCTACTTGGCGCCAGCCTGCACCTGGCTTTCGACGTTGTCATCCTGGCTGCAGTCTTGCTGCTTTGCTTCAGCATGGGGCTGCCGAACGCGGCGATCACCAAAATCTCGCGTGCCCAGATCAGAACGACCCACCTGACCGATGTGCTTACCGACCTTGGCATCGAACTCGCCCGAGTGTGCTACTGGAACCGCACCCATACCTCCTACGCTCTTCGCGAGCGCGCCGACCGGCAGAAGCTGGCGATTCACGCCACGCTGGCTGCGGCGTGCTTCTCTGGTGCGATTGCAGGGGCGCTGGCGTTCAAGCACATCGGCTTCAGCGCAACGGTACCGCTGGCACTGCTGCTGGCCTTGGTGGCCATGCTGCCACTGATCGCCGACCTGAGCTGTATGAGCTCCGGCTGAACCACAAAGGTTAGCCAGTCCAGGCGCAGGCTTGCTCCCATCGTGGTGATCTGACTCACCCGCCAGAGTGGCGCCGCGAGGAATGGGAGGTTCTGGTGGGCCGGAGCCTGGCGACCGGCCTGCCCCGTGGTCGTAGGCCCAAGGACCGCTTGATGGCGGTCAGCGTGCGCTTGATCCCAGGCGGCGAGCGGCAGCAACCGCTGCAAAGCAGACATCGCCGGCGCGGACGCTGGGTCAGGCCTGCCTCATTCGACGATACGCTGAGCCAGGCATTGGGCAACGAGCAACGGTTCACACAGCCCAGGTGTCCGCAGACCAATGGCATGGTGGAGCGCTTCAATGGACGCCTGGCTCAGGTGCTGAAGTCGCACCGCTTCAACAACGCCCATGACCTGGAGACAACGCTCAACTGGTTCGTCTGGCTCTACAACAAATACCTGCCCAGAGTGCGCTGGACCTGAACACGCCGATTCAGGCTCTCAAGAATTAGCAGGCCTCGCCTTCTGATTTATTCGCCTATCGGGGGGCAATCACCCGAGCCCTGACAGTTGGGTCTGCGTGGGAAGTCGCGCGGTCTCGTGCTTTGGACCCTGGGGGATTTTCAGCAGCTTCTTGAGGTACTTTGCGTGGCGTTCGTCGAGCGTCTCGGCTAAGCCTGGGGGCCACTTGTCTTTGGGTCGAGCGAGTAGCTGATTCTGGAGCGACGTATAGGTAATGTCCTTAATTGAATCGGACACATGCACGCGTCCGTCTTTGTCGATGGAAAGCAAGTAGGCGTCGAAAAGCGCATGAATATCCGCGCGCAGCAGCAACCCGTTCGATAGGGAATAGTCACGGCCCACGGAATAGGGAATTATATGTGCTGCTTCGAGGACGGCCTCTTCAGTGCATTTAGAAACGGCGCATTGTGCGCCCCAGATATCCTTCAGCTTGCTTTTGAATAATCCCTGATTATGACGGACTTGATTGAGTACTTTTTCTACTTCGTCCGGAGGGATATCTTCGAGGAATTCCTCCTCAATGCTCTTGTGTGCCAGGTCGGTCTCTGCGTCGGTGGATAGGTCCGTCTCCTGGGGAGCTTGAACAGGGGGCGTGCTAGAAAGTTCAGTCTCTGTGACTTCGGGTTGGCTTCTCAGGATGTCCCAACTCTGATCGGGCCAGAGGCCTTGGGACTTAGATATGCCGCAGAGGGTGGCGAAATCGTTGATGAACTCTGTGTCGCTGACGAGGCCATCGAACTGGGCAATGCTGAAGCTTATCCGCGAGCCGTGCATCATCTCGACGCCGCCCGCAGCGTGCATACGCTCCAGCAGCGCGGGTGAGATCGCCTTGGTGTACTTGCCGCGTAGGTTGATCGTTATATTGAAGTTTTTCCAGAGTCTCCCGCCTCGGGGCGAGGCTCGCGGACTGTCTGGTGGCTTGACCCCAAAGCAGAGGTCATCGTCGGCTATATACCAGTCGAAGCCCTTGTCGTGGAGGCGCATCGCAGCATGCTGAAACGCAGCGCGCTCGTGGGCGGGAATGCTCCGCACGAAGTCGCTTTTTGAACCAAACTTTCCAGCAAATTCATCAAAATTCACGGCGCAGCTCCCATGCTTTTGCGTGAAGTTACCATGGCTTTTGCAGAAGCCAGTTGCTCGAAGGGCATGTCGCAGTTCCGAGTGCTGAGGCGACTTTAGGTGTACCGAGAGGCCGCTTGGTGAGCGCAGGCGGTCTTCGAATGCGCAAGCTTCGATTTCCGCCAACCGTCGCACATCAGCCCCTCAATTCAACTCAAACGGCACCCGCCTCAGCGGATCTGCTGACGCGCTCAAGCCGAAGCGATCACGCAGTCGCCCGGCGGCCCTTTTCAGCATTGTTCTGTATTCCCGTCCGGTGGAGGCGTAGCGGCCGGGGATGCTCAGCTGCTTCTCGCCCAGAGAGATACGCAGCAAGGTCAGAGACATCCCTCTGAGCTGGGACTCGCGCCAACTCTCTTTCGTCAGCGCGCTTGCCGCGCGCAGGGTTGGCCGGGTGCCGGAGCTGACGAGGCGCGCATACGTTGCCTCAGCTTCGGCGATGGCCGATTCGCGGCGAGCCGACTCCGCTTGCTCTATGGCGTCTTGATGCTGCTCGCGCACCTGCAGGTACAGGTCTTCATGCTTGGCCAGTGTCGATAGGTTGACACCAGCTCTTTGTGCCACCTCGGTCACGGATACGCCTTGCTCATTGGCCTCTTCCAGCAGCTGGTGGAGGAGGGCATGGTCTGCGCGCAGACTTACGCGTGGGACGCGCTTTGGGTCACGGCTGCCAGGAACTGGCTGACGCTGGTGTCTGGGACTACCTCCAAGCCTTGGCAAACCTGGAAATCCTCGAGTGGAAACCTCGGAAAGGATTTTTAGTCATGGTCGCCGATGCGCACGCGGCGATTGCATTGGCCACCTTCAATCGCGGCACGCGAAGTCACAGGCTGACATGGCAGGTCCGTGAGGTTCCCATCAAGCGTCGCGTGCGCCTCGCCGAGGCCTTCGCTATGAACTTCGGGGCTGGCAGCTTTTGGCGGGGGCTGGTCTCACCCGATTTCATTGAACGATACGATGATCCCGTCGATTTCATGCTGGCTGGTTCCGTACAGTGTCGGTCAGCGACTGCGGTTAGGCGTTTTCTGATTGCAGCTGGTTTCTGCGGTACGGAGTGATCTCTGCATGCACAGGCAGGAGGCGGTGGTGACCGAGCCTGACTGAAGTCCGGACCTTGGCATGTCTTCGGTGAAGGTTCTCGAGGCTGAGCTGTGTTCCCCTGCCGTTGTCAATTCCATGGGCGTGGCGGATGCATGCCGGAGACAGATAACTCAAAGCGTTCGGGTTGATCATGAACTCACCATTGAGCCAATGCCGATGTCTATTTTTCGCCGTCGCAGGTCTTCACGAGCTAGGCTATCGCGACGTTCGAGCGATGCCGCTCCTGCGTAATGGGGCTTGGTCTCTTGCCATCGCAGATGGCACGGTCTTCTCTGCGAGAAACGGAGCAGTGATCGAGTCGACCATGGTCGGTAGTGCAGCGATCTTTCGATCTCATGAGTTCGGTCTGCCAGATGTCGGTGTGGAGCCTATGCAACTGGCAACCAGACTAGCCGAGCGCTTCAGTGGTCTGTGGGCACGCGTCTCGGCCGATTCGACGGCTTACTCGGCTTGGCTCGAGTCATTGATCGCCCATATGGCCGTGCATCCGAGCGCATTGCCGTCGGTTTTTCCGGATGGTGAGGATGGTCAGGTGTGGATCCACTACCTGTCTGATGATCTTGGGACCCATCTTCGGAATGGACGAAGATTTCAACGGCCGCCGTCGGGACGATTTGGGTCTGAGATGCCTGGAGAGATCGCCATTGCACAACCTCGCCCCGAGGATGCGCCAGACCTCATTTGGCCTACGATGGATTCGTCCCACACAGCGCTTGATGATTGGTGGGAGCAGCATCGGCCTAGAGAGAGCGACTGAATGGCCGCAGTGAGCCGTCTCATCACCACTCCAGGAGCACGAGGTGAATCCATCGGACTTCCAGCCTGACCGGGTCCTTGTTTGGGCGGACTGCATTGACCTGCTCCCTCCAGACCATGAGTGCGGGCGGCGGCAATCGCCACGATTCGGCACACCGTTCGCAGGCTTCTCTGGGGATCAAGAAGGGGAGTAGATGATGAGCACAGAGCTGACGACACAGTCAGTCGACATCAGTACCTACCAACTGCGACGCAAGATGCTGGGGCATTTGGCGCAGGCGCAGGAGTTGGAGCACAAGTTCCTGGCCGCGTCTCGAGACGTTGTCAAAGAAGCCTCCACGCGGCTGACGGATCACTACTCCGAGCTGATTCAGCGCGAGATGCCACGATGGAGTTCGTATCAGGTCGATAAGTTTGCTCGCTACACGTCGATTGCTTCTGATGTCCTGATGAGTTGGCAACGATCCTATGAGGCCTTGAGCCAGGCCAGAGCCGAGGACGCACAGGCCGCGGAGGTAGTGGACAAGGCAAAGAAGGCCAAGAGCGAGACCTCCAATTGGATCGGCATGGCGGCCAAGGGTCGAGAGGATGACTATCGGCGGGCATCCGCCTTGCTGAAGAATGCCGAAGACCAAGCCCAGCAATGCGCAAGCCGATTGAAAGGGGCGACCCAGGCAGCAACCGCAGCGGCTGAGCGGCTGCTGGAAGACTGCATGGCCAAATCTGTTCAACTTGCGAAGGCCACTGACTACCCAGTGGCCCAGTTCACCCGAACAGTCTTGATCGACGCGACGAAACGTGCCGAACAGCTGACCTTGGTCCATCTGCAAGAGCAACGCGCCATCCACTTGGAGATGCAACGTGACCTCGACACGCTCAGACAGCTTGTTGGAGACGAACATGGACATTGATTTACTGGGGCCGGCGCGCAAGAGGATCGTCGAGGCCAGCGTTCAACGGGTTGTGGTTCCACCGTCGAACCTCTTGACTACGGGCGAGCGCCTTTCAGGATTGCTCGGAGGCAGCACTACTGACCTGGTTCGCGCAGGAGCTGGCGCGGGTCTGGGCGTAACCCTCGGGCTGCACACAGGGTTTGCCCTTTTCGGCACAGCCGTCAGTGGGGCGTGGGTCCTGGCGCCTCTGTTTGGCTTGGCTGCGGTGGTTGCTGGGCGGGCGGGCAAGGACTGACGTGCCAAGGGCAAGTGGACGGTTGACGCTGGTGTCGGCCTGATCCGCTTTGCTGCATCAACGTGGGCTCTCGTGGACCCGCCAGATTGGCGTCCTCGTAGAGGCGGACTGGCACCAATGGATGGACCAAGGTGACGCGTCCTAGCAGGGTCAATACGCGGCGACCATCGACGCACATGGGACCCAACACCTAAGGAACGTGCGCATTTCATGGCGTGACTTGGACGACTCAGCGGCGATTCGCCGACGGCGCATAAGTTGGCGGCCTTCAACTCAACGCTCGTGACAGAGGGGGAGAGACAGTCGATCCAAACATTGCCGCCAGATGTGGCTGATCGAACAAGTCCCGCCAGCAATTGGTTGGAGTCGCGCGCCCAGCCGCCTCGAAGTGCGTCAAAAGTCGCCACGAATTGCTTTGTTCGTCGGCTGGCTTATGCTGTTCTTCTCAGAGTGTGTGAAGTTGGGCATATCCTGGCGTGTTCGCCACGTTATGCCTGATTGCAAGTTCCGTCAGGAATTGCCTTCCTGAAGAGCCGAAGTCGCGGCCACGCGACATGGGGGTCCGTGAGGTGTGAACTTGACTGCCACGATCCGCAAGCTGCGTGATGCAGCTTGGCTGGAGCCGTTGCAGGTGGCGATGTCCCTCGGCGTTTTGGCGATCTCGGATGCGCCAGCTTCACATCCGCGCTGTTGCTGGCTGTGCGCTCAAGCCACATCCCGTCTTCGCTGGCCGAAACTTGAACGTCAAGGGAGTGCACAACGTGTACTTGCAAGTCCGGGCGGGTTCTCGGGCGAGACTTCGAGTTGGCCTGCCTGGCCTGTCAGCTGGGCTGAGCAGGCTCAACGGCCCATGCTGTAGAACTCGTCGTTGGGTCGCATGCTGCTCACGTTGGCCATTCGGTTGGATAGGCCGAAAAACGCGGTGATGGCGGCGATGTCCCAGGCGTCTTCCTGGCTGAAGCCGTGGACGGCCAAGGCTTCGAAGTCGGCTTCGCCCACGTCATGTGCTGCCGTCGAGACCTTCATCGCGAATTCCAGCATAGCCTTCTGCCGTTCGCTGATGTCGGCCTTGCGGTAGTTCACGGCCACCTGGTCTGCCAGCAGTGGTTGCTTGGCGCGGATGCGAAGAATGGCGCCGTGAGCGATCACGCAGTATTGGCACTGGTTGGCGTTGCTGGTGGCCACTACGATCATCTCGCGCTCTGCCTTGCTGAGGTTGCCCGGTCGGTCCATCAATGCGTCGTGGTAGGCGAAAAAGGCGCGGAACTCGTCGGGCCGGCGGGCCAGCACCAGAAACACGTTTGGCACGAAGCCGGCCTTTTCTTGCACGGCCAGGATGCGAGCGAGGATGTCCTCCGGCAGATCGGTCAGTTCGGGGACCGGAAATCGGCTGATCGGGGGCATGGGGTTGGTCTCCTGTAGCGGGCATGTGGGAATTGCTTGTCTTGGCCGCTGGCCATTCACGGACAGGGCGTGCTGCCGCAGAATAAGGCAAGCTTCCTTGTAGGGCCGTTGCTTTTGTCCACGACATCACTCCCCTTGCTGCGTTCTCCCATCTGGCGCTGGCCGCCGGCCACCGACCGGGCGCTGCTGACTTCACTGGGACTGAGTCTGTTGCTTCTGTCCGCCTGCACCACGGTCACCCGCCGTGATGCAGCGCCTGCGGGTGGGGAGGGCTCGGTGTCCGGTCTGCCCGACGCGGTGCCGCGCATCGAGCCCATCCGGGTGGGTGGGCCCAACAAGCCCTACACCGTGCTGGGGCGCAGCTATACCCCGATGACGGCCGATCTGCCGCTCTATGAGGAGGGGTTGGCCTCCTGGTATGGCCGCAAGTTCCATGGCGCGCGCACGGCCAGTGGCGAGCCCTACGACATGAATGCGATGACGGCCGCCCACCGCACCATGCCGCTGCCCAGCTACGCCCGGGTGCGCAACCCGGCCAATGGACGCGAGGTGATCGTGCGGGTGAATGACTGCGTATTCCACGCGATGGCGGACACGATTCCACGCTGATGGCGGACAGTGTTCCACCATGATGGCGGACAGTGTTCCACGCTGAAGGCGGACAGCATTCCAAACTGATGGCGGACACCTGCGGGGTGTTCTGAGTGACCCGAACGCGGCATACGCTGCCCGGTTTTTTTGACCGGAGCCAGCGATGCCCACACCCAGGGTCACCATGAGCAAACTACGACACACACTGCAACTGCTGCACCGCGGGGCCTTGAGCACCCGTCAAATCGGTGCCGCCCTCGGCATCTCCAAATCCACTGTCAGCGAGATAGCCAGCTACGCGCGCGTGGCCGGCGTGGACTGGGCTACGGCCCAGAGCCTGAACGACGACGAACTCCAGGCCCGGCTTTACAAGCCACCCGTGGCGCGCGAGTCCCGGCACCTCGAACCCGACCACGCCCACATCCACCGCGAACTGCGCCGACCTGGCGTGACGCTGCAGCTGCTGTGGGAGGAATACCAGCAACAGCACAGCGGTCAGGCGTACAAGTACAGCGCCTTCTGCGAGAAGTACAAGGCTTGGGCCCGGCGCCTGCAGCGCTCCATGCGCCAGACCCACTCGGGCGGTGACAAGCTCTTCGTGGACTACGCCGGCCAGACCGTGCCCGTCGTGGACGCCAGCACCGGCGAGATACGCCCGGCCCAGGTCTTCGTGGCAGTGCTGGGCGCATCGAACTACACCTACGCCTGCGCCACTGCCAGCCAGAAGGCCGCTGACTGGGTGGCCAGCATCATTGCCACGCTGGAGTTCATCGGCGGCGTGCCCCGCCTGCTGGTGCCCGACCAGCCGCGCGCCCTCATGGCCCGCCCCGACCGCTACGAGCCCACCGCGCACCGCCTGCTCGAAGAACTCTGTGCGCACTACAGCCTGGCCGTGATGCCCGCGCGCCCGGCCAAGCCACGCGACAAACCCAAGGTGGAGGTCGCCGTGCAGGTGGTCGAGCGCTGGATTCTGGCCCGGCTGCGCCACCAGACCTTCTTCAGCCTGGCCGAGCTCAACCGGGCGATTGCCGCCTTGCTGGTGGACTTGAACCAGCGCGCGTTCAAGAAGCTGCCGGGCAACCGCGCCAGTGCCTTCGCCGAGCTTGACCGGCCGGCCCTGCGCCCCCTGCCGGCGGTGCGCATGCCCATCGCGCGCTTCAAACCCGCCCGCGTCAACATCGATTACCACGTCGAGCTCGATGGCCACTACTACTCGGTGCCCCACGCCCTGGTGGGCGAGCCGGTGGAGTTGCGCATCACGGCCGGCACGGTCGAAGTCCTGCATGGCGGCAAACGGGTGGCCGCCCACGCCCTCAATCCCCGCCGGGGTGCACACACCACCACACCTGAGCACATGCCGGCCTCGCACCGGGCGCACCTGCAGTGGACGCCGGCCAAGCTCATCGCCTGGGGCGAGCGCGTGGGTGCGGCCACCGCCGCCGTGGTGCGCTGGCAGATGGAGCACCGCCAGCATCCCGAGCAGGGTTACCGCTCCTGTCTGGGCCTCATGCGCCTGGGCCGTGAGTACGGGGCTGACCGGCTGGAGGCCGCCTGTGCGCGGGCGCAGTCGATTCGCTCACCGTCCTACAAGAGCATCGCCTCCATCCTGGGCTGCGGCCTGGACCAGCGGCCGCTGGATGCGCCGATGGCCGCACAGGCGAGCCTGCCGCTGCACGAGAACGTGCGCGGGCCGGACTACTACCACTGAGCTCCAACGCGCAAGCAAACCCAACAAGGAAGAACCATGCTCAACGAACAGACCTTGAACCAACTGCGCGCCCTGCGCCTGGACGGCATGGTGGCCGCCCTCAGCGACGCGGCCACCCACATCACAGCCAGCGAACTGCCCTTTGAACAACGTCTGGCGCTGCTGGTGCAGCGCGAGGTGGACTGGCGTGACAGCAAACGCCTGGAGCGCCTGCTCAAGGCGGCCCGCCTGAAGGTCTCCAGTGCCTGCCTGGAGGACATCGACTGGCGCGCCAGCCGGGGCCTGGGCCGGGAGGTCATCACCAGCCTGGCCGGCGGCGACTGGCTGCGCCATGGCCACAACGTGCTGCTGACCGGCGCCACCGGGTGCGGCAAGACGTGGCTTGCCTGCGCACTGGGGCAGCAGGCCGCGCGTCTGGGCTTCTCGGTGCTCTACACCCGCGCGCCACGGCTGCTGCAGGAGTTGCACGTGGCCCACGGCGATGGCAGCCTGGGCAAACGGCTGGCGCAACTGGCGCGGCTGGACCTGCTCATCCTGGACGACTTCGGCATCGCGCCGATTGCCGCGCACGAGCGAAACGACCTGCTGGAGTTGCTCGACGACCGGGTGGGTGCGCGCTCGACGCTCATCACCAGCCAGTTGCCGGTGACGGCCTGGCACGCCTGGCTGGACGAGCCCACGCTGGCCGACGCCATCCTGGACCGCATCGTGCACGGCTCGCACAAGATAGCCCTCAAGGGCGAGTCGATGAGAAAGCTGGCAAAGGCCGTCTGAGCCGGCCGCGCCGACCGCCATTCCACGCTGATGGCGGACACTTCGGCTACGATTTGAGCGTCACTCAGGACACCCGCGCAACGTGTCCGCCATCGCCTGGAACGCTGTCCGCGATGGGAATGGAATCACTGTCCGCCATCAGTGGAATGCGCAAATGACCGTGGGCCCTTCGTGGATGGGCGGGTGATCGACCTGTCCTATGCTGCGGCGGTCAAGCTGGGGGTGCAGAACGGGGTGGCGCCGGTCGAGGTGCGGCGCATCACCTTCGACGAGATCCGCGCCGGAACCTGGAACACCGGGGGCGCGGCCCTGGCGGCGGTGGCTCCGGCCCCGGCGGTGGCGGCGCCGACCCCGGTGGTCCGGCCGGCAGCGGCGTTGCCGGTGGTGGCCGCTGTGCCGAATCTGCCCGATCTTCCCCCGGCCCCCCCTTCGACGGAGGCCGCGTCTGCGACCCCGATGCCGTCGGTCCCCGAATCGGCAGCCCCTGCCGCCGGCTTTTGGGTGCAACTGGGCGCTTTCAGCCGCAGCGATGGGGCCGACAGCTTCCGCCAGAAGATCGCCGACGAGCTGTCCTGGCTGTCGCCGCGTCTGGCCATCTTTGCCGAGAACGGGGTGCACCGCCTGCAGGCTGGGCCCTATGCCTCGCGCCAGCAGGCCAGCGAGGCCGCCCAGCGGGTGCGCGAGGCACTGCAGCTGGTGCCGGTGATCGTCGAGCGGCACTGACGGCGTCGCTGACGCCAATCCCGGCTGGCTGCAGCCTGTCCCGCCCAATTGCGGTGCGTCGCATCGGTCCACCGGTGGCCGAAGGCTTGGCTACAGTGCACCACATGGCCTGATTCGGGCCCTGTCGCGAGTCTCCTCCCATGACGCAGTCCACCCCCCCTCAAGCCCCGGTCTGGCCGCAACGCTGGCAGCGTTTCTCCGCTGCGGCCGTGCGGGCCTTCCATGTGTATGGCACCTGGCTGGCCAGCATCAGCTGGAAGCGCTTTGCCCTGCTCTCGGTCTTGCTGCTGATCGTGGTGAATCTGCTGCAGAAGCTGCCGCCCTTCACCTGGACCATCACCGAGTCGATCACCCCCAGTGTGGGCCATGTGAAGCTGCCGGCGATGCCGCCGGTGCCGCCCGTGGTGGTGCCCGACGTCCACGTCGAGGTGCCTGGCCGCAGCGCTGGCGGCGACGGCAGCGCGCGTCGCAGCTTCGAGCTCAAGGTGGACGAGCATGGGGTGCGCATCGATGAGGCGGTCCAGCCGGCCGCTTCGGCAGCCTCCGGTGCGGTGCCTGCGACGAGCGAGCCCTCGGCGTCGGCGGAAGGCGCACGCGTGGTGATCCAGGCCGGCGACAAGAAGGTGGAGGTCAAGCTGCCTCCGGGCGCCCAGCCTGACGAGGTCCGCGAGGCTATCGAGGATGCCAAACAGCAGGTGGTCGACGCGATGCAGGAGGCCCGGGACGCCGCCCAGGAAGCCCGCGACGCCGCTCAGGAGGCGGTGGATGAGCAGCAGGCCGCCACCGTGCGCACCCGCAAGGTCCATTTCGGCGACTTCCTGAGCGATCTGGCCGCGCTGTGGATCGTGGCCTCGGCGATCATCAAGATCACCTACAAGGGCCGGATCCAGGCCGAGGTCAAGGCGGCCCAGGCCACCGAGACAGCCGAGGCCGAGTCGCTCAAGCGTCAGGTGGTGGAGGCCCGCATGGCCGCCATGCAGGCCCAGGTCGAGCCGCACTTTCTCTTCAACACCCTGGCCTCCATCGATCACCTGATCGAGACCGATCCGCCGCGCGCCAGCCAGATGCAGAAGAACCTGATCGCGCTGCTGCGGGCCAGCATGCCCTCCATGCGCGACACGGCCGATGCCGGCAGTCGCGACCTGGGCCGCGAGCTGGCGGTGGTGCGGCCCTACATCGAGATCCTGAAGGTGCGCATGGAGGAGCGGCTGGATGCGCAGGTGGATGTGCCCGAGGGGCTGCTGTCGGCCGAGTTCCCGGCGATGATGATCCAGACCCTGGTCGAGAACGCCATCCGCCACGGTCTGGAACCCAAGCCCGAGGGCGGCCAGCTGCGTGTGAAGGCCGAGATCGTGCACGGCAAGCTGCAGGTGACGGTGGCCGACACCGGCGTGGGCTTCGGGGCGGCGGCGACTTCCGGCACCGGCGTGGGCCTGGCCAACATCCGCGAGCGGCTGCAGCTGCTGCATGGCAACAAGGCCAGTCTGACCGTGACGGCCAACCAGCCTTGCGGTACCGTCGTGACCATCACCGTGCCGTACCGCACGGTGGAGGGCGCCGGCACCACCCCGGCCTGAGCGCCCGCCGTCCAGACCCCAGCCACCCACCTCCTGATGACCGTGAGTTCTGACGTCGATCCTTCTCGTGAATCCTCTCGCGTGCGTGCCGTGCTGGCCGACGATGAGCGCCTGATGCGCGAGCAATTGCGCGCCCGCCTGGCCGAGGTCTGGCCCGAACTGGACATCGTGGCCGAGGCCAAGCATGGCGCCGAGGCGGTCGAACTGGTGCAGCAGCACCGGCCGGACGTGGTCTTCCTGGACATCCGCATGCCGGGCATGACGGGCGTGGATGCGGCCCGCGAGATCGCCCAGATGGACGTGGGGGAGGAGGGCTGGCTGCCGGAGATCGTCTTCATCACCGCCTACGACCAGTACGCGGTGGAGGCCTTCGAGCAAGGGGCGGCCGACTATGTGCTCAAGCCGGCCGAGCGCGAACGCCTGCTGCGCACGGTCGAGCGTCTGCGCAAGCGCCTGGCCGCCCGCGCCAAGCTGGAGGCCGGTGCACCGGTCGCCCCGGACGAGTTGCCCTCGGGGGCCTCTCTGCAGCAGTTGCTGCACCGCCTGGCGAGCCCGGGTGGCGCACCCCGGCCGGCCCCGCTGCAGTGGATCCAGGCCACCGTGGGGCAGAGCATCCAGATGATCCCGGTGGACGAGGTGCTGTTCTTCATCAGCGACGAGAAGTACACCCGGGTCCAGACGCCGACGGTGGAGGCCCTGATCCGCAAGCCCATCAAGGAGTTGGTGGATGAGCTGGACCCGCAGAAGTTCTGGCAGATCCACCGTTCCACGCTGGTGGCGGTCCATGCGATCGCGGCGGTGACGCGGGACTTCCGCGGACGCCAGATCGTCAGCGTCAAGGGCAGCAACGAGAAGCTCGAGGTCAGCCGCAGCTACACCCATCTGTTCAAGGGCATGTGACCGGCGGTGGGGTGCCTGCCCCGACAATCGGATCCACGGCCGGCCCGGTCGTTTGATCCTGTATCCGCCCCACCCGAGCTGAGCGCCATGCTTTTCGATCCGCAACCGCTGCCTTTCGCCCCCTGCGAGTTGGGCGAGTCCCCGTTCTGGCATCCCGAGGAAGCCTGCCTGTACTGGTGTGATATCCCGGGCCGTGCGCTGCACCGCGCCGATCCGGTCCGCCTGACCCACGACAGCTGGCGCTTTGACAGCGAGCCAGCCTGCTGCATGCCGGTGCTGGGCGGCGGCTTGGTGCTGGCCATGCGCGATGGGCTCTGGCGTTTCGATCCGGCCAGCGGCCAGCGCACCCGTCTGGCGCCGCCGCCTTACGACCCTGCCGTCCAGCGCTTCAACGATGGCAAGGCCGATGCGCAGGGCCGCATCTGGGTGGGCACGCTGCATGAGCCCAAGGACCGCCCGGCGGCCGCCCTCTACCGTTGGTCCCATGGCGAGATCGAGTGCATGGCCGAGGGCATCACCACCAGCAACGGCCTGGCCTGGAGCCCGGACGGGCGAACCCTCTATTGGAGTGACACCCAGGCCCACTGCATCTACTCCCTGGACGTCGATGCGCAGGACGGTTCGCTGACGCGTCGCCGGGTGTTCCAGCAGTTCCCTCTGAAAGTGGCCGATCAGGATCTGGACCAATATGGTGGCCGGCCCGACGGCGCGGCCGTGGACGCGCAGGGCTGTTACTGGGTGGCGATGTTCGAGGGCCAGTGTCTGCTGCGCTTGACGCCCGAGGGTGCCATCGATCGCCGGGTGGCCTTGCCGGTGCGCTGCCCCACCATGCCCTGCTTCGGTGGGCCCGATCTGCGCACGCTCTACATCACCACGGCGCGCCACAAGCGGCCGGCGGCCGAACTCGCGCGCATGCCATGGTCGGGTTGCGTGCTGCAGATGCGGGTGGACGTGCCCGGGCTGCCGACGAACTTTGCTGTTTTGTAAACGGCTGACGCTGTAACCTCGCGGTAACCGCAGCCGGGCGCCAGGTCAAGCTGAGCTGGGGAGACGACCCGCGGGTGTGCTGGGGCATCCTGCATCATTGGGAATTGCCCCTATAATCGCGCGGCTTTGCCACCCCGAACCTGGAACCGACACGATGTCCGAGCGGCGTGAACCCCGTCCCGACGCGTGGGCTGATCTGGAAGATGAGGCGGACAAGCAGCCTTTCAAGGCCTTGACGCACGAAGAGGCGCAAGCCTTGATGGCCCGCGAACGGTCGGTCTCGCCGTGGCGGGTGATTGCGGTTCAGGCCGTGGTCGGCATGGTGATGGCTGGTTTGCTCTGGCTCATCACGCGACGTCAGGATTGGACCGCGTCGGTGCTGTATGGCGCCGCCGCGGTGGTCGTGCCGGGTGCCTTGATGGCGCGCGGCGTGACCAGTCGGCTCTCCAGTCTGGCGCCGGCAGTTTCGGCTGTCAGCGTCATGTTGTGGGAGTTCGGCAAGATTGCGGTTTCGGTGGCCATGCTCGCGCTGGCCCCGAAGCTGGTGCCCGGTCTGAGTTGGCCAGCCTTGCTGGTGGCTCTGATCGTGTGCATCAAGGTGTATTGGGTCGCGCTCTTGTGGCGAGGCCGACGGAAGAGTTGAACTGAACTGAAACCCACGCCATGTCCGTAGAAGCACACGAAGCCGCCGAGCACGCGCCAACCGCTGGCGAGTACATCGTTCACCACCTGACCTTCCTGAGCAATAAGCATTCCAATGCCCCGTTCGACATGAGCGTGGTGCACTGGGACTCGATCTTCTTCTCCGTTCTGCTGGGGGTGATCGGTTGTCTGCTGCTGTGGAAGGCTGCTCGCGCCGCCACCTCTGGCGTTCCCGGCCGCTTCCAGGCCGCCGTGGAAATCCTGGTCGAGATGGTCGAATCCCAGGCCAAGGGCATCGTCCACAACGCCCAGAGCCGCAAGCTGGTGGCTCCGCTGGCCCTGACCGTCTTCATCTGGATCTTCCTGATGAACGCGATGGACCTGCTGCCGGTTGACCTGCTGCCCTTCATCTGGCAAGCCATCCAGGGTGACCACGAAGCCAAGCTGCGCGTGGTGCCGACCGCCGACCTGTCCGTCACGATGGGCCTGTCGCTGGGCGTGCTGATCACCTGCCTGATCTACAACGTGAAGATCAAGGGCTTCGGCGGCTGGGTGCATGAGCTGTTCGCGGCGCCGTTCGGTGACCACTGGGCTCTGTACCCCTTCAATTTCGCGATGCAGATGATCGAGTTCGTGGCCAAGACCGTCTCGCACGGTATGCGGCTGTTCGGCAACATGTACGCCGGCGAACTGATCTTCCTGCTGATCGCCCTGATGGGTGGCGCGTTCGCCTCGGTCGGTCTGGGCACCGGTATCGGTCTGGCGATCGGCCACATCATCGCTGGCTCTGCCTGGGCCATCTTCCACATCCTGATCATCACGCTGCAGGCTTTCGTGTTCATGATGCTGACGCTGGTGTACATCGGCCAGGCCCATGACTCGCACTGATCCTGTGCACTGATCCGGATCCCCGCTCTTTCCCTTTCGTTTCTACCTTTCCAACCCAACCTCTCAACTAGGAGTCATCATGGAAGTCATCAGCTTTGTTGCCCTCGCCGCCGGCCTGATCATCGGTCTGGGTGCTGTCGGTGCTTGTATCGGCATCGGCATCATGGGCAGCAAGTACCTGGAATCGGCCGCTCGCCAGCCCGAGCTGATGGGCGAACTGCAGACCAAGATGTTCCTGCTGGCCGGCCTGATCGACGCGGCCTTCATCATCGGTACCGGTATCGCCCTGTGGTTCGCCACGGCCAACCCGTTCCTGGGCCAGCTCGCCGCCATCGCCAAGTAATCCGGCGTTTGTCGTGTTGAGAGGCCGGGGTGCGCTGCGGCGCACCCCTGCTGAATGTCCCGTCACCGTTTGAGGCAAAAAAGTGAGCATCACCGGTACCCTCATCGTCCAGATGATCGTGTTCCTGATCCTGGTCTGGTTCACGATGAAATTCGTCTGGCCGCCGATCACCGCTGCGCTCGACGATCGCGCCAAGAAGATCGCCGAAGGCCTGTCGGCTGCCGACAAGGCCAAGAGCGAGCTGGCCGTGGCCAACCAGCGCGTGGAGCAGCAGCTGTCCGCTGCGCGCGACGACGCTGCCAAGCGCCTGGCTGATGCCGAGCGTCTGGCCCAGCAGATGATCGAAGAAGCCAAGTCGCGTGCCAGCGACGAAGGCGCCAAGATCGTCGCCGCTGCCAAGGCTGAAGCCGAGCAGGAGTCCGTGAAGGCCCGCGAAGCCCTGCGTGAGCAGGTCGCCGTGCTGGCTGTCAAGGGCGCCGAAGCGATCCTGAAGCGCGAAGTCAACGCCGGCGTGCACGCCGATCTTCTGAACCGTCTGAAGACCGAGCTGTAATCATGGCTGAGCTTGCAACCATCGCACGTCCCTACGCCGAGGCACTGTACAAGTCCATCGGCACGGACAGCGCCCAGGCCCTGGTCGACCAGCTCCACGCCGTGGGGCAGGTCAGCGCCGACGCCCAGCTGCGCCAGTTCGCGGACAACCCGAAGGTGACTTCGGAGCAGGTGTTCGATCTGGTCGCTGCCGTGGCCAAGGTCGCCCTGTCGCCCAAGGTCGCCAATCTGCTGAAGGTCGTCATCGAGAACGGTCGTCTGTCCGCCCTGCCGGAGGTCGACGCCCAGTTCCGCGCGCTGGTCAACGCCAGCACCGGTGTGTCGGACGCGACCATCGTCAGCGCCTTCCCCCTGGACGCCGCCCAACTGGCCGACACGGTCGCCACGCTGGAGAAGCGCTTCGGTCGCAAGCTCAACGCGTCGGTGCAGATCGATGAGTCACTCATCGGTGGCATCCGCGTGGTGGTGGGCGACGAGGTGCTCGACACCTCCATCCAGGCCCGTCTGGAGCAGATGAAGGTCGCGCTGACCCACTGAGGCCCCGTCCCGCATCGGCACCCAACCCCAAGGCATAGCCCACCGGCAGCCAGTCGCCCCGTCTGACTGCCGCGCTTTCGGAGAAAGCAATGCAACTGAATCCTGCTGAAATTTCGGAACTGATCAAGAGCCGTATCGAAGGCCTCGGCGCTTCGACGGACATCCGCAACCAAGGCACCGTCGTCTCGGTGACCGACGGCATCGTCCGCGTCCACGGCCTGTCCGATGCGATGCAGGGCGAAATGCTGGAATTCCCGGCTGGCAAGGACGGTCAACCCTCCTTCGGCCTGGCCCTGAACCTCGAGCGCGACTCCGTCGGCGCCGTGATTCTGGGTGAATACGAACACATCTCCGAAGGCGACACCGTCAAGTGCACGGGCCGCATTCTGGAAGTGCCCGTGGGCCCCGAACTGGTGGGCCGCGTGGTCAACGCCCTGGGCCAGCCGATCGACGGCAAGGGCCCGATCAACGCCAAGATGACGGACGTGATCGAGAAGGTCGCCCCGGGCGTGATCGCACGGAAGTCGGTGGACCAGCCCGTCCAGACCGGCCTGAAGTGCATTGACTCGATGGTGCCCGTCGGCCGTGGCCAGCGCGAGCTGATCATCGGCGACCGCCAGACCGGCAAGACCGCCGTGGCGATCGACGCGATCATCAACCAGAAGGGTCAGAACATGACCTGCGTGTACGTCGCGATCGGCCAGAAGGCTTCGTCGATCAAGAACGTCGTGCGCGCCCTGGAGCAGGCCGGTGCGATGGACTACACCATCGTCGTGGCTGCCTCGGCTTCCGAATCCGCCGCCATGCAGTACGTCGCCGCCTACTCGGGCTGCACGATGGGCGAGTACTTCCGCGACCGCGGCCAAGACGCCCTGATCGTCTATGACGACCTGTCCAAGCAGGCCGTGGCCTACCGTCAGGTCTCGCTGCTGCTGCGTCGCCCGCCGGGCCGCGAAGCCTTCCCTGGCGACGTGTTCTATCTCCACAGCCGCCTGCTGGAACGCGCTGCCCGCGTGAACGCCGACTACGTCGAAGCCTTCACCAAGGGTGAGGTCAAGGGCAAGACCGGCTCGCTGACCGCGCTGCCGATCATCGAAACCCAAGCGGGTGACGTGTCCGCCTTCGTGCCGACCAACGTGATCTCGATCACCGACGGCCAGATCTTCCTGGAAACCAACCTGTTCAACGCCGGTGTGCGTCCCGCGATCAACGCCGGTATCTCGGTGTCCCGCGTGGGTGGTGCGGCCCAGACCAAGCTGATCAAGTCGCTGTCCGGCGGTATCCGTACCGACCTGGCCCAGTACCGTGAGCTGGCCGCCTTCGCGCAGTTCGCCTCCGATCTGGACGCTTCCACCAAGAAGCAGCTGGACCGCGGTGCCCGCGTGACCGAGCTGCTGAAGCAAGCCCAGTACTCGCCGCTGTCGATCAGCCTGATGGGTGCCTCGCTGTACGCCGTGAACAAGGGCTACATGGACGATGTGGACGTGAAGAAGGTGCTGTCCTTCGAAAGCGGCCTGCACCAGTTCCTGAAGTCCAGCCACGCCGCTCTGCTGGCCAAGCTGGAAGCCGACAAGGCCATGGACAAGGCGGCCGAGGAAGAGCTGAACGGCGCGATCGCTGCCTTCAAGAAGTCCTTCGCCTGAAGCCACTGACTGACGGGACGGCACGCACGCGCTCCAACGACACGAACGGGTCGTCCCTCACCTACTAGGAGAAACAGTCATGGCAGTCGGAAAGGAAATCCGCGGCAAGATCAAATCGGTGGAGAACACCAAGAAGATCACCAAGGCCATGGAAATGGTCGCCGCGTCCAAGATGCGCAAGGCGCAGGACCGCATGCGTTCGGCCCGTCCGTACAGCGACAAGATCCGCAACATCACGGCCAACCTGTCGCGCGCGAATCCGGAATACAAGTCGCCGTACATGCGTGCGGACGGCAAGTCCGGGATCGACGGCTTTGTGGTGGTCACCACCGACAAGGGCCTGTGCGGTGGTCTGAACACCAACGTGCTGCGCGCCGTCACCAACAAGATGCGCGAGCTGCAGGACCGGGGCCGCAAGGCCGAGGCCGTGGCCATCGGCAACAAGGGCCTGGGCTTCCTCAACCGCGTGGGGGTCAAGGTCGTGAGCCAGGCCACCCAGTTGGGCGACATGCCCCAGCTGGAGAAGCTGATCGGCCCGCTGAAGGTGATGCTGGACGCGTTTGTCGAAGGCAAGGTCGATGCCGTCTACCTGTGCTACACCCGCTTCATCAACACGATGAAGCAGGAGCCGGTGGTCGAGCAGCTGTTGCCCCTGCAGGCCGGCGCGCTGGCGCAGACCGAAGCCGAGAAGGCCGCGCACAGCTGGGACTACATCTACGAGCCGGATCCGGCGTCGGTGATCGACGAGCTGCTCAAGCGCTACGTCGAGGCCCTGATCTACCAGGCGGTGGCCGAGAACATGGCCTCGGAGCAATCCGCCCGCATGGTGGCGATGAAGGCCGCGACCGACAACGCCGGCACCTTGATCAATGAGCTCAAGCTCATCTACAACAAGACCCGCCAGGCTGCGATCACCAAGGAACTGTCCGAGATCGTGAGCGGTGCCGCCGCGATCAGCGGTTGATCCCGGCCGATCAACCCGCTCCAGTTTCGAATACAGCGAATCAAGATTGAAGGACCGAAAAATGTCGAACTCTCAAGCCCAAGGCAAGATCGTTCAGTGCATCGGCGCCGTGGTGGACGTGGAATTCCCGCGCGACCAGATGCCCAAGGTGTACGACGCCCTGAAGATGGACGGCTCGGCGCTGACGCTGGAAGTGCAGCAGCAGCTGGGCGACGGCGTGGTGCGTACCATCGCGCTGGGCTCCTCCGACGGCCTGCGCCGCGGCTCGGTGGTCTACAACACCGGCAACCCCATCACCGTGCCCGTGGGCAAGGCCACCCTGGGCCGCATCATGGACGTGCTGGGCAACCCCATCGACGAGCGTGGTGAGGTGTCGCAAGACCTGACCGCCTCGATCCATCGCAAGGCCCCGGCCTACGACGAGCTGAGCCCGTCGCAAGAGCTGCTGGAAACCGGCATCAAGGTGATCGACCTGATCTGCCCGTTCGCCAAGGGCGGCAAGGTGGGTCTGTTCGGTGGTGCCGGCGTGGGCAAGACCGTGAACATGATGGAGCTCATCAACAACATCGCCAAGGCCCACAGCGGTCTGTCGGTGTTCGCGGGTGTGGGCGAGCGGACCCGTGAGGGCAACGACTTCTATCACGAGATGGCCGATTCCGGCGTCGTGAACCTGGAGAACCTGGGCGAGTCCAAGGTGTCCATGGTCTACGGCCAGATGAACGAGCCGCCGGGCAACCGTCTGCGCGTGGCCCTGACCGGCCTGACCATCGCCGAGTCGTTCCGCGACGAAGGCCGCGACGTGCTGTTCTTCGTGGACAACATCTACCGCTACACCCTGGCCGGTACCGAAGTGTCCGCGCTGCTGGGCCGCATGCCTTCCGCCGTGGGCTACCAGCCGACGCTGGCCGAGGAAATGGGCCGTCTGCAAGAGCGGATCACGTCGACCAAGGTCGGCTCGATCACCTCGATCCAGGCCGTGTACGTGCCGGCGGATGACCTGACCGACCCGTCGCCCGCCACCACCTTCGCCCACTTGGACGCCACCGTGGTGCTGTCGCGTGACATCGCCTCGCTGGGTATCTACCCCGCCGTGGACCCGCTGGACTCGACCTCGCGTCAGATTGACCCGAACGTCATCGGCGAAGAGCACTACAGCACCACCCGTGCCGTGCAGGCCACCCTGCAGCGCTACAAGGAACTGCGCGACATCATCGCCATCCTGGGCATGGACGAACTGTCGCCGGAAGACAAGCTGGCCGTGGCCCGTGCCCGGAAGATCCAGCGTTTCCTGTCGCAGCCCTTCCACGTGGCCGAAGTGTTCACCGGCTCGCCGGGCAAGTACGTGCCGCTGAAGGAAACCATCCGCGGCTTCAAGATGATCGTCGCCGGCGAATGCGATCACCTGCCCGAGCAGGCCTTCTACATGGTCGGCACCATCGACGAGGCCTTCGAGAAGGCCAAGAAGATGCAGTAAGCCGAGGCGCGGCCGCGCGGGTGAGCCCCACCCGCCAGCCGCCTTCTGTCTGCTGAACCATCTTCAAGTCAAAGGACCCGACCATGGCAACCATTCACGTCGACGTCGTCTCCGCCGAAGAGAACATCTTCTCGGGCGAGGCGAAGTTCGTCGCGCTGCCGGGCGAGGCGGGCGAGCTGGGCATCCTGCCGCAGCACACCCCGCTGATCACCCGCATCAAGCCGGGCGCGGTGCGCATCGAGCGGGCTGACAACGGTCAGGAAGAGTTCGTCTTCGTGGCCGGTGGCATCCTGGAAGTGCAACCGCACTGCGTGACCGTGCTGGCGGACACCGCGATCCGCGGCCATGACCTCGATGAGGCCAAGGCCAACGAAGCGAAGAAGCTGGCCGAGGAAGCGATGAAGACCGCCAAGAGCGACATCGACTTCGCGCGAGCCCAGAGCGAGTTCGCCGTCATGGCGGCTCAGCTGGCCGCCATCCAGAAGCTGCGCAAGACCCGCTGATCCATCTCCGCCCGCCGGTCTGCCGGTGGGCCCGGAAGAACCCGTCGCCTCCTCGCGGAGCCGGCGGGTTTTGTTTTTCAGCGCAGCACCGGGGTGTCGGGCAGCTCGTTGGATCGGGGCGAGCCTTCGGCGCGCGCAAAGCCCGCACACAGCAGCCGGTCCACCTCGGCCAGCGCCGTCGTCAGCCCGGCCTCGACCTGGCCCTGGGCGAAGGCCTGGCCCAGCCCCTGGGCCAGCGCCTGCCAGCGCGCCTCCGGAACGTGATGCCGCAGGCCGCGGTCTGCCACGATCTCCACCGCGCGATCGGCCAGCAGCACGTAGATCAGCACGCCGACGTTGTCCTCGGTGTCCCACACGCCCAGCTGGCCAAAGCACTCCAGCGCGCGCTGGCGCGGCGCGACGCCGGCCCAGGCCGCAGCCATCGGCAGGCTGGCCTCCACGCACAGGCGGATCTGGCCGCGGTGGCGCGCTTCGCTGGCCTGCACCAGGGCCGTCAGCCGCTGGAGCGCCGCGGGGGGCAGGGCGCGCCGGCTGTCCCGCTCATCCAGCCAGAAGTGGCGCCAGGCACGGCGCAGGCGGGATCCCAAGGTGGCGTGGTTCATTTCACCACCGCCCCGAGGCGCCGCCGCCACCGAAGTCGCCGCCGCCGCCGGAGGAGAAGCCTCCACCGCCTCCGCCACCGCCCCAGGAGCCACCACCGCCCCCGCCGCCCCAGATGATGGGCGGGCCGCCGGAGCCGCCACCGCGCCCGCCGCTGCCCATCACGCCCACCAGGATCCAGGCCACGACGCCCGCGCCCAGGCCCAGCAGCCAACTCGTGGCCAGCCAGCCGGCCAGCGTGCCGGCACCCAGGCCGGTCAGCAGGGCGCCGGTGCGGCGGCCCAGCAGGCCCGACAGGATGGAGCCGAGGATGGGCACGCCGACAAAGAAGAACAAGCCCAGGCCCTGCCAGTCGTTTCCGGTGTTCCGGGCGGGACGCGCCGCCGGGGCGGGCAGGGCCTCGCCGCGGATCCGCGCGGCGAGCTGATCGACCGCGGCATTGAGGCCCCCGGCGTAGTCGCCCTGGCGGAAGGCCGGCACGAGGCTGCCCTGGATGATCTGGCTGGCGGCCAGGTCGGGGATCGCCCCTTCCAAGGTCTTGGCCACCTCGATGCGCACCGTGCGGTCCTGCTTGGCCACCAGCAACAGCACGCCGTCGCCGACGTCCTTGCGGCCGATCTTCCACTGGTCGGCCACGCGCCAGCCGTAGGCCGCGATGTCCTCCGGTGCCGTGGTGGGCACGATCAGCACCACCACCTGGCTACCGGTGGACTGCTCCAGCCCCGCCAGCTTGCCTTCCAGGGCCTGTGTCTGGGGGGCGGTCAGGGTCCCGGTCTGGTCCATCACCCGGGCGGTGAGCGCCGGGATGGGCAGGCCGGTGGATTGGGCCCGGGCCGGTGTCACGCCCCAGCCCAGGGCCGCCAGCAGCATCACGGTGGCCAGCCACAGCCCGTGCAGCCAGGGCCGGGCGGGGCGCCGCAGGGCAGATGCCGCTTGCATGGCGGGCTCAGCGCGACGCCGCCGGGGCCGCGCCGAAGTCCACCTTCGGCGGCTCGGCCAGCGCCTTCTCGTTCTCCACCGTGAAGTTGGGCTTCACCTCGTAGTGGAAGACCATGGCCGTCAGGTTCGTCGGGAAGCTGCGCGCCAGCGTGTTGTAGTCGGCCACCGTCTTGATGTAGCGGTTGCGCGCCACGGTGATGCGGTTCTCGGTGCCCTCCAGCTGCACCCGCAGGTCCTGAAAGCCCTGGTTGGCCTTCAGATTGGGGTAGTTCTCGCTGACCACCAGCAGGCGGCTCAGCGCGCTGCTGAGCTCGCCCTGGGCGGCCTGGAATTTCTGGAAGGCCTGCGGGTCGTTGATCAGCTCGGGCGTGGCCTGGATCGAGGTGGCCTTGGCGCGGGCCTCCACCACCTTGGTGAGGGTCTCCTGCTCGAAGTTGGCCTCGCCCTTGACGGTGGCCACCAGATTGGGCACCAGATCGGCTCGGCGCTGGTACTGGTTCAGCACCTCGGACCAACTGGCCTTGACGGCCTCGTCCTGGCGCTGAAATTCGTTGTAGCCGCAGCCCGACAGGCTCAGGCTGGCGGCCAGCAGCAGGGCGGCGGCTCCAAGACGGCGGGTGTTCATCGCAGCAGTTCTCCTCGTGTGCAGGCATGCCCATGATGGCGGGCAAACGTTTCAGCAAATGGGGGCGAAGCCCAGCGCTTCAAGCGGGGCCGGCGGGGATAATCACACCATGTTCGCACCGCTGCAAAACGACACCTTCCTGCGCGCCTGTCTGCGCCAGCCCACGACCCACACCCCCGTTTGGCTGATGCGCCAGGCTGGACGCTACCTGCCGGAATACTGTGCCACCCGCGCCAAGGCCGGCAGCTTCATGGGCCTGGCCACGAACGTGGACTACGCCACCGAGGTGACGCTGCAGCCGCTGGAGCGCTATCCGCTGGACGCCGCCATCCTGTTCTCGGACATCCTGACCGTGCCCGATGCCATGGGCCTGGGTCTGTCCTTCCAGCAGGGCGAGGGCCCACGCTTCGCCCAGGTGGTGCGCGACGAAGCCGCGGTGAACGCCCTGGCCGTGCCGGACATGGACAAGCTGCGCTACGTCTTCGACGCCGTCACCTCCATTCGCAAGGCCCTGAACGGCCGCGTGCCGCTGATCGGTTTCTCCGGCAGCCCCTGGACACTGGCCTGCTACATGGTCGAGGGTGGTGGCTCGGACGACTACCGCCAGGTCAAGACCCTGCTCTACAGCCGCCCCGACCTGATGCACCGCATCCTCCAGGTCAATGCCGACGCCGTGGCGCTCTACCTCAACACCCAGATCGAGGCCGGTGCCCAGGCGGTGATGGTCTTCGACAGCTGGGGTGGCGTGCTG
Organism: Ideonella dechloratans; assembly: GCF_021049305.1. Taxonomy (GTDB): domain Bacteria; phylum Pseudomonadota; class Gammaproteobacteria; order Burkholderiales; family Burkholderiaceae_C; genus Ideonella; species Ideonella dechloratans. The sequence goes on from NZ_CP088081.1 coordinate 407,124, forward strand.
GCCGATGGCGACTTCCAGGACTTCTCGCTGGCCTACACCAGGCGCGTGGTGCAGCAGCTGCGACGCGAGAAGGACGGCCAGCGCATCCCGGTCATCGTCTTCACCAAGGGCGGCGGCCTGTGGCTGGAGGACATCGCCGACACCGGGGCCGATGTGGTCGGCCTGGACTGGACGGTCAACCTGGGCCGGGCCCGTGCGGCCGTGGGCGACCGGGTGGCCCTGCAGGGCAACCTGGATCCCACCATCCTGTTCGCCCCGCCCGCGGCTGTGCAGGCCCAGGCCAGGCGGCTGCTGGACAGCTTCGGCCGCCCGCAGCGCGCCGACGGTGGCTGGGACGGCCACATCTTCAACCTGGGGCATGGCATCAGCCAGTTCACCCCGCCGGAGCATGTGGCCGCGTTGGTGGAGGCGGTGCACGCCCATTCGCGCACCTTGCGGGCGTCTGCTGCCTGAAAACGGTGCCTCACGGCGTTTGCGTCAGGACAAACCCGTGTGAGATGACGCCCCAAGTTGGTGGGGTGAGTGCTTGCTCAGTGCTTGACTTATCCCCACCTCCGGCGCAGCGAACATCTTGCTGCGCTGCGGGGGGCGATCGTCGGGAATTTCTCAGGCGACATGTCCCAAGTGGTTGTTTTGAAATGGCTTTTCGGATGAGTCTCCGTCCAGTGAAGGATGGGGATATCCCGAGTGCCCTTGGCCGCGGCAGCGTGGCAAGTGCGGGTTTCGCACAAAGTTATCCACAGAAATATGAGCAAGTGGAAAAGCGCTTTTCAATCATGAACTTGGCGCCGATTCCTCATCGAAAGTCCCGCTGGCTGACGCGCTGCGACAAGAAAGGCTTGGCTTGATGCGCCTGGGCGTGGCGGTCGATGCACCGCAGTACGCCGCCCTGGGCGATGTGCTGCACTACCTGTCGGCGCAGGCCGTGCCGCCGGGCAGTCTGCTGCGCGTGCCGCTGGGCCGGCGCGACACCCTGGGCCTGGTCTGGGAGCAGGTGTCCGAGGACGTCCCCCAGGACCCGGGCGTGACCTTGCGCCCGGTGGGCGAGGCGCTGGCCTGCCTGCCGCCGCTGGGCGAAGCCTGGCTGCGTCTGGTCGAGTTCACCGCGCGCTACTATCAGCGCGCCCTCGGCGAGGTGGCGCTGTCGGTGCTGCCGCCGGAGCTGCGCAAGCTCGACGACACCGCCCTGGCCAAGCGCCTGGCCCGCCTGCGCCGCCAGTGGGGGCTGCCGGCGCCCGAGGGCGAGGCCGTGCCCAAGAAGCGTCGGCGGGCCGCCGCGGCCGTGGAGGCCGCCCCTCCGGCGCCGCTGCCCGAGCCCGAACGCCCCCCGTTGATGCCGGACCAGGCCACGGTGCTGGAGGCCATTGCGGCCCAGTTCGCGGCCGAGACGCCCACCTGCCAGCTGCTGCACGGCGTCACCGGCAGTGGCAAGACCGAGGTCTATCTGCGTGCCGCCGAGGCCGCGCTGGCGGCCGGCAAGCAGGCCCTGGTGCTGGTGCCCGAGATCAATCTCACGCCGCAGCTGGAGGCCCGCTTTGCCGAGCGCTTCCCGGGCCGGCGCCTGGTGTCGCTGCACAGTGGCCTCACGCCGGCGCAGCGCCTCCTGAACTGGCTGGGCGCCCACCTGGGCCATGCCGACCTGGTGCTGGGCACCCGGCTGGCCGTCTTCTGCCCGCTGCCGCGCCTGGGCCTGATCGTGGTCGACGAGGAGCACGACCCCAGCTACAAGCAGCAGGACGGCGCCCGCTACTCGGCGCGCGACCTGGCCGTCTACCGCGGCCGGCTGGAAAAGGTGCCCGTGCTGCTGGGCTCGGCCACGCCCTCGCTGGAAAGCTGGCAGCAGGCCCGCACCGGCCGCTACCAGCTGCTGGCCATGCCGCACCGGGTGGGGCAGGGCGAGCTGCCCAAGGTGCGGGTGGTGGACATGGCCCAGCAGCCCAAGCCGCCGCAGGGGCGAGAGCCGCCGCCGCTGTGCCCGCCGGTGCTGGCCGCCGTGCAAGAGCGGGTCAGCCGCGGCGAGCAGAGCCTGCTGTTCCTGAACCGGCGCGGCTTCGCGCCGGTGCTGCACTGCGCGGCCTGCGGCTGGAAGAGTGGCTGCCCGCATTGCAGCGCCTGGCGCGTCTTCCACAAGGGCGACCGCACGCTGCGCTGCCACCACTGCGGCTTCACCGAACGGGTGCCCACCGCCTGCCCGGACTGCGGCAACCTGGACATCGAGCCCATGGGCCGCGGCACCGAGCGCCTGGAGGAGCAGATGGTGGCCCTGCTCGAAGGCGTGCAGCGTCCGGACGGCAGCCCGGCCCGCGTGGCCCGCATCGACGCCGACACCACGCGCCTGAAGGGCAGCCTGGAGCAGCAGCTCGCCGCCGTGCATGCCGGCGAGGTGGATGTGCTGGTGGGCACGCAGATGATCACCAAGGGCCACGATTTCCGCAACGTGACCCTGGTGGCCGCGGTCAACCCCGACAGCGCACTCTACGCGGCGGACTTCCGCGCGCCCGAGCGCCTGTTCTCCTCGCTGATGCAGGCCGCCGGCCGGGCCGGCCGCGACGCCGAGGCCGCGGCGCGCAGCGAGATGTGGATCCAGACCTGGACGCCCGGCCACGCCCTGTTCGCCGCGCTGCGCCAGCACGACTACGCCGCCTTCGCGGCCAGCCAGCTGGACGAACGCGAGATGGCCGGCCTGCCGCCCTTCAGCCACCTGGCCCTGCTGCGGGCCGAGGCCCGCGACCCGGCCGTGGCCGAGGCCTTTCTGCGCGCCGCCCGTGAAACCGCCCGGGCCTGGCTGGCCGAGCACGGCGAGCCGCCGGTGATGCTTTACGCCCCGGTGCCGCCGCAGATCGCCAAGGTGGCCGGGCTGGAGCGGCGCCAGATGCTGCTGGAGGCCGGCCACCGCGGCGCCCTGCAGCGCCTGCTGGCCGACTGGGTCCCGGGCTTGCATGCCCTGCGCGCGGCCCACCGCGGCCTGGCCCGCTGGGCCATCGACGTCGACCCGCTGTCCATCTGAAACCCCGGCGGCGGCACGGTGCCGCACCCTTGTCTATCATCGCCGCCCCGAGCCTGTTCCCACCATGTCTGCAAACGGTCCCTCCACCCTCAACCCCGCCCAGATGGAGGCGGTGAACTACCTGCGAGGTCCCTGCCTGGTGCTGGCCGGTGCGGGCTCGGGCAAGACGCGGGTGATCACCCACAAGATCGCGCGCTTGCTGCAGGAGGGCCTGAGGCCCAAGCAGATCGCGGCCATCACCTTCACCAACAAGGCCGCGCGCGAAATGCGCGAGCGGGCGCAGTCGCTGGTGGGGCCGCGCGCGGCCAAGGACCTGGCGATCAGCACCTTCCACTCGCTGGGCGTGCGCATGCTGCGCGAGGACGGCACCAAGCTGGGGCTGAAGGAGCAGTTCTCCATCCTGGACGCCGACGACGTGCTGGGCGTGCTGCGCGATGCCGGCAGCTGCACCGACAACAAGATCGCCCGCCAGTGGCAGTGGACGATCAGCCTGTGGAAGAACCAGGGCATCAACAGCAGCACCGCGCCCTCGGTGGCCAAGGACGACAACGAGCTGGTGGCGGCCAAGGTGATGCGGCTCTACGAGGAGCGGCTGGCGGCCTACCAGGCGGTGGACTTCGACGACCTGATCAGCCTGCCGCTCAAGCTGCTGCAGACGAACGACGAGGCCCGTGCCAAGTGGCAGGACCAGTTCGGCCATGTGCTGGTGGACGAGTACCAGGACACCAACGCCGTGCAGTACGAGCTGCTCAAGGCCCTGGTGGACCACCCCGACGAGCGCAAGCGCGGTCTGTTCACCGCGGTGGGCGATGACGACCAGAGCATCTACGGCTGGCGCGGCGCGACGATCGAGAACCTGAAGCGCCTGCCCGAGGAGTTTCCCAGCCTGAAGGTCATTCCGCTGGAGCAGAACTACCGCTCCACCAGCGCCATCCTGCGCGCGGCCAACGAGGTGATCGGCCTGAACCCCAAGCTCTTTCCCAAGAAGCTCTGGAGCGACCTGGGCGAGGGCGAGCCGGTGCGCGTGGCCGAATGCGATGGCGAGGAACACGAGGCCGAGCGGGCCGTCACCCGCATCCAGGCCCTGCGGGCGCAGGACCCGCGCATCAAGTTCGCCGACTTCGCCATCCTCTACCGCGCCAACCACCAGGCCCGCATCTTCGAGCAGAAATTGCGCATGGCCCAGATCCCCTACAAGGTTTCCGGCGGCCAGAGCTTCTTCGACAAGGCCGAGATCAAGGACCTGTGCGCCTGGCTGCGCCTCCTGGTGAACCAGGACGACGACCCGGCCTTCCTGCGCGCGGTGACCACGCCCAAGCGCGGCATCGGCCACCAGACGCTGGGTGCGCTGGGCGAGTTCTCGGCCCAGTGGAAGATGTCCATGTACGAGGCCCTGTTCGCGCAGAGCCTGTCGGCCAAGCTCTCGGCCAAGGCCATCGGCTCGCTGCACGAGTTCGGCCGCTACGTGAACGACCTGGAGTACAAGGCCCGCCACACCGTGGGCGGCGAGGACGCCAAGAAGTTGCTGATCGAGTGGCTCAAGGACATCGACTACGAGAAGCACCTCTTCGAGCACGAGGACAGCGAGAAGGTGGCCCAGGCGCGCTGGAGCAATGTGCTGGACTTCGTGGACTGGGTGGCCAAGCGCTGCGGCGGCCAGATCCTGCAGGAAGGCGGCACCTTCGAGACCGAGAAGAAGAGCGTGCTCGAGGTGGCCCAGAGCATCAGCGTGATCCTGAGCCTGGCCGAGCGCGACGAGGACCAGGACCAGGTGGTGCTGACCACGCTGCACGCCAGCAAGGGCCTGGAATGGCCGCACGTCATCCTGGCCGGCGTCAACGAGGGCCTGCTGCCCTTCAAGGCCGACGAGGAGCAGATGACGCCCGAGCGGCTGCAGGAGGAGCGCCGCCTGATGTACGTGGGCATCACGCGCGCCCAGCGCTCGCTGGTGGTCAGCACGCTGCGCCGGCGCAAGAAGGGGCGCGAGACCATCGCAGGCATCCCCAGCCGCTTCATCGCCGAGATGAAGCTGCACGAGGCCGCCGGCCGCGAGGACCCCAAGGACCGCTTGAAGCGCCTGCGCGCCGAACTGGCGGCCAAGTCCGCCGCCGCGCCGCCGCCGGTGGCCTGAGCCGGCTCAGCCCAGCTCGGCCTTCAGGTAGTGGGCGCCGGGCAGGGGGTTGAAGTAGTAGGGCGGGATCTCTTCGAAGCCCAGCGAGGTGTAGAGCCCGCGCGCGGCCTCCATGTCGTCCAGCGTGTCCAGCAGCATGGCCGAATAGCCGGCCTGGGTGGCCTGGTCCATCAGCGCCTGGGCCAGCAGCCGGCCCAGGCCGAAGCGGCGGAAGGCCCGGCGCACGAACAGCCGCTTCATCTCGCAGGCATTGGCGTAGTCCACATCGGCCAGCGGGCGGAAGGCGCCGCAGCCGGCCAGCGCCCCATCGACATAGGCCAGCAGCAGCTGGCCGTGCGGTGGGGCGTAGTCGCCGGGCAGGGCGGCCAGCTCGGCCTCGAAATCCTGGAACGCCAGGTCCACGCCCAGGGTCTGGGCGTACTCGGTGAAGATGACCCGGACCTGGTCCAGGGCCGCTTCTCCGATGGGGGGCAGCAGCTGAATCTCGGGGGTGTCCATCGCCTTCGGGCGAAGTCGCGGGACCGACAGTCTAGCGGCAGCGTGCCGAAGGGGGCTCAGCCGCCCAGGCGGGATACCCACACCGCGCCGGCCGCACACAGGCCCAGCAGCCCCAGGGCTGCCAGGCGGGTCAGGGCGCTGTCGCGGCTGGGCGGGGTGTCCGCCGGCAGGGCCTGGTCTCCGGTCAGCATCGGCCGCACCAGGTCGTGCCTCTTCACCAGGCGGTGGAACAGGATGGCCGCCACATGCAGACCCACCAGCACCAGCAGCAGCGTCTGGCCCGGACCCTTGTGCCAGCGGGTGCCCCAGCTGGCCCAGTCTTCCGGCACCAGGGCATTCAGGGGGCCGACGGTGGCGATCTCGTCGTCGGCCACCAGGCCGGTGGCCACCTGCAGGGCCAGCACGGCCAGCAGGGCCAGCACCGACAGGGCCCCCAACGGGTTGTGGCCGGCCGGCACCGGCAACTGCCCCCGCAGGTAGCGCCAGACGGTGACCGGCCCCTTCACGAAGCTGGCAAAGCGCGACCAGCGTCCGCCCACCAGCCCCCAGGCCAGGCGGAACACCACCAGCACGCCGGCGCCCAGGCCCAGGCGGACATGCCAATCCATGGCATTGCCGCCCACCTTGCCGCTCACGAACAAGGCCACCACGACCGCCAGCAGGCCCCAGTGGAACAGCCGGGTGGGCAGATCCCAGACGCGGACCGGGGCGGTGGCGGCCGGGGTGTTGCGAGGGGGCGTGGCGGACATGGGGAACTCCTGCAGCGGTGTCGGGTCAGGATGCGAACCATACCGCGTGTCGGCACACCCGGGTCTGCGGCAGCACACGCGGCGCCTGGAGGGCTTGCCTACACTGGGGGACGTCCCCGGCGTGTCGCGGGACGCTATGCTGGTTGTTCCACGGGCCTGTCGCGGCCCACCCACCTGGAGGAAATGCATGAAAAAAGCCGTCGCCATCACTGCAGCCACCCTGGCCCTGTTCGCGGCCTTCCCCGCGGCCGCCCAGTTCGCCAAGCCGGCCGATGCGGTCAAGTACCGCGAGTCGGCCTTCAAGCTGATGGCCACCCACTTCGGCCGCATCAACGCCATGGCCCAGGGCAAGGTGCCCTTCGACGCCAAGGCCGCCCAGGCCAATGCCGAGGTGCTGAGCGTGATCGCCAAGCTGCCCTGGGACGCCTTCCCTGCCGGCTCCAACGTGGGCAACACCGAGGCCAAGCCCGAGGTCTGGAGCCAGCCCGACAAGTTCAAGTCCGGTGCCCAGCTGCTGATCGACAACGTGGCCAAGCTGGACACCGCTGCCCGGGCCGGCAACCTCGATCAGATCAAGGCTGCCGCGGGTGAAGTCGGCAAGTCCTGCAAGGCCTGCCACGAGACCTACAAAAAGGACTGATCCGGCGCGGTTCAGGCCCGCTGGCCCAGTGCCTCCCAGCGTTCGAGCAGGGCCATGAGTTCCTCCTCGATCTGTGCGTGGCGCTGGGTCACCTCGGCCACCCGCTGCGGGGCCCGGGTGTAGAAATCGCTGTCGGCCAGCAGGGCGCCCAGCTCGGCCTGCTCCATCTCCAGGGCCTCGATCTTGCCGGGCAGTTCGTCGAACTCGCGCTGCTCCTTGTAGCTGAGCTTGCGCTTGGCCTCGGTCGGTGCGGGGGCTGCCGCCGGTGCAGCCACAGGCGTGGTCGCGGGCTCGGCCTTGGCGGCTGCCTTGGCCGCGGCCTTCTGGGCAGCGTCCTGCGCAGCCGCGCTGCGGGCCGACTGGGCCTGCCAGTCGCTGATGCCGCCCTCGTATTCGCGCCACAGGCCGTCGCCTTCGGCCACCAGGGTGCTGGTCACCACGTTGTCGACGAAGCGCCGGTCGTGGCTGACCAGGAAGACGGTACCGTCGTAGTCCTGCAGCAGCTCCTCGAGCATCTCCAGCGTCTCGATGTCGAGGTCGTTGGTCGGCTCGTCCAGCACCAGCACATTGGCCGGGCGGGCGAACAGCCGGGCCAGCAGCAGGCGGTTGCGCTCGCCGCCCGACAGGCTCTTGACCGGCGAGTGGGCCCGGGCCGGCGAGAACAGGAAGTCGCCCAGGTAGCTCATCACGTGCTTGCGCTGGTTGCCGATCTCGATCCACTCGCTGCCGGGGCTGATGGTGTCGGCCAGCGTGGCCTCGGGGTTGAGCACCTCGCGCATCTGGTCGAAGTAGGCCACCTCGACACGACTGCCCTGGCGCACCGTGCCGCTGTCGGGGGCCAACTGGCCCAGGATCAGCTTGAGCAGCGTGGTCTTGCCGGCGCCATTGGGGCCGATCAGGCCGATCTTGTCCCCGCGCAGCACGGTGGTGGAGAAGTCGCGCACGATGACCTTGTCGCCATAGGCCTTGCTGACGTGCTGCAGCTCCGCGACGATCTTGCCGCTGGCCGCGCCGGTGTCCAGGTCCAGCCGCACCTTGCCCACCACGTCGCGCCGTGCGGCGCGGGTTTCGCGCAGCTTCTCCAGCCGGGCGATGCGGGCGACGCTGCGGGTGCGTCGGGCCTCCACGCCCTTGCGGATCCAGACCTCCTCCTGGGCCAGCAGCTTGTCGGCGCGGGCGTTCTGCAGGGCTTCGGCCTCCAGCTCGCGCTGCTTGGCGGCCTCGAAGGCGGCGAAGTTGCCGGGGTAACTGCGCAGCTGGCCGCGGTCCAGCTCGATGATGCGGGTGGTCACCGCGTCCAGGAAGGCGCGGTCATGGGTGATCAGCAGCAGGGCGCCGCGGAAGTTGTTCAAGAGGCCGGCCAGCCAGTCGATGGCGTCCAGGTCCAGGTGGTTGGTGGGCTCGTCCAGCAGCAGCACGTCCGGCGCGGCCACCAGGGCGCGGGCCAGGGCCACGCGCTTGCGCCAGCCACCGGAGAGGGAATCGACCGGGGCCTGCGGGTCCAGCTCCAGGCGCTGCAGGGCCTCGTCCACCCGCTGTTCCCAGTTCCAGCCGTCCAGGGCCTCCAGCCGGGTCTGCAGGGCGTCCAGGTCTTCGCCGGGGGCGTGGTTCTCGAAGCGCTCGCGCAGGGCCTTGGCCTCGGCCACGCCTTCGCTGACGACCTGGAAGACGGTCGCGCCCGGCTGCAGAAAGGGTTCCTGCGGCACGTATTCGCGCCGTACGCCGCCCTGCACCTGCAGCAGGCCGTCGTCGGGCTTTTCCAGCCCGGCCAGGATCTTCAGCAGCGAGCTCTTGCCGGCGCCGTTGCGGCCGATCAGGCCGATGCGTTCGCCGTGGTCCAGCGAGAGGTCCGCCCCGTCGAGCAAGGGCACATGGCCGAAGGCGAGGTGGGCTTGGGTGAGGGAGAGCAATGCCATGGGGCGATTGTCTCCCGCGCCGCAGCCACCGGGGCGGCAGCGCGGCTCAGCGGGCGGCCACGGCAGCTTCCAGTGCGTCGATGAAGCAGGCCGCCACGTCGAAGCCGGTCTGGTCGGTGATCTCCTGGAAGCAGGTGGGGCTGGTGACGTTGATCTCGGTGAGGCGGTCGCCGATCACGTCCAGGCCCACCAGCAGCAGGCCGCGGGCGGCCAGCACCGGGCCCAGGGCCTCGGCGATGGCGCGGTCGCTGTCCGACAGGGGCTGGGCCACGCCCTTGCCGCCGGCCGCCAGGTTGCCGCGGATCTCGCTGCCCTGGGGGATGCGGGCCAGGCAGTAGGGCACCGGCTGGCCACCGATCACCAGCACCCGCTTGTCGCCCTGCACGATCTCGGGCACGTAGCGCTGCACCATCACCGTCTGCGCGCCGTCGCGGTTGAGCGTCTCGATGATGCTGCCCAGGTTCAGACCGTCCTCGCGCACGCGGAAGATGCCCATGCCGCCCATGCCGTCCAGGGGCTTGAGGATGATGTCGCGGTGCTCGGCGTGGAAGGCGCGGATGGCCGCCGCGCTGCGGGTGACCAGGGTGGGCGAGGTGAACTGCGGGAACTCGAGGATGGCGAGCTTTTCCGGGTGGTCGCGCAGCGCCTGGGGCGAGTTGAAGACCCGCGCGCCCTCGGCCTCGGCCCGGCCCAGCAGGTGGGTGGCGTAGAAGTATTCGCTGTCGAAGGGCGGGTCCTTGCGCATGATGACCGCGTCGAAGGCGGCCAGCGCCTCGGTGGCCTCACCCGCCACGGTGTACCAGTCCTTCACGCCCGCGCCCGATCGGCCGGTCAGGGTGAGGGCCTGTGTGTGGGCGCTGACTTTCCCGCCAGTGACCCAGGACAGGTCTTCGGGCCCGCAGTGGTGCAGGCTGTGGCCGCGCCGGGCGGCCTCGCGCATCATCGCGAAGGTCGAGTCCTTGTGCGTCTTGAAGGTGGACAGGGGGTCGGCAACGAACAGGATTCTCATGGCGCGGGGTCACAGTCAGAAAACGCCAGTGTGCCCCGAAGCCGCCGGCCGTGCCGGGGGCGGGGTGTCACGTTTGCTCACGAGTTGGGGTGGGCTCGGTCAGCGGAAGCGGCAGGCGCCGCGTTACATCTCGACAGCGACCCGATCCATTTCACAGGACACGTCATGAACGCTCCGCTTGCTTCCTCTTCCAACCCGGCGTCCGGCATGGCGCCGACCCGTGGTACCTCGCCGGCCCTGCTGGTGGGGGCCGGGTTGGCCGCAGGGGTGTTTGCCGCCGCCGCAGGGGCCCTGGTGTGGCAGAAGGTGTCCACCCCGGCGGTGGTGCCGCAGCCCGAGCCGGTGGCTTCGGCCGTGATGACTCTGCCGGCCAGCGCGGCGGCCTCCATCGCCAGCGTGGCCTCTGCGCCGGTGGTGGCTCAGGTCGCCTCCCCGGTGGCGCCGCCGGCGCCCGTCCACAAGGCCACCCACAAGCCAGTGAGCAAGACGCACACCCCGGCGGCCGTGGCCGAAGCCCCGACATCGTCCGCGCCGGTCACCACGGTGCAGGCGCCACCCGCGCCGCCGGTCAAGGCGGTGTGCACCAACTGCGGGGTGGTGGAATCCGTGCAGGAAGAAAAGCACAAGGGCCACGGCACCGGCATGGGCGCGGTGGCCGGCGGTGTCGTCGGCGGGGTGGTGGGCAACCAGTTCGGCAAGAACTCCCGCATCATCGGCGCCATCGGTGGTGCGCTGCTGGGCCACCAGATCGAGCGCGATGTGCGCTCGACGGTGGATTACCGGATCTCCGTGCGCATGGAAGACGGCAGCCGCCAGACCGTGACGCAGGCCCAGAGCGTGCCGGTGGGCACCCATGTGACCGTGCAGAACGGTGCGCTGCGGGTCAACAACGGGGCGGCCGACAGCAGCAGCAGCGGGTCCTACTGATCTCTTCCCCGCCGCGGGCGGGCGTTCAGTGCCGGCGCTGGCTGGCCAGCAAGGCCAGGCCGCCGGTCAGCACGCCCCAGAACGCCGAGCCGATGCCGGCGATCGACAGGCCTGAGAGCGTGACCACATAGGTCAGCAGCGCGGCGTCACGGTGGCGCTCCTGCTGCAGGGCGCTGGCCAGGCCCCCACCGATGGTGCCCAGGAGGGCCAGGCCGGCGATGCCGATGACCAGTTCCTTGGGGAAGGCCCCCAGCAGGCCCGCCACGGCGCCCCCCGCCAGCCCCACGGCGATGTAGAACACGCCGGCGGCGGCCGAGGCGGTGTAGCGCCGCTCAGGCTGCTCGTGGGCCTCCCGGCCCATGCAGATGGCCGCCGTGATGGCGGCCAGGTTCAGGGCAAAGCCGCCGAAGGGCGCCAGCACCAGCGAGGCCAGACCGGTGGCGCCGACCGTGGGCGACACCGGAATGCTGTAGCCGGCGGCCCGCTGGGCCGCCACGCCGGGCAGGTTCTGCGAGGCCATGGTCACGACGAAGAGGGGCAGACCCAGACCCACCACCGCATGCAGGCTGAACTGCGGCGAGACCCAGACGGGGTGGGCCAGCCCCCCATCGACCGTGCCCGGGTGCAGCAGGCCTTGGGCCGCGGCCAGCACGATGCCGGCCAGCAGCACGCCTGGCACGGCATAGCGCGGCCACCAGCGGCGCCCGGCCAGGAAAGCCACGGTCATGCCCACGATCAGCAGCGGTTGGGTGTGCGCGGCCAGGGTGGCATCCAGCGCGAAACGCGTCAGCACACCGGCCAGCAGGGCGGCCGCAATCGCCATCGGGATGCGGTCCATCAGCTTCTCGAACCAGCCGGTGACGCTGACCAGCAGGATCAGCCCGGCGCAGACGAGGAAGGCGCCTACAGCGTCCGGCAGGGCGATGCCCTGGGAGGCCGCGATCAGCGCCGCGCCGGGCGTGGACCAGGCGGTCAGCACCGGCTGGCGGGTCCACAGCGACAGGCCCAGGCTGGTCAGGCCGGTGCCCAGCCCCAGAGCCCAGATCCAGCTGGCCGTCTGCGCCGTGTCGGCTCCCACCGCCTGGGCGGCCGCGAAGATGATGGCGATGGAACTGGTGAAGCCCACCAGCACCGCGACGAAACCGGCCACCACGGCCGACAGCGAGACATCTTTCCAGAACGAAGGCATCGGCTCAGCGGGCGGGGAACGGTCAGATCTCGACCTTGGCACCCAGCTCGACGATGCGGTTGGTGGGCAGGTTCAGGAAGTCGGCCATGTCGGTGGCGTTGCGGTGCATGCTGGCGAACAGCTTCTCGCGCCACATCGCCATGCCTGCGCCGCGGGTGGGTACCACCGTCTCGCGCGAGAGGAAGTAGCTGGTGTCCATGTCGTCCAGCGGCACGCCGCGGTCCTTGAGCAGCTTGATGGCCTCGGGCAGATCCGGGTCGTTCTTGAAGCCGAAGTTGACGGTCACCTGCCAGCAGTCATGGCCCAGTGAATGCAAAGAGAGGCGCTTGTCGAAGCCGATCCAGGGCACCTCGTGGTGGCGCACGGTCACGAACAGGTTGTGTTCGTGCAGCACCTTGTTGTGTTTGAGGTTGTGCATCAGGGCGTTGGGCACCAGGTCTTCCTCGGACACCAGGAACACCGCGGTGCCGGGCACCCGGGTGGGCGGGTTGATGAAGACCGCATCCAGGAAGCCCTCGAGCCGGATGGCGTCGTTGCGGACCTGCTCGCGCATGATCTGCCGGCCCTGCTTCCAGGTCAGCATCAGCATGAACATGCCCGAGCCGATGACCAGCGGGAACCAGCCGCCAGCGATCAGCTTGAGCAGGTTGGAGAGGAAGAAGGTGATGTCGATCGTGAAGAAGAAGCCGGTGGCCAGCAGGCACAGGGCCAGCGGGTAGCCCCAGCCGTAGCGGATCACGTAAAAGGTCATCACCGTGGTGATGGTCATGTCCAGCGTGACCGCAATGCCATAGGCCGAGGCCAGGTTGGAGGAAGACTTGAACAGCGCAACCGCCAGCACGATGAAGACGTACAGGCCCCAGTTCACGAAGGGCACGTAGATCTGCCCCGTGTCCTTGACCGAGGTGTGGCGGATCGTCATGCGCGGCAGGATGCCCAACTGGATGGCCTGCTTGGTGACCGAGAAGGCGGCCGAGATCAGGGCCTGCGAGGCAATGACCGTGGCCGCGGTGGACAGGAACACCAGCGGCAGCCGGGCCCACTGCGGGGCCATCAGGAAGAAGGGGTTGTCGATGGCCTCGGGGTTGCCCAGCAGGACAGCCCCCTGGCCGAAGTAGTTCACCACCAGGGCCGGCATCACCAGGCCATACCAGGCAATGCGGATGGGCAGGCGTCCGAAATGGCCCATGTCGGCGTAGAGGGCCTCGCCGCCGGTCACGCACAGCACCACCGCGCCCAGGGCGATGAAGGCCACCAGGGGCTGTTCGAGGAAGAAGCCGATGGCGTACAGCGGGTTCAACGCCACCAGCACGGCCGGGTTCTCGACGATGTGGGGCAGCCCCAGCGCGATCAGGGCGAAGAACCAGATGAGGGTGATCGGCCCGAAGAACTTGCCGATGCCGCCGGTGCCGAAGCGCTGGACGGCGAACAGCGCGGTGAGCACCAGCAGCGTGACAGGGATGATCACCGCGTGCATGGCCGGTGCCGCCACTTCCAGGCCCTCGACCGCGGACAGCACCGAGATGGCGGGCGTGATGACGCCGTCACCGTAGAAGATGGCGGTGCCGAAGAGGCCCACCACCATCAGGATGCGGCGCAGCAGTGGCCGCTCCTTCACCGCGGTGGTGGCCAGGGCCAGCATGGCGATCAGGCCACCTTCGCCGTTGTTGTCGGCCCGCAGGATCAGCAGCACGTACTTCAGCGAGACGATGATGGTCATCGTCCAGAAGATGAGGCTGAGCACCCCGAGGATGTTCTCGTCCGAGGCCGGCACGTGGCCGGCGTGAAACACCTCTTTCAGCGCATAGAGCGGGCTGGTACCGATGTCTCCGTAGACCACGCCGAGTGCCGCCAGTGTCAGGGTGGCCAGGGCTGCCGGTGTCCGGGGGGCAGGGGTATGAGAACTCAAAGGTGGGCACTCGTTGGAGAAACCCCTATTTTGCGCCCGGCCCTGGCGGGTCTGTCCAGCCCATCCGTGCGGGCTGGGGCGCTGCCCGCGGCACAATCCTCGCTTCCGAAGCTGGCATCCGCCTCTTTGCACCACGTTCCTCTGTGATGTCTGCCCCCGACCTGCGCGCCATACGCTTTCAAGCTGAACTCTTTGACGGGCCGGGTGCGCAGGGATGGGCGCTGAACCCGAAGCACCCCGGCAGGGAGGTCCTGGCCGTTCGGCTGGATGGGCAGCCAGTCGATGCTGTGTGGCGTCGTCTCTGGCGCGAGGATGTCTGCCAAGCGACTGGCGAGCAGGTCGCACTGGGGTGGGTGTGCGACCTTCCACCAAAAATCTGGCCCCAGGTGGCCTCCGGGCGAGGGGTTGTGGAGTTCTTTGTGGATGGCCAACGACAGCCGGTTGCCCTCTGGACGCCCGATCCGACCTCCTTGCAGCGCTGGCTGGCCCGGCGGCTGCTCGAAGAGCCTGTGCAAGCGCGGGCCGCGTGGCAGGCCAACTTTCGCGCACATCAAGATCTCATCGAGAAGTGTGGGCTCACACAGATCGCCCAGTCCCCTCACCCCACGCCCCTCGGCCTGTGTGAGGGCGTGCGAGGGCTCTGCATCGTCGGATGGCTGGCTGATCTGCCCACGGCGCGCCATGTGCTGTCCCTGGCTTGCGAGGGCGTCCCGGTGCCAGCCCCGGTGCGCCGGCTGTCGCGTCAGGACGTGAGTCATGCCTTGGCCTGGCCCGAGGAGAAGATCGGCTTTGAGCTGGAACTGCCGGGCGCCTTGTGGCGCCGGGCAGAGCCGGGGCAGGATCTGGCGTGTCAGGTCCTGTTGGACGGTAAGCCCTGGGGGGGGAGCGTGACCCTGGTGCGCCAACAGCTGGCGGCCGACTTCGACGCGGCCGCCCGCTTGGCCGACGCCCGTGAGCGGACGCGACAAGGGTTGCTGGCCCTGGAGCATCTTCTGCACGCGGGCTTGTGGCCGTCTCTGGGCCGAGACCGTCAGCAAGCGGCGGCGCAACTGGCGAACACGGCCGGCGTGCAGGACTGGCTGGCGCAGATGACCGAGAGCGCAGCGGCAACCAGTGTCACGATGCTGGCGGTGCAGGCACCGCGAGGGTGGCTGGGACGTTGGCTTCAGCGGCGCTGGCCTGCCCGATTGGCACTGGCTTGGCTGACCTGGCTGCAACGGTCGCCGCGGCGGGCAGGCCAGGCACTGCGGACCGAGATCGCGCTCACGAAGGCACTGGGGCTGTTCGATGCCGCGCTGTACGAACAGCAGGTGCCCCCCGCGTCGCACCCGGGCATCTCCGCGCTGCGCCACTATGTGACCGTGGGCGACGCACGCTCGCTGGTGCCACATGCCCTGCTGGATCCACGTCACTACACCGGCCAGCTGCCGGGCCGTCGCCATCCGGGAGTCAACCGGCTGCTGCACTACGGTCTGTGGGGACGCTTCGAAGGGTTGAGTACCTCGCCCTGGTTTGATGCCGGGGCCTATCTGCGTCGCTATGGGGATGTTCGCCGGAGCGGGCAGGATCCTCTGCACCACTTCGTTCATTTGGGCTGGGAGGAAGGGCGCCTTCCCCGGGATGGGTTCGTGGCGAACTCGCTCCAGGGCCAGGCACTGGCGCAGCGCCTGGCGCGCGAGGCCAGTCCGCTGCGCGGTCACCCGGTGCTGCGTTATCTGCTGGACGGCCTGCCCGAGGAGGCGCCCCTGCCGGATCAGGGGCGCCTGCCCTGGATGGTGCCGACCACCCTGGATGGACGGGACTATCTGGACCCGGTCCCTTGGCAGGCGTTGCCGAAGCCCGATCCTCGTCGCGCGATTGCCCTGGACGTCGTCATCCCGATCTATGCCGGGGCCCAAGAGAGCCTGCGCTGCCTCTGGTCAGTGCTGGCCGCCGGGGGACGCGAAGACATTGCCGTGGTGGTCATCGATGACGCCAGTCCCGAACCAGCCCTCAGTGCCATGCTGCGTGAGCTGGCCGGGATGGGGCTGATCGAACTGTTGGTGAATGAGCAGAATCTGGGGTTCGTTCGCAGTGTGAACAAGGGCATGGCCTTGCATCCCGACCGGGACGTGCTTCTGCTCAATGCCGACGCCCAGGTGCATGGCGATTGGCTCGACCGCATCTGCCGCCATGCCGGCCAGGACGCACGCATCGCGTCGGTGACACCGCTGTCCAACAACGCGACGATCTTCAGTTATCCCCGTTCCCAGTTCAACAACCAGGATGCCGTGGCGCTGCAGGGCGAGGTGCTGGATCGGCTGGCCGCCTCTTGCAACCGCGGCCGGCGGATCGAGGTGCCCACGGCCATGGGCTTCTGCATGTTCCTGCGGCGCGCCTGTCTGGACCAGATCGGCCTGTTCGACGCGGAGCGCTATGGCCGAGGGTACGGCGAAGAGAACGACTGGTGCCGTCGCGCCGCGGCGGCCGGTTGGATTCATGTCGCGGCTGCGGACGTCTATGTGCTGCACCAGGGCTCGGTGTCCTTCAAGTCGGAAGCAGACAGTCGGGTTCAGGCTGCACTGGCACTGCTGCTGGAACGCTTTCCGGACTATCAGCGGCAGATCGACGACTGGATCAAGCGCGATCCATTGCAGCCCCGTCGCGTGGTCCTGGATCTGGCCCGTCTGCGCCAGGATCTGGGCGGGGCCGGCGTGGTGTTGATGATCAGCCACGACCGTGGCGGCGGCACGGCGCGCCATGAGGAAGAGGTGGCCGCCGGGTTGAGGTCTCGTGGCCTGCAGGTGTTGTGGCTGCGGCCTTCGTCCGAGACAGACCGGGTGGCCCTGCGTGCACCTGAAGTCGGCGACTATCCCAATCTGCTGGCGCTGCCCCTGACGCATGGGGCCGACGGCTCGCCCAGCCTGTCAGAGGTGCTGGGGGAGTTGCCCTTGCAATCCGTGCAGGTCCACCACCTGGCCGACCTGCCCCCAGCATTGGCCGAGGTCCTGCCGGGTATCTGTGAGGCCCAGGGGGTGCCGCTCGAAATCACCGTGCACGACTACCATCTGGTGTGTCCGCGGATCAATCTGGTCGGTCCGGATGGTGTCTACTGTGCCGAACCCGACGAGGCCGCTTGCAACCGCTGTCTGGCCTCGGATGGCCTGTCTGCCGCTGTCGGTTCGATCCAGGAATGGCGACTCCGCCACGGCGGGTTGCTGCGTGCCGCCCGCCGGGTGGTGGCGCCGGATCTCGATGTGGTTCAGCGGCTGATCCGCTATCTGCCTGGGCTGCATGTGGAGGCTGTGCCCCACGAAGCGGCGATCGATGCTTCGGCTCCCAAGGTCCCGCCTCAGGGCGTGGTGCGCCGGGTGCTGGTGATCGGCGCACTCAGCCAGATCAAGGGTTTGAACGTGCTGCGCCAGTTGGCCCTGCTGGCTCAGGCGCAGGGCCGGGACATGCGCTTTACGCTGCTGGGGCATTCCAGCGATGACGAGGGCCTGCGCTCGGCTGGAGTGCAGGTGCTTGGTCGCTACGATGACGCTGAACTGCAGGCGCTCATCGCGAGCGAGGCACCGGATCTGATCCTGATTCCATCGATCTGGCCGGAAACCTACTGCTACGTCCTCAGCGCCGCGCTGCGCTCAGGGCATCCGGTCGCGGTGTTCGATCTGGGCGCGCAGGCCCGGCGTCTGAGGGCGTTGGGCCGCACGGACTGGATCCTGCCCTTGGCAGAGGCAGGTCAACCCGAGCGGCTGCTGGCACGTCTGGCCGGTGACGCGACCGCGGCCGTCGATCACTCGTAGACTTCGGCGTCCGGGTCGGTGGCTTCCAGTTCGTAAGAAGCCGCCAGCATCGCCAGGCGGCCGATCACGCCGTACATGTAGAAGCGGTTGGGCGCGCTGGCGCCGGGGCGCATGCCCGGCTTGGGCAGGTGGTGGCTTTCGGAGAAGGCCAGGGGCACGAAGCTGGCCCCCGGGGCGTTGAGGTTCTCGTCGATGCCGCGGTCGGCATGCACCCGGTAGAAGCCGCCCACCACATAGCGGTCGATCATGTAGACCACCGGCTCGGCCACGGCCTCGTTGACCCGCTCGTAGGTGGGCACGCCCTCCTGGATGATCAGCTGGGAGACGGTCTGGCCGTCCTTGACCACGCCCATCTTGTTGCGGGTGCGGCGGCTGACGTCTTCCAGTTCCTTGGCGTCGCGCACCGTCATGATGCCCATGCCGTAGGTGCCGTTGTCGGCCTTGACGACGACGAAGGGCTTCTCGTTGATGCCGTATTCCTTGTGCTTGCGCCGGATCTTGGTCAGCAGCGCATCGACCTGGGTCTGCACGCGGTCCAGCCCGGTGCCTTCCTGCCAGTCCACCTCGCCCACCTGGGCCGACATGGGGTTGATCAGCCAGGGGTCCATGCCCAGCAGCTTGGCGAACTTCTTGGCCACTTCCTCGTAGCTGTCGAAATGCTGGCTCTTGCGGCGCACCGCCCAGCCGGCGTGCAGCGGCGGCAGCAGGTACTGCTCGTGCAGGTTCTTCAGCACGTCAGGGATGCCGGCCGACAGGTCGTTGTTCAGCAGGATGGTGCAGGGGTCGAAATCCTTCAGGCCCAGGCGGCGCGGGGTGCGCAGCAGCGGCTCCAGCGTCAGCTCGCTGCCGTCGGGCAGCTGCAGCCGGGTGGGCTCGGTGATGCTCTCGTCCAGCGTGCCCAGGCGCACGTTCAGGCCGGCCAGGCCGAAGATCTCGATCAGCCGCTGCACGTTCATCAGGTAGAACATGTTGCGGGTGTGCTTCTCGGGGATCAGCAGCAGGTTCTTGGCCTCGGGGCAGATCTTCTCGATGGCCGCCATCGCCGCCTGCACGGCCAGCGGCAGCATCTCGGGCGTGAGGTTGTTGAAGCCGCCCGGGAAGAGGTTGGTGTCCACCGGCGCGAGCTTGTAGCCGGCGTTGCGGATGTCCACCGAGGTGTAGAAGGGCGGTGTGTGCTCCATCCATTCCAGGCGGAACCAGCGCTCGATGGCCGGCATGGACTCCAGGATCCGCTGCTCGAGCTCGTTGATGGGGCCGGTCAGTGCGGTGACGAGGTGGGGGACCATAGGAGAGGCGCCAGAGTGGAGACGGAATTCTGGCAGATGGGGATGCCATGCCGGAATGCAAGTGACCCGGCGGGCGGGCAAAAAAAAAGGACTGCCCGCAGGCAGTCCCCAACTCGCTCCGAAACTGAATCTTGATCCTGGATCGGGGGCCGTGGCCCCCGGGACATCACTTGTTGTAGGCGGTTTCGCCGTGGGAGGTGATGTCCAGACCTTCGCGTTCTTCGTCTTCCGGCACGCGCAGGCCGATGACCAGGTCGACGATCTTGTAGGCGATCACCGAGACCACGGCCGACCAGACGACGGTGATGCCCACGGCCTTGGCCTGGATCAGCACCTGGCTGGCGATGCTGTAGGCATCCGGGGTGACGGTGGTGGCCGTGACCCAGTCGCCCACGGCGCTGGGGCCGCCCAGGGCCGGCGAGTTGAACACGCCGGTCAGCAGGGCACCCAGGATGCCGCCCACGCCGTGCACGCCGAAGACGTCCAGGGTGTCGTCCGCGCCGATGATCTTCTTCAGACCGGTCACGCCCCACAGGCAGATGAAGCCGGCGAGCAGGCCGATGATCAGCGCACCGCCGATGCCGACGTTGCCGGCGGCCGGGGTGATGGCCACCAGGCCGGCGACGGCGCCGGAGGCGGCACCCAGCATCGAGGCCTTGCCCTTGTGCAGCGCTTCACCCAGCGACCAGGACAGCACGGCGGCGGCGGTGGCCACGAAGGTGTTCATGAAGGCCAGGGCGGCGAAGCCGTTGGCTTCCAGGGCGGAGCCGGCGTTGAAGCCGAACCAGCCCACCCACAGCAGGGCGGAACCCACCATCGTCAGCGTCAGGCTGTGCGGGGCCATCGACTCCTTGCCGTAGCCGATGCGCTTGCCGATCATGATGGCGCCGACCAGGCCGGCCACGGCGGCGTTGATGTGCACCACGGTACCGCCGGCGAAGTCCAGGGCGCCGAGCTGCCAGATGTAGCCGGCCTTGGCGTTCATGGCATCCACCACGCCTGCGTCGGTGTAGGCGTCAGGGCCCATCCAGAACCAGACCATGTGGGCGATCGGCGCGTAGCTGAAGGTGAACCACAGGGCCATGAACAGCAGCACGGCCGAGAACTTCATGCGCTCGGCGAAGGAGCCCACGATCAGTGCGCAGGTGATGCCGGCGAAGGTGGCCTGGAAGGCGGCGAACACGATCTCGGGGATGTAGACACCCTTGCTGAAGGTGGCGCCGTTGGCGAAGGTGCCAGCGACGTTGTCCCAGATGCCCTTCATGAACAGCCGGTCGAAGCCGCCGATGAAGGCATTGCCTTCCGTGAACGCCAGGCTGTAGCCGTAGATGGCCCACAGCACGACGATCAGCGAGAAGGTGACCATCACCTGCATCAGCACCGACAGCATGTTCTTGCTGCGCACCAGACCGCCGTAGAACAGGGCCAGGCCCGGCACGGTCATCATGATGACCAGCAGGGTGGAGACCATCATCCAGGCGGTGTCGCCCTTGTTGGGCACGGGGGCCGGCGCGGCGGCCTCGGAGGCGGCCGGGGCGGCTTCAGAGGCGGCCGCGGCAGGCGCTGCGGCCGGGGCGGAAGCGTCCGCAGCGACGGCGGCCACAGGCGCCGAAGCCGCGTCCTGCGCGATCGCGGTTCCCGCGAAGCCCAGGACCGCGAGGCCCAGGGCGAGGGAAGCAACAAGCTTTCTCATCATGATGTGTGAGTCTCTTTGTCTGGGTGGGGCGGCGTCAGAGGGCGTCCTTGCCGGTCTCGCCGGTGCGGATGCGGACGACTTGTTCGAGGGGGGACACGAAAATCTTGCCGTCACCGATCTTGCCGGTGCGGGCGGAGGATTCGATGGCCTCGATCACGCGATCGACCAGCGCGTCGTCGACGGCGGCCTCGATCTTGACCTTGGGCAGGAAGTCCACGACGTACTCGGCGCCGCGGTAGAGCTCGGTGTGGCCCTTCTGGCGGCCGAAGCCCTTGACTTCGGTCACGGTGATGCCTTGCACGCCGATGGTGCTCAAGGCTTCCCGCACTTCATCAAGCTTGAAGGGCTTGACGATGGCTGTCACCATTTTCATTGTGTGCTCCTGGAGGGTTGAGGCCAACGGGCGTGCTGGCCGTGATGCTGGGTGTCAGAACGTCTTGTGGACGTGGCCGGGAAGAAGGTCGGCCACAGCGAACGTGGCGAGTGCGATGCAACAGGACTTCATGCAGTGGCTCCGGTTGGACCGTTCCCGGCTGAACAGTGGGTTGGAACGGAATCGACAAGCGTCTTGCAGCTTTCATGCCACCCCTGATCGCCATCCGCCGGCCATGCACCTGCCCGGGGTTCACTCTTGGTGCGTGCCTCGCGTGGGGCGGAGAGACGCACCAAGTTGGTGTCATGGCGTCGTCAAGCCAAGGATGGCCGTTCGGCGCGGCCTCGGCTACACCTGTGCCCTGTGATCGGGCGGGCCGTGGGGCCCGTTGCCGGCAGCGCGGAGGGGTGTGATGTCGTATGCGGTGGTGGCCAGTCGGGCCCTGGACGGGGTGCAGGCGCCTGCGGTGATGGTGGAGGTGCATCTGGCCAATGGTCTGCCCAGCTTCACCCTGGTGGGGCTGGCGGACACCGAGGTCAAGGAAGCCCGGGAGCGCGTGCGCGCGGCCCTGGCCCAAAGCGGCTTCGAGTTTCCGCACAACCGGCGCATCACGGTGAATCTGGCGCCGGCCGATCTGCCCAAGGAGTCGGCGCGCTTCGATCTGCCGATGGCCCTGGGCATCCTGGCGGCCCAGGGCATCATCGACCCGCAGCGGCTGGCGGGCTGGGAGTTCGCCGGCGAGTTGTCGCTCGCCGGGGCACTGCGCCCGGTCACCGGCGCTGTGGCCCTGGCCTTGGGGGCTCGGAAGGAGGGGGCCTGCCGCGGCCTGGTGCTTCCGGCCGACAGTGCTGCGCTGGCGGCGCGCGTGCCCGGGCTGGAGGTGCGTTCGGCCAGCCATCTGGGCGAGGTGGTGCAGTCCCTGCTGCCTCAGGGCGAGCCGCTTCCCGTGGCGCGGCCGGCGGCTCCCCGGGCCCGCCCCCAGGCGCTGGACCTGGCCGATGTCCGGGGGCAGATGGCGGCTCGCCGGGCGCTGGAGATCGCGGCCGCCGGCGGTCACAGCCTGCTCCTCGTCGGCCCGCCCGGCTCGGGCAAGTCCATGCTGGCCCAGCGCCTGCCGGGCCTGCTGCCGCCGATGTCCGAGGAGGAAGCCCTGGAAAGCGCGGCCCTGCAGGGCTTGGGGGCCGGCGGTCTGGAGGTCGATCCGGGCTGCACCCGACCGGTGCGTGCGCCCCATCATAGTGCGAGCTCGGCGGCCCTGGTGGGCGGTGGCAGCCCCCCGCGGCCGGGCGAGATCTCCCTGGCGCATGGTGGTGTGCTGTTCCTGGACGAACTGCCGGAGTTCGCACGTTCCGCCCTGGAGGCCTTGCGCGAGCCACTGGAGAGCGGCCACATCACCATCTCGCGCGCGGCACGCCAGGCCCGCTTCCCGGCGCGCTTCCAGCTGGTTGCCGCCATGAACCCCTGCCCCTGCGGCTGGCTGGGCGCGCAGGCGGTGACGGGACGGGCCTGTCGCTGCGCCCCGGACACCGTGGCCCGCTACCAGGCCCGCATCTCGGGGCCCCTGCTGGACCGCATCGACATGCAGGTGGAGGTCCCCGCCGCCCGGCCGGACGAATTGCTCAACGGTCCGGTGGGCGAGTCCACCGCCGCGGTGGTGGCCAGGGTGCGGCCGGTCCAGACGCTGCAGCAGACCCGGCAGGGCGGGCCCAATGCCGGACTGGCCGGCGAGGCCCTGGAGGCGAATGCGCCGCTGGCGCCCGCGGCGCGCCAGTTCCTGCAGAACGCGGCGCAGCAGCTGGGCTGGTCCGGACGCAGCCTCCACCGGGTGCTGAAGGTGGCGCGCACGATCGCCGATCTGGCGGCCCGGGACGTGATCGATGTGGTCCATGTGGCCGAAGCCATGCAGTACCGCCGGGTGATCCAGGGGGTCTGAACCGGGCGCACGAGCGGCCTGCGGCTACACTCGGACGCGCCCTGCGTTCCACGCCTTCCCCGGAGTCTGCCGTGTCCCGTCCGCTGGCCATTGCCTTTCTGGCCTGCAACAAGAACCCGGATCGGTTTCGAGAGGACCCCTCCTACACCTACCGCTGCGAGAACCTCGCGCTGGCCCTGACGGCGCAGGGGCACGAGGTGACGCTGTCCCACCTCAGCCGCCCTGGCTGGGCCCGACGGCCCGACATCGTCGTGTTCCACCGGCCGCAGCTGTCCTGGCGCTTCTGGTGGATCCAGCGCCAGCTGCGCGGACAAGGCGTGAGGCTGGTGGCCGACGTGGACGACCTGGTGTTCGATCCGGCGCAGGCCCACCACAGTCCGGCGGTGCTCAACCGTCAGCTGCCCCTGGGCACCCTGCGGCGCCGTTTCTGGCGTCACCGTCAGGCCCTGCGGCTGTTCGACCGGGTTACGGTCTCGACCCAGGCCCTGGCGCAGGCCCTGGCGACCGAGCCCGGTCCCGGCGGGGCGGCTCGCATCTTCTGGTTGCCCAATGCCGTCCACCGCAGTTGGCGCACCCAGGCCGAGCCGGCGGTGCAGGACCGCGCCGAGCCCGTGCTGCGCTACCTGCCCGGCACGCGCAGCCATGACCGCGACTTCGCGCAGGTGGCGCCACTGCTGTCATCCCTGCTGCGGGCGCGACCGGGCCTGCGACTGGAGCTTGTGGGGCCCCTGTCCCATGCCCTGGATGTGCCGGCCGACCAGGTGCAGCATCGGCCCAGGGTGCCCTTTGCGGACTATCTGTCCGAGGTGCGGCGGCCTGGCATCCACCTGGCGCCGCTGGAGGCCACGCCCTTCACCGCCTGCAAGTCCGCCCTCAAGGTCATCGAGGCGGCGTTCTGGAACCACCCCACTGTCTGCTCGCCGCTGCCGGATGCGCAGCGCCTGGTGGGCGCAGGTGCCTGCGTGGCGGCCACGGCCGCCGACTGGCATGGCTGGATCACCCGGTTGCTGGACGAGCCGGCGGCCTATCGGGCCGTGACCTGGGGGCTGCGCTCGCGCGTTCTGCGTGAGGCCGACATCGATCTGTTGGCGAGGGGCTGGCTCGCCGCCATGCGGCCCCCGGAGGAGTCGGCCTGATGGGGTGGCGCGCGCTGGCCTTGACGCTGTGGGCGGACTGGTGGCGTCGGCGCGGCCACTATGGCCATGGCCTGCGCCGCCTGCGCTGGCTGGCCTGGCGCGACCAGCCAGACACCCTTCGCTTGCAACGCCTGGCGCAGTGCTGGCGAGACCATGGGCGGCCCCTGCCCGGACGCTGGTGTCGCGCGCTCGATGCGGCCTGTGCCGTGGCCGGAGGTTTCCCCCGCGAGCGGTGCAACGCCCGGCGGCTGGCGCTGTTGCGCGACAGTCTGACCGGCCCCCGGGTGGTGGCGATGCAGGAGGCGCGGGAGGCCTTCGTGGCCTGGCTGCAGGCCCGGGCGGCAGGGGGTGTGTGCGTGGTGGGCAACGCAGGCAGCGTGCTGGAGCGGCCCCGGGGCGCGGAGATCGATGCCCATGCCGTGGTCCTGCGCTTCAACCGTTGGCAGCCACCCGGACAGGATCTGACGCCGGCCCTGGGCCATCGGCTCGATGTCTGGGTGGCGGCCCCCGACTGTCGGGCGCTTCCTTTGCAGACACCCGCCTGGGCGGTGATCACCGGTGCCGATCCGCTGGTGGCCATGGAGGGATGGCCGCAGGTGCAGGCTTTGCGGGCCCGGGGTGTGCCGGTGCTGACGGTACCGCTGGGCGTCTGGAGGGCCTTGGTCGACCGCCTGGGGGCGCCGCCCAGTGCCGGCGCGCTCGTGCTGGCCTGGCTGACAACCATGGGGCTGGGGCAGGGGCTGCACATGACCGGGATTGCCGAGACCGTCGCGGGAGACTCCCATGTGCTGGGGGGCTGGCACCGCCGGGGCCGTCGGCACGCCTGGGACCGCGAGCGTGCCCTGGTGGCGCAGTGGCGCGCCGCAGGCCTGCTGTCGTTCTTGCCGCCCCGGTCGCCCGCCTC
Organism: Ideonella dechloratans; assembly: GCF_021049305.1. Taxonomy (GTDB): domain Bacteria; phylum Pseudomonadota; class Gammaproteobacteria; order Burkholderiales; family Burkholderiaceae_C; genus Ideonella; species Ideonella dechloratans. The sequence continues at coordinate 432,212 of NZ_CP088081.1, forward strand.
ACCGGCGCCAGAAAGCCACGCATGACGGCGGCGTGTACATTCCGCAGGAGGCTGCGGGCCCGGCAGGGGAGAACAAGAGCACCCGTGAGGGGGCATTCGGGTTCCGCAGGGATGGAGAAGCTTTGACGTGGCTCTGATCAAGGTGCCGAAGCGGGCTTTCGACGCCAAGGTCATGCTGCAGAGCATTCGACTGGCGCGGGCTCTGGGCCGCCCCTTGGGGCGGCCGCGGGCGCTGCTTGATTTCGAGGTGGAGCTCACCCGGCTGCTGGGCCTGTTCGACCGCGACCATTACCTTTCCCAGGTCGACGCCGCCCGGCTGGGCGGCCTGACCCCGCTGCGGCACTACGTGGAACACGGCGACGCGGCCGGCCTGTCGCCCAGCCCCTTGCTGAACGTGCGCCATTACGACGCCCACTGGCCGGACCGGCAGGGGGTCAACCGGCTGCTGCACTTCGGGCTGTGCGCCCATTTCACGGGCTTCTCGCCTTCGCCGTGGTTTGACGCTGACTACTACTTGCGCAGCTATCCCGATGTGGGGCGCACGGCGATCGACGCCTTGGTCCACTTCCAGCGCTGGGGCTGGCGGGAGGGCCGCAATCCCTTGCCGGGCCTGGACATGCGGCGCCTGCTCAATGGGCGGCCGGAGCTGCGCATGCTCAAGGGGGGCGTGCTGTCGGCATTCGCGTCGGGGGAACTGGGGCCGCTGCTGCAGGGGGGGGATGCCCGCGGGCGGTCGGCCCCCATCGCCCGGGCGGCTCCGGCGGGGCCCGACCTGCGGGAGGCTGCCGTCTGGACCGAGGTGCAGCCCCGGGCCTGGGGCGCGGCGCCCGAGGTGGATGTCTTCATCCCCGTCTATGGCGGCCTGCAGGAGACCTTGGCCTGCCTGCACAGCGTGCTCACCGCGCCGGTGCGCACGCCGCACCGCGTGGTGGTGATCAACGATGCGGGCCCTGATCCCGAGCTCAATGCCCTGCTGCGCAGCCTGGCTGCGCGCGACCTGTTCGTGCTGGAGCAGCATCGCGGCAACCTGGGCTTCGTGAAGACGGTCAACCATGGTCTGCGTCTGTGCAAGGGGCATGACGTGGTGATCCTCAACAGCGACACGGTGGTCTACAACGACTGGCTCGACCGCCTGCTGGCCCATGCCCAGGAACATCCGCGGCTGGCCAGCGTCACGCCCCTGTCCAACAACGCCACGATCTGCAGCTATCCGGAGACCCTGGCCGACAACCGGGCCAGCCTGGAGCTGTCGCATGCCGAGATCGACCGTCTGGCCGGCGAGGTGAACAAGGGCGTGCATGTCGAGGCGCCCACCGGGGTGGGCTTTTGCATGTACATGCGCCGGGCCGCCCTCGACGAGGTGGGCGGGTTGGACGAGCGCCACTTCGGTCGGGGCTACGGCGAAGAGAACGACTGGTGTCAGCGGGTGCTGCGCAGGGGCTGGCGCAATGCCATCGCCTGCGACGTCTATGTACGCCATGTGGGGTCGGTGAGCTTCAAGGGCGAGGCCCTGCAGCGCACCCGTGAGGCCATGAAGACCCTGGCCCGCCTGCATCCCAATTACCAGCCGGATGTGGCCCGCTACATCGCGCAGGATCCGGCCTGGGCTGCGCGGGCCCGGCTGGACCTGGCCCGGCTGGCACGCCAGAGCGAGGTGCGCAATGTGCTGCTGGTCTGCCACAACCGCGGCGGCGGCACCGAGCGGCACCTGCTGGAGGAGAACGAACGACTGGTGTCACAGGGTTGGGGCGTGTTCGAGTTGCGACCCGCTTCCCAGCAAGGGGCGCTGGCGCTGCTGCACCCGGGTCTGTTCGGTCTGCACAACCTGGCGCAGGTGCCGCTCGATGCAGTGGAACTGCTGACCGAGGCCCTGCGTCGCTTGAAGATCGATGAGGTGCATGTGCATCACCTGATCGACTTCCCGGTCGGGACCGCAGACCTGCTGGTGCGCCTGGTCCAGGCGCTCGGCCTGCGCCTGCGCATGGCCGTGCACGATTACTACCTGCTCTGCCCGCGGGTGAACCTGGTGAATCAGGCGGGGCGGTTCTGTGGGCAACCCAGCGAGGACGATTGCGGGCGCTGTCTGGCCGGTGATGCCGAGTTGCAGGCCCTCGGGCCGATCCGCGCCTGGCGGGCGCAGTCCCGGGCCCTGCTCGCCGCGGCCCACAGCGTGGTCGCCCCTTCGGCCGATGTGGCCAGGCGCCTGGCCCACTGGGGGCTGTGCGAGAGCGTCGAGGTGCAGCCCCACGAGGAGCCGCCCTCTGCCGGGCCGGGGCGACACGCGCAGGTGGCGGCCGGCCGGCCGGCCCGGGTGCTGGTGATCGGTGCCATCAACCACGTCAAAGGCTTCGAGGTGCTGGCGGGGCTGGCGCAGGCCTCGCGCGACCAGGCGCTGCCGCTGACCCTGGGTCTGCTGGGCTACTCCTCGGACGATGCCCGGCTCGCCGCGCTGGGCGTCCAACTGCAGGGGCGCTATTTCGACCATGAACTGCCGCAGAAGATCGACGACTTCGCGCCGGATCTGATCCTGATCCCGTCGATCTGGCCCGAGACCTACTGCTATGTGCTGACGGCGGCGCTGGCCAGCGGACGCCGCGTGGCCGTCTTCGACCTGGGGGCGCAGGCCGACCGCACGCGGGCTCACAGCTCCGAGCACCTGATCCTTCCGCTGGCCCTGGCGGATCGTCCCGAGGCATTGGCTCGCGCCCTGATCCAGCCCCTGCTGGCGGCCGTTTCGACCGAGCCCGGTTTCGCCCCTGGGCCGGACAGCGCCATCTGATGGGCAAGAGATGGATCGGGCGACGATGAGGTGCCAATTCTGTCGATGGCCCGTGCGGAGGCCTGAGTTAAAGTCCCGCCGAACCGGACCGTGGTCCGGCAGCCCTGTGGCGTTCATCGGGGTGATGTCCCCTTCGTGAAGTTCCACCCGTGAAGAAACGCACCCCCTGGCAAATTCAGCGCGCTGTGATCTTTGCCCTGCTGATGCGGGAGTTGAAGACGCGTTTCGGCACCCACTGGACGGGGGTGGTGTGGCTTCTGGGAACCCCGCTGGCCCAGGTGGGGGTGCTGGTGGGCTTCAACACCTTTCTGCGGGGGCGCCTGCATGAAGGGCTCTACCCCTATGCCGTCTTTCTGATGGTGGCGTTGATGCCCTTCAGGCTTTGCACAGGTCTGTGGTCGCAACTGATGAACGCCGCCAAAGCCAACCAAGGGTTGTTCAATTACCGGCAGGTCGTTCCCATGGATGCCTTCATTTCACGGGCCATCCTTGAGCTGGTATTGAATGTGCTGATCTTCGTTCTGTCGATGCTGATCCTGGCACGGTTGGGTGTGCCATATGTCTTTCCTGAGCATTTGCTCTATCTTTTCGCGGTTTGGGCGGTCTACTTCTTTTTTGGCGCGGGCATGGGGCTCCTGTTGGCTGGACTGTCGGGGCCGATGCCTCGGATCGGCACACTGGTGAATCTGATATCCATGCCGTTGTACATGCTCTCAGGGGTCATCTTTGTCTTTCACGCTCCCACGCCTGACATCAAGGCGCTGCTTCTTTTCAATCCGCTGATGCACTTGGTGGAATGCGGGAGAGAGGCCTATTTGGCGGGGTACCGGGTTGACCAGGGCATCAACATGGCCTATCCCTCCTTATGGGCATTGACCTTGTGTTTTCTGGGCATGGGCCTCTGTCGGATCCGTCGCCAAGAACTGGCTGCTGGCGAGTGAGGGCCGTCCCATGCTGGAACTGGTCAATCTCACCAAGTACTACCCGACGCCCATGGGGCGCCACTATGTCTTCCGGGATCTGACTTTCAAGTTTCCTGAGGACGCCAGCATCGGTTTGATGGGGCGCAACGGGGCGGGCAAGTCCACGCTGATGCGCATCATCGCTGGCGTGGAGGTGCCCAACCGGGGGTGTGTGCGCACCGACAAGACCATGTCCTGGCGGGTGGGTCTGGGGGGGGGATTCCAGGGTTCCCTGTCTTCCAGGGACAACGTGCGCTTTGTCTGCAGGCTTTTCAGCGCCAGTCCGGAGCAGACGCGGGAGAAAGTGCGTTTCGTGGAGGAGTTTGCCGAGATCGGAAAGTTCTTCGATCTCCCCATGAAGACGCTCTCCTCCGGCATGCGGGGACGGGTGACCTTCGGGCTCAGCTTGGCCTTTGAGTTCGACTACTACCTCATCGACGAAGGTATGGCGGCCGGCGACCCGATCTTTCGCAAGAAGGCCCAGGCCGCATTTCAAGCCCATGTCGCCAAGGGCAAGCTCATCCTGGTGTCCCACAACCCCAAGGACATCCAGAACATGTGCGATGTGGTGGTGATCCTCGAGGACGGCCAAGCCACGCTTTATCACGATGTCAAGGAAGGGCTGGAGCTCTACCAGAACATGCAGCAAAAACGCCAACAGTTCGCCAAGGTGCAAGGGACATGAACCTGAATTCCCTGAAGTTCGTCACGCCCGCACGCGTCACCTGGGTTCTCTTTGTGATCCCTGTCGCACTGGCCACGGTGTTCTACACCCTGATGGCGGCGGATCGCTATGCCAGCGTGGCGGTCGTCAGTGTCCGTGATACCTCCTCCCTTCCCACCGGCGGGAGTTCGTCGGTGGCCGCCTTGCTGGGAGGGGCTGCGGGTGGTTCGCTGTCGCTGGTCGACACATTCTTCGTCCAGAACTACATCCAGTCCTCGGACTTGATGCTCAAGCTCGACAAGCGCTTCAATCTGCGTGCGCACTACAGTGCGCCACGGTTGGATGTGTTGTACCGCCTGAGCGCCGATGCCCGTCGCGAGGACTTCCTTAACTACTTCCGCAACCGCATCAAGGTCACCCTGGACGAAACCTCCGGGCTGCTGACCATCGAGGCCCAGGGCTTCGAACCCGCCTTTGCGCAGAAGCTCACACAAGCTGTGGTTGAAGAAACCGAGGCGGTGCTCAATGAGAACGCCCACCGCATTGCGCATGACCGCATGCTCTTCGCCGAGCAGGAGGTGGAGCGCACAGCCAAGAGTCAGGCCAAGGTCCGTGCAGATCTGTTGGCTTTCCAAACCCAGCACCGCCTGCTCGATCCGCTGTCGCAGGCGGCAGCCAACAGCACCTTGACAGCGTCCTTGCAGGCAACGCAGGCGAAGCAGGAGGCCGATCTGAAGGCTGCGCAGGCCTACCTCAGCGAGGACAGCCTGCAGGTGCGCAGCCTGCGAAGCCAACTGGAGGCCACCAAGGCCCAGATCGAGGTCGAGCGGCTGAGGGCCACGGGAACCGTGGACGGCGCGCAACTGACGGCCTTGGCCAGTCAGTATCAGAACCTGCTGGCCCTGACAGGCTTTGCCGACGAAGAGCACAAGTTGGCATTGGCCGCGGCGGAGCAGGCGCGCATGGACACGGTTCGCAAGCTCAAGACGCTCATGGTGCTCGAGCCGGCCACCCTGCCGGATCTGGCGACCTATCCCCACCGGGTCATTGATTGGCTCACCGTTGTTGCCGTGTGCGGCATGCTTTTCACCATCGTGCGGCTGGCCATGGCCACGATTCGCGAACACCAGGACTGAACCCATGCTGCAACGCTTTCTTCGCACGCTTGCGTCGAGCTTTCTGCTTCTATCGCTCCTGTCGACGGTCCTTGCGGCAGAGCCCTCCGGAGAGGCCAAGGGGCAGGGGCAGTCTTTGGGGCAGATGCTTGGACTTCCCTCGGGTCAGATTCCGACCACGATGGATGCCGCCATGGTTCCGGCGCCGCCCCCTCAGCCCCTGCCGATGCTGCCGGGCTCGCAGACCATTGGTGCCAAGCCCGTGGTTTTCGGCTCACAGATCTTCAGTGGTCGTTTCGCCAGTCAGGGCTTCTCGGGTTTCAACCCCGACTACCAGGTGGCCAGTGGGGATCGGATCACACTGCGCATGTGGGGGGCTCTGAACTACGAGGCCGTGCAGGTGGTGGATGCCCAGGGCAACATCTTCGTGCCCAATGCCGGCCCCATCCAGGTTCGGGGGGTGCGCAACGACGAACTCAACCAGCGGGTGGACGAGCAGGTCAAACGCACCTTCAAGGCCAATGTAGGCGTGTATGCGACGCTGGAATCGGCGCAGCCGGTCAAGGTGTTCGTGACCGGCTATGTGCGTGCCCCCGGCCTGTATGGCGGGTTGTCCTCCGATTCGGTGCTGGGCTTCCTGGATCGCGCGGGAGGCATTGATCCGGACCGTGGCAGCTATCTGAATGTGGAGGTGCTGCGCGGCGGCAAGCCGCGCGCAGTGCTCAATCTCTACCAGTTTCTGCTCGAGGGCAAACTGGAGCGCCTCCAGTTCCACGATGGCGACACGGTCGTGGTGCGGCCCCGTCAGTACGCGGTCACGGTCCAGGGCGAAGCGCAGAACACCTATCTCTTCGAGTTGTCCGCACCCGATGTGCCGGCGGCCGAACTGGTTCACCTGGCGCAACCCAAGCCCACGGCCACCCATGTGAGCGTGGTGCGCAACACCGGCGTCGAACTCAAGAGCGAGTACTACCCCTTGTCTCAGTTGGGGAGCGTCATGGTTCACAACGGCGACTTGGTGACGTTCACCGCCGACAAGTACCCCACCACGCTGCTGGTGCGCATCGAGGGGGCCCAACTGGGCGAGCGCGCTCTGGTGATGCCCAATGGCGCCCGCCTGAAGGATCTGGTGGCGCGTCTGAACCCCTCTCCCGAGGCGGACCTGGCAGGTATTCAGCTGTACCGCAAGTCTGTCCAGGACAGGCAGAAGCGTTCGCTGGACCTGTCTCTGCGCAATCTTGAGACGGCTGCACTGACCGCTCGCTCAGCCACGGCCGAGGAGGCCGCCCTGCGCAAACAGGAGGCCGATCTGATGATGTCCTTCGTGGCCAAGGCCCAGCAGGTCCAGCCCCTGGGGCAGGTGGTGCTGACCAGCAAGGAGCAGGCTGACCAGATGCTGCTGGAGGATGGCGACGTCGTGGTGGTGCCGGAGAAGCAGAACACCGTGCTGCTCAGTGGGGAAGTCCTGTTCCCGAATGCCCTGGTCTTCAAGCCGGGGGCATCGGTGGCCGACTATGTCGCCATGGCCGGCGGCTATACCCAGTCGGCGGACACCTCCAAGGAGATCGTGCTGCACCCCAACGGCACGGTGGCCGAGCCAGGGTCTTCGCCACAGCCGGGCGACGAGATCATGATCCTGCCGAAGATCGATTCGAAGAACATCGAGGTCACGCGTGGCATCACGCAGATCCTCTACCAGATTGCGATTGCAGCCAAGGTGGCCTTTGGTCTCTGAGCTCGTCTGAATTGGGAAAGTTGGCATGAGTTTGCGTCGAGCGAGAGTTGTTTGGGGGCCGCAGGCCGAAGGCAATGTGGGGGGCGGCGTGGCGATCGCGTCGATCCAGGGGCGTGTGGAGGCATTGGAGGGGCTCACCCTGCGAGGCTGGGCCCTGGGGGCGGATGACATCGATCAGGACCTCACGCTGTGCCTGGACGGTGCGCCGATGGAGGCCGCTGTGCGGCGTGCCGAGCGCGAGGACGTGCGCGCGGCGTTCCAGTCGGAACGGCTCGACCTGGGTTTCCTGATCGACCTGCCGCCAGCCTTGTGGGACCGCATCCCGCAGGAAGGGGCGGGCACCCTGAGTGTCCAGGTCGGGCAACAGGTGCTGGTCAGCGTGCCCAGCATGGAATGGCACCGTGAGCGGCTGAAACAGGTGCTGGAAGAGGCGCTGAACCTCCACTCTGCCGCGCTGACGTCGGCAGGGAATCCGGAAGGCCTGTCTCTTGCATCGCGTCAGCTGCTGCTTGACCACGCACACCGTGCCGGCCTGGCCGCCTGTCTGCCGCCGGATTGGGTGGAAGAGATCCCGGTGCGCTCGTCTGACGAATCACAGCCAGAGGCTCCCCCCGTGCAGGGGCAGGTCGAGGCAATGGAGGGGCTGCTGCTGCGAGGCTGGGCCGCGACAGGCGAGGCCGGTCAGGAGACGATCTCCCTTTGGCTGGGCGATGCGCCCGTGGATGCCGCCGTGGTGCGTGTCGAGCGCGAGGATGTCCGCCGTGCGGTGCATGGGGCTTCGGCCCTGCCGGGCTTCGAAATCGAAGTGCCCTCCCAGATCTGGGATCGGCTGACCGCGGATCAGCAACCCCAGATCCAGGTGAGGGTGAATGGTCAGGTCCTGCCGTCCGCCGTGAACTTGCATCTGAGCCGTCGGCGTCTGGTGGATGAACTGTGGGGTCTTCACGCTCTGGCTGGCAGCGCCGCCACCGCCGCCGGTGCTGAGCTCCAGCGCTACCAGTACCGCCTTTTCGCGGCCATCGAGCATGCGGTCCATGCGGCCCTCCTGCCCGATCTGCCTCCGGAACTCGATGCCTTTGTTCAGAGGGAGGCGGAGCGATTCGGCCTGTCGGCCCTGCTGACCCAGGGAACGGGTGTGCGCGAGTTGCTGAGCCAAGGTGGCGAGCGAGACCTGGGACGGATGGCGCTGTGGCGTGCGCAACGTGACTTCAACCAGCGCTGGGTGTCCGGGCGTCGTGCCATCGAGGTCTTGCAGGAAACCCTGTCCGCGGTGCCCCTGGGGGAGGTGACGCGGCAGAGCTTTCTGCGCGACACCGTTCCCTTTTTCTGCAGCCTGCGGCAGTACCATGAAATCCGGCCTTTGCTGGACATCGCGGCTCTGCGGGAGCAAGGCGCGACAGACCACGCCTCTTCTGTCAGCTTGGCCCTGCCCGAGCATGTGGCCTCGCTGGATTTCACACGGGCCGCCGAGATGGTTTGGCGCCTGCTGGAACTGCCCGGTTGGCTGAACACCGAGTGTGTGGGCCAGGCGGCTTGGGATCTGCTGCAGCAAAGTGAACGTCGGCCGCTGGCCGACGAGGCCGTGGGCGGACTGGTGCGGGCCCTGGCCTACCTGATCAGCGGGTTGGCCAAGAACCCCTGGGCACGCTCTCATGACAGTCACCTGATCGATGCGCAGGTGTCCTTGCTGCTGATGATGCCGGCGCTGCCCGCCAATTTGGCGACGGAGGTACTGGAGCAGGCCGAGCGAAGCTACCAATATGTTCCAGCTTTCTGGACGTGCCTGGACCGCCGCTGGCCGGATGTCCGGACGCAACCCGACCGCCTGCGCCGTGGGCGAGCGGTCATGCAGGAGCTGCAGTCCCTGCTGGTTCCACCGTCCGGTCAGGCTCCGGACGGACAGGCGCTGAAGAGAGCGCAAGCCTTGCTCCGCTACGGGCAGGCACGCTGGCAGGCCGATGCCCTGCAGATCTCCCGCGAACTCTTGTTGGCTGCGGTGCCGGGTGAGGACCTGGCCACCCGCGTGTCCGATATGGCCGCTGAAGCCGAAGGCTTGGGCATGGAGGAGGTGATGCGTCTGGCGGCGCACCCTCTGATGGACGAGCAGGCCGAGTTGCCCTCCGAGGCCCTGCAGGCTGTGGTTCGCAACACCGGAAAGGCCCGTCTGCCGGAGTGGGCTCGGTGGGCATGGGCCACCTGGGATGGCCTGAACGAGGCCACCGAGCTGACGGCCTCCCCCGCGCTGCCCAGCCTCGCCAGTTGCCGGCGTTTGAACAAGTGGGACACGCACTTTCTGGGGACCTATCTCGCGACTGTGCGTCTGGCGCTGATGGCCGAACAGGCGCCGCAAGGCGATGGACAGTTGCCCGAGGTGGAACTGGCTGAGCTGCGCAGCCTGTGGATGAGTGCCTGGCAGGAGCGTGCGCACGACAAGCCACTGGTCGCTCCGCTGTGGAATGCCCTGTACCTGCTGCGCCGGCTGGCCTGCCGTTGGCCGGACCAGGCGGGCTGGGCGGCCCTGATCCACGACTTCGAGCGCTGCCTGCCCGAGGACAAGAGGGCTGCTTCGCTGCTGCCTGAGGACGGAGCGCTGCGTCTGCGCAGCCCAGGCTGGTTGCAGGACACCCTGGTGGTGGTCTATTCCTGCCGCGCCAATCTGGAAGGGCGTGTGCGCGCCATCCGCGAGAGCTGGGGGCGCACCCTCACCGAGCACGGTGTACCCTGGGTTGTGCTGGTGGGCGATGGTGACGGGGCAGCCCCTGAGGGCATGGCGGGCCACGTGCTGGCGCTGGCGGCGCCCGACACCTACGAGCATCTGCCGGCCAAGACCCTGGCCGTGCTGGACTGGGTGGAGGCGCACACCGACTTCTGCTACGTCTACAAGATCGACGACGACTGCCACCTGAATGTGGAAGCCTTCCTGGCCCGTTCGCTGCACCGTGCGCACCACTACATGGGGCGGCCACTGTGGCGCAAGGCCGGTGACATGGACCGCCTCTGGCACCAGGGCAAGTCGGCCTCTGCCCGCGGTGCCAGCGCACTGGACAAGTCACCCGAGCCCTCGGTGTACGCGGACGGTGGCTGTGGCTACTTTGTCTCCCGCAACGCCATGCACATCCTGCGCTGGTATGCCGGCACCTCGTCGGGCGCGCGCCTGCGGCTGGCCTCCTTCATGGAGGACAAGCTGGTGGGCGACCTGCTCGCGGGCTGCGGATTCCAGGTCAGCGACCAGGGTTACGACACGCACCTGAGGCGCCGCTTTGGCGCGGGGGCGACACCGGTCAACGTCTGGCACAACCGCTTCTATCCGGGGCGGTCCAGTCCGACCTGGGTCACCCACCTGGACGAGCATGCATCCATGGGGCGGCTGGAGGCGGGCCTGTCATCCACGGCCCTGCGTCCCGCACGGCTTTGGCCCACGTTGGCGGCGCCCACCCTGGGCGATGGCGGCCGGGCGCCCAACCAACTGGAGTTGCTGAGCGATCCTCAGGGTGTGACGCGACTGTCGGAGGCGCCGGTGATCCTGGTGGCGGTGGCACGCAACGAGAAGACCCTGATGCCCCACTTCCTGGCCCACTACCGCGGGCTCGGTGTGCGTCACTTCGTGCTGGTGGACAACCTGTCCGACGACGGCACCCGCGAGTACCTGCTGGCCCAGCCCGATGTGGTGCTCTATTCCGCCGACACCGACTATCGTGACTCGCACTATGGGGTGGCCTGGCAGCAGGCGGTGCTGGGGGCACACGCCTTGGGGCGCTGGGTGGTGCTGGCCGACATTGACGAATTGCTGGTCTACGAAGACTGCGAGCGTCAGCCCATCACCCAGTGGCTGGCTGGCCTGCAGGCCCAGGGCCACGATGCGGCACAGACCCTGATGGTGGACATGTACCCGTCAGGGGAACTGGCCGAAGCCGACTTCGCCCAGGCTAAGAACCTGTTCGAGGCGGCACCCTACTTCGACCGGCAGCCGCTGCAGCGCTGGCAGTTGGGGGCGGGCCACTACTCGAATGCCGTGACGTACCTCAGCGCACTGCGGCATCGACTCATTCCAGATTCGGCGCCGAATCTCTACACCTCCCAGAAGATCGCGGTGTTCCGGTATGCCCCTTGGGTCCGCCTGGCTCAGGGGCTGCACTACGCCTCGAACCTGAGGGTGGCCCCGCAGCCGGCATTCTTTGCCCATTTCAAGTACCACGCCGGCTTCCACCAGAAGGTGCTGCATGAGATTGCGCGTAAGCAGCACTTCAATGGCGCGGAGGAGTACAACAAATACTTGGCTATGCTGCTTGAATCCAGTGGTGGCTTCTTTGATGTCGACCGCTCAGCGAGGTGGTCTGGGAGTCTTTCATTCACGAGCGGCGTGAAGGGGCTGATTCATGGATGAGGATCGAGGCAGGGTGCGCATGGATGCACCCGAGCGAGTACTTTGGTGGTTTCCATCCGGAGGTCTTCTGTCTCCGCTGGATGAGATGACATCCGTTGAGCTTGGAAGGGTTCTGGTCAGGCCATTTTCACTTTTCCAGGCAGGGTCGTTGATTGTTGGCCAATGGGATGAGCCAGGACGAAGAGTTGGGTGCAGGAAGTCCTTGCAGGCCCTGTTGGAATCCTCTGGATCAATACTTCATGTCGTCCAGGATGGATCCGTAGCGTTCCAATGGGCTTTGCTTGAGGCCGCGTCCCGTGCAGGCTACAGGCATCGAGTGGTGAGTTGGCGGAGCCCGTTGCAATGTCTGAGGGCGGTGGTTCGGGAGGGGAAATGGAACGGGATCGACAGCAAGTTGCCACCGCTGCTAAGAGAAAATCAGCGATGCCAGAATCGTCTGACCTATTTGCTCCGTCTGATGGACGAGGGGGACCATCGTTGGGAGTTGGTCGAGCCCGTCGGAACTGAGGGGGATTGGGCGCGTGGTCTGCCTCCGGTGGTAAGCGAGCGTCTGCGTGATCAAGCCTTGGCGGTTCAACTCCCGCTGACTGAGGCGCAAGAGCAATTGCTGACGCTGGAGTCTGGTTGGCTCACAGGTCTTGAGCAACTGCCCACTTTACTTCGACCCAAACTTGTACGGCCATCCATCGAGGATGCGCGAGTCAAGTTGGTCCGTCTGGAAGGAATCCCTCCGTTGTTGCCCCGGGGGGAGCGCAGCCAAGCCAGTGGCATTGTGCTTTTCGACAGTACCGAGCCTGCAGAGCTTGAGATGGTGCAATCTGGGGAAAGTACAGTGCTGGCATGGCCACGACCATCGCCTGCGCTGGCGAGCAAGTGGCCCGATCTACCCGCTGCTCGCCAAGCCCGCCTGTCGTCAGTCTCGCTTCTGGCTGATGCCAAGTCGCCGGTCCATCTGCGCCTAAGGTCTCGGAAGGGCGAGGAAGTGCCTGTGCTGAATGTTGAGTTCAGGGAGTATCCATCGCCGGCCGTGAATGGGATATTCTTGGCGCAGTGGTCGATTGGTTATCAATCGATTCCAAAAGTGGCCTGTACTTCTTTGAAGGAAGCGCTGTTCCTCTTGGCCACAGGTGAGAATTTTGGTGATCGAAAACGTCCAGGTGGCGGGTATATTCACGACTACTTCTTTCGGCATGAGCAGGACATTGCGCAGGCTGCTTGGCGCTTTGTCGTGGTTCGGGATCCTATTCAACGATTTCTGTCTGGATTTTCCAATAGGGTCTTGCATTATCGCGAACTTTCTAGGGAATACTTGGCGTCGCTGCCCAGCATGAGTGGCGTGGATTTAGAAGATTTTCCAGCCAACCCCAGTCTCGATCAGTTCATCGCGAACTTTGAGTTCTATTGCCAAGTGCCGACGATCCGGCACCATTTTTCGCCTATCAGTGCCTTCGTGGCGCCACTGGAATCATTTAGTAGGGTCTATGCGTTCCACGAGATTGACGCACTTGCTGCGGATATATCAAAAAGGACCGGGCAGGAATTCAGGATTCCTCATTCTCAGCAAGGTGGACCCAAGCTGAAATTGGAACGCCTTGGGGGTGATTCGCTCAGAAGGCTGGTGAAAATATATGAGGCTGACTATGAGATGCTCAAGCATTTTTACCTGCCTCCTTCGCGCTGACGGCCGCGGAGCGGATGAATATTTTAAAGGCGGTGCCAAATGTCTGACTCGTCTTCCTCGTTCAGGGCTGGTGAGTTGCAAGAGATCTTGCTCGGATTGAGGGATTTGCAGCGCCGCCTTGACGAGCTTGTGGTAACAGCGGGTACGCTGTCGGCTTCGACGGAAGCATGTCCCGCGGAAGCTTCTTCGTTAGCTTTGGATATCGAGCCAGAAATTTTCTGGCGCCCGTTAAGGCAACCCGTGATCCAGCAGCCTGTGCGTGGCACATCGCTGGACAAATGTATACGGTTTTATGCAGGGAGCCATCGGGGTTGGGTGCTCTTGGCGCAGCGACCAGCCGTCGGATCACGGACGGGACGTTTCGAGCTCGGCATCAATTTTCGAGAGTTCGATGGTGAATGGATGTCGATCGTCTTTGACCTCCGAGCGGCGCTGAAGACCGAAGTGGCCGGCGGGGCTCGGTTGCTGGTGTCGACCCAAGTCGATTCGTTCCCTCGTTCTCCCGTGCAATTCAAGTGCGGCTGGCGCCATGCAGGTCAAGAATCTCAGGCAAGACAGACTGCTGCCTTGGAGGGAGAGACCCTGCACTTTCAATTGGATCTTGGTCCGCTTAGACCTCAAGAGCTTGAGGCACTGGAACTGCATGTAATTTTTCCTGTCTCCGGACGCGGGGCAATTTATCTTCGTTCCCTGCGTGCGTCTCTGTTGCTAACGGGGGATGCGGAGGGGTCGACCGCGGCTGACCCCGATGTGTTCGAGGACGCACCATGAACAAGGAGATGTTCACGGAACCTGGGCGACTGTCGCATGCTGTGATCGACTGGTCACACGGCCGCGTGCTCGGCTTCGCCGTGCCCGCAGACGAATCCGTGCGTCACGAGCGGGTGGAGCTTTGCCTTGATGGTGTTGCGCTCACCTCGGCTGTGGCCCAGCGGTCGATGTTCGACTTCAACGAGGCCTGGGGCGGGTTGCCGATACCTCCCCGGGAGGGCTGCGCTTTCTCGCTGCGCATCCCGCAGGCCAGCCTGCTGCCCAGTCAACTGGAGGCAGACGCTGTCCTGCTGGGGGTGCGTGACAGCCAGGGGCGCTGGCTGCTTGAACAGAGGCTCCGGGGCCCGCACGAGGTGCTCGCCCTGACCGAAGGCGCGCCACTGGACCTGCTGTACAGCGTGGCGTTCGACCGGGTGCGTGAAGGGGTCCTGCGGGGGCATGTGCATGACCGTCACCGCCTGGGGCATGTGCCGGCCTTGCAGACGCGACTCAACAACGGGACGCCGGTACCCTTGCCGTTTGCGGGGGCGATGGACGATGCCGGGAACTTCTCCTTCGAGCTGAGCCTGCCGCTGGAGGCCCTGGTCGATGGGGAGAACCGTCTGCATGTCCAGGGTCCGGAGGGCCAGCCGCTGGCCAGCTATCCCATCCGGCTGGGCCCTGCATCGGATTCCTTGGCCGAGCATCGACTGCAGGTGCTCGAGGCGGAGGTCGAGTTTCTCAAACAGCTGCTGCTGACCCGACCCGATGACACGGCGCCGGCGCGCCTGGATCTGTTCAAGACCGAAGTGATCGGGCTGTGCTCCGAGATGTTGAGCCTGCAGCGCGTGCAGCTGGAACGCGAGTTCCAGGCGCGTTTGGCGGCCCATCCGACAAGCGACGCGGCGAATCGGAACGTCCCATGAGCGGTGTGCCGGCCGGCGCGGCCCGGCGCCGACTCTACGTTTTCACGCCGCTGCCGCCGCAGCGCAACGGCTTGGCCGACTACATTGCCGAGTACCTGCCCTGGCTGGCGCGCGATCATGAAGTTTGCGTCGTGGCCGCGTCGGACCAGTTGGAGCGGGTGCGACAGGCCCGTCCGGCCCATGCGGACTGGACGGTGATCGGTGAGGCCGAGTTTCTGGCGCGCCAGCCCGACCCGCAGGGGCAGATCCTCTACAACCTGGGCAACAACGGCGACTGTGTCCACATGCTGGACCACCTCCTGGCCTACCCCGGGGCGGTGGTGCTGCACGATGTCTCCCTGTTCTACCTGCACCAGCTGGCCGCCGAGCGCGGTTGGATGGGGGCGCTGATGGCCGGCTGGCTGGCCGAGGATGGCCATGCTGTCCCCCCGGCCTTCCTGCGGCGGGACGGTTCGCTGGGGGTGACGCCGGGCTTGATGTACCAGGAGTGCCTCATGCTGGCGCGGGTGCTGAAGCAGGCCTCGGGTGTCCTCGTGCACACCCGCTATGCCGAGACCCGCTTGTTGGGCGCCGTCCCCGAACTGGATCGGCGGCGTCTGGCCCGCATTCCGCACTTTGTCCTGCCGCCCGCACCGCCCGGTGAAGAGGCACCGGCCATCCTGCAGGCCTGGGGCATCGGCCCGCAGCACCAGTTGCTGCTGGTGCCGGGCTTTCTCACCGGCAACAAGATGCTGTACGAGGTGCTGGCGGCCTACCGCCAGGTCCAGCCCAGTTGCCCGATGCTGCGACTGGTGTTTGCTGGCGAGGAGCGACCTGCGGAGTACGACCTGGCCCGGCGCATTGCCGCCTGGTGGCCTGAGGGTGATGGCCCGGTGGTCACGGGCTACCTGGATGCCGAAGCGCTCGACGTGCTGCTTGCACGGGCCGATCTGAGCTTTGTGCTGCGCTATCCCACCTATGGCGAGTCCTCAGGCATCCTGCCCCGAGCGGCGCTGGGCGGTGGGCGGGTGGTCACCGTCGACATTGGTGCCTACCCGGAGTACGTCTCGCCTCAGGTGATGCCGGTGCCGGTCGGGCCAGGCCTGGTGGCCGCCCTGGCACAGGCCATGCGCGAAGTGGCGGCTGTGCCGAGCCTGGCGCCGGATGAGCGGCTGAAGCGTCAGACCGAAGAGCAGGCCCGCCAAGCCGATCGCTTGCCGCAGGCGCTGTATCCGGCCTGGCAGGCGTGGTTGGACCGCTGTCATCGGAGCAGCGCAGCATGAATGCCCCTCTCGCACCTTCTCGTGTCCATGGGGTGGATCTTTCCTGTCTGATCGACGCCTGGCTGGCCGCGCTTTGGCGCCAGCGTCCGGGGCATGTGATCGTGCTGGCTCATGCGCAGCGGCGTTGGTGGCCTCTGCTGGAGCGCGCGGCCACCGTGGTGTGGCTGCATCCCGGCGACGATCCCCGTCGGGACTTTCACGCCCTGCCCGGTTGCCGGCCCACCCCGCGCCCGCGCCTGACCGTGAGCGAGCCAGCCCAGGCCCAGGATGCCAACGAACTCCTGTCCCGCGCGGCGCTGCGGGTGGGGGGGGTGACCGATGACGCACGCGCCGTGGCAGCCTGGCTGGCCCCGGCGGCTTGGCGCGACGGGCCCGGCGAGACCCTGCTGTGGGGGCGCGCGCAGGCGGCCGGCTGGTCCGCTTGCGCTCAGACCATCGAGCGCCTGGGTCTGCAGCCCCTGCCGGCTCCGTCGGGGTGGCAGTGCCTGGCTTCTGCCGGTCTGCGGCAGACTGCCCAAGAGGCCGCGGCCTGGACGGGGCAGGGCAGTTCTGCCTGGGCCGTGACCGGGCCTCTGCGGGCCCCGCTGCGACTGCTGCAGACCGGGGAGCCGATCTGGCGGCTGCAGTTGCCGGGCTCGGAAGCCCAGGTGGCCAGTTCCGAACTGGCCCAGCAGCGCACCATGGTCTGGGGCCGTGCGCTCACCGACCGGCGAGGCAACTTCAGCCTGATCCGCCCCTGGGAAGGGCCCCTGTGCTGGCGGGCCCTGCTGCCCAACGTGCGTGTGCGGCTGGCGGAGCTGCCCCTGTACCTCCAGGGCGGGGGCTTGCGCCTGGCCCGGGCGAACTGGCGGGGCCAGGCGCTGCGTCTGCAGGCGGATCTGCCGGCCCTTCCGGAGGATCAGCCGGCCTTCTTCCACGGCAACGTCCCGGCCTGGGCCTTGCCGAAGGAGGATTTTTGCGAACTCAGCACCCTGGCCTGGGAGTGGCCGGCATGAGTGCCCTGCTTCCTCCTCCGCGCGCCCCCAGGGTGCTCTTGGTCACCTTCAACCGATTGGTGCCGGCCGATCAGGGCAATGCCCGCCGCATCATGCAACTGGTGCGGCTGTACGAGGCAATGGGCTTCGAGATCGATCTGCTCTATCACCGGGAGGAGGGGCTGGATCCTGGGCTGCTGCGTGCCCTGCAGGGGCGCTTCGGCCGGGTTCAGCTGCTGGAGTCGCGCGCGTCCAAGCGCATCGGGGCAGACCATGTCTGCCAGCTGATGGACTGGTACGACCCGCAGCTGCACGCCGTGGCCAGCGAAATGCACCGCCTGCGCGGCTACCAGGTGGTGCATGTCAACTACGTCTGGTACGCCCCCTTGCTGCGGCACTTCGGGCCGGAGGTGCTGAAGGTGCTGGACAGCCACGACATCTTCGCCGACCGGGCCCTGGCTTATCAGCAGGCCGGCCTGGCGCCCGCCTGGTTCAGCACCAGCCTGCAACAGGAAGACGAGGCCTTCGCCTGGGCCGATGCGGTGCTGGCCATCCAGCGCGACGAGGCCCGGGCCATGGCCGCGCGCGGCCACCGCCATATCCTCTTCCTGCCTTACCTGGAGCCGCAGGTCGCGCCCTTCACGCCCCGCCGCCCTGGCGCACCCCTGGTGCTGGGCTACCTGGGCAGCGGCAACGACTGGAACATCCGCAGCCTGCGGGCCTTTCTGGATGCCTGGCAAGCCCGGCCTGACCGGCCGCCGGTGCAATTGCTGGTGGCCGGGGGGATCAGCCGCCACCTGGCGGAGCAGCCGGGGGTGGTGCGGCTGGGCTTCGTCCAGGAACTGCAGACTTTCTATGGCGCCATCGACATCGCGATCAATCCGATGGTCGGTGGCACCGGTCTGAAGATCAAGACGGTGGAGCCGCTGTGTTTCGGGCGACCGGTGCTGGCCACCCCGGCCGGCATCCAGGGCTTGAACGAGGTGTGGCGCCTGCCGGTGGCCGAATCGCCCGAGGCCCTGGCCGAGTTGCTGTGTCGGACGCTGTCCGGCGATGCGACCGACACCCTGGCGGCCTGGCTGGCGCAGGCCCAGGCCACCCGGATGGCCCTGGATGCCCAGTTCGACGCCCAGCGGCAGCGTTTCTCGCGCTGGCTGTCCCGGCGCTTGTCGCTTCCGCTGGCGGGCTGAGCTTTCGGGGCGTCTTGTCGTCAGTTCGATGGACGTCCTGAGGGGAGAGCGCCACGGCCGACGGCCCAGGGTGCGCATCTTGCGTCATCTCCCCTGATCTGTGGGGCCGCAGCGGGGCTGTCGGTCCATGTTCCACCATGGGGCTCCCGTACACTGTGGCCAGTTCAAGGATCACGTCATGCCCTCCACACTCATCCCCGTGCAACCCGTCATCATGGCCGGTGGCAGCGGCACCCGCCTGTGGCCGCTTTCGCGCGCCGGCTTTCCCAAGCAGTTCCTGAGCCTGTCGGGCGATGACAGCCTGTTCCAGCAGGCAGTTCGACGCTTGGCTGGCCTGTCCTCTGACGACATCGCCGCTCGTCCGCTGCTGGTGGTGGGCAACGGCGAGCACCGCTTTCTGGCGCTGGAGCAGCTGCGCGAGCTCAAGCAGGCCCCGGCGTCCGTGCTGCTGGAGCCGGTGGGCCGCAACACCGCACCGGCCCTCACCCTGGCTGCCCTGGCCGCACTGGAAGGCGGTGAGGACCCGGTGCTGGTGGTCACACCCGCCGACCAGACGGTGGCCGACGAGGCCGGCTTCACCGCCACGCTTCGCGAGGCCGTTCGCGTGGCCGCCGACGGGGCCATCGTCATCCTGGGCATCACCCCGGACCGGCCCGAGACCGGCTATGGCTACATCCGCGCGGTGGCGGCCGAACCCGGCGAAGTCGCCAAGGTGCGCCAGTTCGTAGAGAAGCCCGACCGAGCCACCGCCGAGCGCTACCTGGCCGAGGGCGGTTACACCTGGAACAGCGGCATCTTCGTGCTCAAGGCCTCGGTCTGGCTGGCTGCGCTGGAGGCCTTCCGGCCGGACATTGCCAGCGCCGTGCGCACCGCCTGGGCCGCGCGCGAGCAGGATGGCGTCTTCGTGCGTCCCGGCAAGGAGGCCTTCGCCGCCGTGCCTTCCGAATCGGTGGACTATGCGGTGCTGGAGAAGTGCCCCGGCAGCGTCTTCGACATCCGCGTGCTGCCCCTGGCCGCCGGCTGGAACGACCTGGGGGCCTGGGATGCCGTCTGGCAGGTCGGGGCCAAGGACGAGGCCGGCAACGTCACCCAGGGCGACGTGCTGCTGCAGGATGCCCGCGACACCCTGGTGCATGCCACCAGTCGCCTGGTCAGCGTGGTGGGCCTGAGCGACGTGGTCGTGGTGGAGACCCCCGATGCGGTGCTGGTGACCGACCGCGCCCGCAGCCAGGACGTCAAGCACATCGTCACCCAGCTCAGCGCCTGCGGCCGAGGCGAGCACACCCTGCACCGCAAGGTGCACCGGCCCTGGGGCTGGTACGACAGCATCGACCATGGTGGTCGCTTCCAGGTCAAGCGCATCATGGTCCGTCCCGGTGCCTCGCTGAGCCTGCAGATGCACCACCACCGTGCCGAGCACTGGATCGTGGTCAGCGGCACGGCCGAGGTCACCTGCGGCGACAAGACCGTGCTGCTGACCGAGAACCAGAGCACCTACATCCCGCTGGGCGAGGTGCACCGCCTGACCAACCCGGGCAAGCTCGACCTGGAACTCATCGAGGTGCAGTCCGGCAGCTACCTGGGTGAGGATGACATCGTCCGCTTCCAGGACACCTACGGCCGCACCAGCTGATCCGCGGGCGCAGTACCGGCCATGAAGGAGGGGAGCGGTCCATGCTGATCGGCGACAACTACGTCTTCGTCGAGCTCCAGAAGACCGGTTCCACCCACATCAAGCAGCAACTGCAGGCGCTGCTGGGCGGGCACAGCGAGGGCAAGCACAACAAGCCCAGCGACGAGCAGCTCGGCGCCGACCGGGTCATCATCGGTTCGGTGCGCGATCCCTGGTCCTGGTACCTGTCGCTGTGGTCCTATGGTTGCCAGCGCCGCGGCAGCCTCTACACCCGCCTGGTGGATGCCCAGAACTGGCAGCGCAGCCTGCCGCTGCTGCAGGCGCGCCAGCGCGAGCGCGGCGATCTGGCGCTGGAGCAGCTCACGCCACAGCGGGCCCACGACGTCTGGTATGCCGACACCGGCAGCGCCCAGGGCTTCCGGGAATGGCTGCGGGCCGTCTGCCTGCCGGAAATGCGCAGCACCGTGCAATCCGGCTTCGAGGCCTCGGGCCTGGGGCGCTGGGGCTGCGGCCTGATGAGCTACCGTTACCTGAAGCTCTTCACCCACGGCGTGACAAGCCTGGCCAGCGAGGCCGAGAGCGCCGAGGACCTGCGCCAGTGGACGCGGCGCCATTTCCGGCCGGCCCACATGATCCGCCTGCATGCCCTGGCCGAGGACCTCATCGCCACCGTGCAGGCGCTGGGCCGACCGCTGAGCGCCGAGCAGTGCGAGGCCTTGCGCCAGGCCCGCCCGACCAACCGCTCCTCCCGCCCCCATCCCTTTGGCCACTACTATGATGCGCAGGCCCTCGACGAGGTGGCCCGGCGCGAGTGGCTGCTGATCGAGCGGCATGGCTTTGAGCGGCCTTCGCTGGGCTGATGCCCCGCCCGCAGCGGGCGGGCCGCGAGATCCGAACCAACCTGGCGCAGTGATGAAGAAGACCGTTCTGGATGCCGGCGAAGAGTGTGGCCTGGCGAAGTTCCTGGCCCACCGAGGCGCGCAGGCCTGCCTGCTGGCCCCGGCGGCCCTGCTGCAGGATCTGGCTGCGCGGGCCGGCACGCCCGGCTGCCCGGCCGTCAGCCGGGTGGAGGACATCCCGGCGGACGTGAAGCGCGTGTTCGCCCATGACCCCGACGACGAAGCCGGCCTGCTGGCCCGCCTGCGGGCGGCCCGGCCCGATCTGGAGGTGCATGGCTGGACCGGGCTCTTTCCCGTGCTGGTGACCGACCGCAAGCTGCCCGCGCCGGACACGCCCCTGCCGCCGCACCGCTTCGCGGTGGTCTGCACGCCCCGCACCGGCAGCACCTTCCTGTGCGAGCTGCTGGAAGCCGGCGGCCTGGGCGCCGCCCGCGAGCACCTGCGCTGGCCCCTGATCTACGCCCTGCGCCACGGGGTGCCCGCCGACGCGGCCTTCGATCTGGTGCAGCGTCACGGGGCGGTGAACGGCGTCTTCGGCACCAAGCTGATCTCGCACTTCCTGTTCGACGCGGTCGGGCAGTCCCGGGCCGGCAGCTTCCTGCAGGGCTGGGCCGCACAGGGCTTTCGCTTCATCCGCCTGCGCCGCGATCCGGTGGCCCAGACCCTGTCCAAGTACAGCGCCAAGCACAGCGGGGTCTGGCATGCCCGGGGCGCGCTGGCGGAGGGACGCCGCCGCCGGCTCGAGAAAGTCCCCTACGACTTCGCCGAGCTCAGCGACATCCACCAGCGCACCCTGGCCGAGGACCGGGCGCTGGACGAGTCCATGGCCGGCCTGCCGCCGGACCGCGTGCTGGCGCTGGACTACGACACCGTGGTGGCCGCGCCGCTGGAGGCCCTGGCCCGCACCGCGGCCTTCATGGGCCTGACGGCCCACCCGGAGCGGGTGGACTTCGCTGCCTTGCCGACCCAGCTCTCGGCCACCCACGACAACACGCGCCAGCTGCGCGAGCGCTTCCTGGCCGACCTGGCCGCCCGACCGGACCCGAGCCTGTGACCGACGCCCATCTGCCCACCCCGCCCCAGACCGTCCGCGCCAGCGAGCTGCTGGAGGGCGACGACGAGGGCTTCGTGATCAACGCCTACCTGGCCCTGCAGCGCCAGTGGCCGGACCCGGGGGGCTACGGCCACTACCACTGGCTGCTGTCCCAGCGCCCACAGGCCCGGCTGGAGGTGCTGCGCGAGATCGCACGCTCGGCCTCGGCCCAGCGCACCGGCGTGGTCTTCGAAGACGATTTCCCGGCCGAACAGACCGAGGCCCCCCGTGCCGGCGACCCGGTGCAGGCCCGCCTGCGCTACCTCAGCGCCTGCGAGCGCCTGCGCGTGCCGCAGCTGGCCCGCCAGTCGCTGGAACTGCAGGCCCTGCTCTCCGGCGTCAGCCTCGAGGGCATCGGCGAGGCGGTGCGCACGGTCATCGAGACCAGCATGGCCCAACTGGCCCAGATCGAGTCGCGCTTGAACAGCCTGCAGGCCGAGCTGGCCGACCTGCGCGCTCGGCTGAACGGCCCCGCGGCCTGGCCGACGGACGCGCCGGCCGAAGGCTCGCCCGCCTGGATGCGGCGCGAGCTGCTGCGCCTGGCGCAGCGCGTGCAGACCCTGGAGCAGGGCCGGGTGGGCGATCTGCCCGGCCGCACCCCGGAGGAGCTCAAGCGCGAGCTGGCCGACTATGTGAGCGCGATGGTGACCGTGCAGGCCGAGCTGGCGGCGCAGCAGCAGGTGTCCCTGGCCCTGGCGGCCACCCGGGGCGATGTCCCGCCCGCGGGGGAGGCGCCGTGAGCGCGCAGCCCCTGGTCGTCTTCTCGCCCCTGCCGCCACGGCGCTCGGGCATCGCGGCCTACACCGCCGAGCTGCTGCCGGCCCTGTGCGAAGGCGGGCCGGTGACCGTGGTCAACGAGGAGGGGCTGACCCCCGCGGTGGCCGCCGAGCTGCCCGACTGCGGCGGCGCGCTGCGGGTGCTGTCGCTGGCCGAGTACCAGTCCGCATCAGAGACCGAACCCGCGCTGCGGGCGCAGCCGCACATCTACCAGATCGGCAACAACGCCGACCATGTCTTCGTCTACAAGGCCTTCCGCCAGCGACCGGGTCTGCTGGTGCAGCACGACTTCAACCTGCACTACCTGATCGAGGACGTCACCCTGGTGCGCGGCGATGCCGAGGGCTACCGGGCGGTGCTGCAGGAGGAGTACGGCGAGTCGGGCAACACCCTGGCCATGCTGCGCCGCGCCGGCGTGTTCTCCGAGGCGCAGAAGCTGAGCCTGCCCCTGAACCGCCACCTGCTGCGGCAGGCGCATGGCGTGATCGTGCACAACCGCTGGATCCACGACCGGCTGCCCGTCGCGCTGCGCGAGTCGGCCTGCGTGGTGCCCCACCACTACTCGCCGGCTGTGGCCAGCGTGGCGGGGCTGAGCCCTGCCCAGGCCCGCCAGCGCCGGGGCCTGCCCGCCGAGCCCTTCCTCTTCCTCTCGCTGGGCTTCATCACGCCGCCCAAGCAGATCCAGGCCGCGCTCTGGGCCCTGGGCCAGTTGCGCCAGCGGGGGCGGCAGTTCCGCTACGTCATCGTCGGCGAGCGCAATGCCGGCTTCGACATCGACGCCCACATCCGCCGCCACGGCCTGGAGGACTGGGTCACCGTCACCGGCTACGCCCCGGAGTCCGACTTCTTCGAGTACATCGTGGCGGCCGATGCCCTGATCAACCTGCGCCACCCGACCGTGGGCGAGAGCTCCGGCACCCTGGTGCGGGCCCTGGCCCTGGGCCTGCCGGCGGTGGTGCACAACTTCGGCCCGTCCAGCGAATACCCGGACGACGTGGTGCTGAAGGTGCCCCTGGAGCTGGGCTCGCCCGATGCGCTGGCCGCCACGCTGGACACCCTGCTCACCCATGCCGAGCTGCGCGAAGCCCTGGGCACGCGGGCGGCCCGCCACATCCGCGCGCACTGTTCTGTACAGCATTCCGCCCAGGCCTATCGCGCCTGGCTCGCCCGCTTTCCGCAGACCGTGGCCTGACCGGCCAGCGCTGCCCACGCTTGCACCATGTCCTCACCTGCCTTTGACGCCCCCGCCAGCTGGCCTGCGCTGCCCACGGATGCCCTGAGCGAGGGCGATGTGCTGCAGCTCTACCGGGCCGTGCTGGGCCGGGAGCCGGACCCTGGGGTGGCCCAGCGTGCCGCCGGCCGCCCCCTGGCCGAGATGGCGCTGGAGATGGTGCGCAGCGAGGAGATGGCGCTCAAGGTGCTGAGCCCGGTGGTGCAGCGCCGCGACCTGCCCCATGCCCACCTGTCCGACGAGGAGCGCCTGCATCTGTGGCAATGGATGGGGCAGCGCCTGGGCTGGCCCGCGCCGCCCTTGGCGGGGCGCGTGCGGCCCGAGGCCCTGCTGCGCCGCGTCTGTGGCCATCCCCGGCTGAGCCAGGAACTGCAGGCCGTCCATGCCGGGCTGTTCACCGAAGTGGCGGCCCATTTCGCCCAGCCCGGTGCGCTGGACTTGCAGGGCAAGATCGAGTTCGCCAACCACGAGTTCATCTCTGGCTGGCTGACCGACCTGTCGGGCCAGCGCGCCACGCTGCGCGTGGAGGTGCGCTGTCGCGGCCGGGTGGTGGCCAGCGGCTCGGCCCACAGCCTGCGCCCCGACATCCGCGAGCACATCGGCGGCAACGGCTTGTGCGGCTTCCGCCTGCCCTGGCGGCCCGAGGCCTGGCCCTCCGGCCAGGCGCTGAGCCTGCAGCTGACCGAGCCGGGCAGCGGCACGGCGGTCGGCGGGCCCTACCGCTACGAGAACTCGCGGCTGGACCAGCTGGGCGTGGCCCAGTTGCTGAGCAAGGAGCTGGAGGAGATCCAGCGCCGCATCGACGCGCTGGCCACCATGGTGCCGCAGGGCCTGCGCTACGCGGCCTTCCCGCTGGACCACTACGACCTTTACCGCCGCACCCACCGGGTGCCGCCGCCGCCCTGGCTGCAGGAGCGGGCCTGGGCGGGCGTGCTGACACCGCCGGCGGTGGGGGAGGGCGTGGCCTTCCGCGTGCTGATCGACGCCGGCGCGGGCGACCCGATCGCCGCGCGCAGCACCGTGGATACGCTGCGCGCCCAGCCCTGGCCGCACTGGCAGGCCTGGATCGTGGGCGCGGACCCGGTGGTGACGGATGCGGCGGCCCTGATGGCCGCGGCCGACCCCCGGGTGCGCGGCGTCTCAGCCTGGGCCGACCTGCCGCCCGACGAGGGGGCGTTCCCCTGGTGTCTGCTGCTGGAGGCCGGCGAGCGCCTGGATCCCATGGCCTTGCCTTGGCTGGTCCATGCCGCGCGCCAGACACCCCAGGCCGCGGCCTTCTACTGGGACGAGGACACGCTGCACCATGCCGGCGGGCGGGCGCCCGCCCGCGAGGAGCGCCATGTGCGGCCCCTGTTGCGCCGCGCCTTCGATGCGGAGGCCATGCTGGAGCTCAACATCGTCGGGCGCAGCCTGGCCCTGCGGGCCTCGGCCCTGCAGGCGGTGGCGCCGGCCCTGGCCGCAGCCGAGGCGACGCAGGCGGCCGGGCCGCTGTCGCCCGCGCCGGCGGCTCGGGAAGCCCTGGTCTGGGCCCTGGCCGGCCAGGGGCCGCTGGTGCATGTGCCGCAGTTCCTGCTGAGCCGGGTCGACCCCGCATCCACGGCCGAGGAGGTCGACAGGTCCAAGGACGGGGGCCCCGGCGAATCGGTGCTGCGCCTCATCGCCCGGGCGGCCCCCGATGCCCTGCGGCCCTGGCTGCCCGCGGCCTGGCAGGGACGCCGCTGGCAGCGGGTCACGGACCCGCTGGGCGCCTCGCCCAAGCCCTTGGTGCGTTGGACGCCGCAGCGGCCCGAGGCGGTGATCAGCGTGCTGCTGCCCACCCGCGATCAGCTGGGCCTGCTGCGCGACTGCATCGACACCCTGCGCGAGCAGGCCCTGCACCCGGGCGCGCTGGACATCGTCGTGGCCGACAACGGCAGCACCGAGCCCGAGACCCTGGCCTATCTGGCCGAGGGGGCTGCCCGCGGCGACTTCCGCGTGCTGCGCATCGACGAGCCCTTCAACTGGAGCCGGCTGAACAACCGCATGGCCGAGGCGGCCCGCGGCGAGCACCTGCTGCTGCTCAACAACGACACCCGCATGCTCAGCGCGCAGTGGGACGACATCCTGCGTGGCCTGCTGGAGCGCGAGGACGTGCTGGCCGTGGGCGCGCGCCTGCTGTATGAGGACATGACGATCCAGCACGCCGGCGTGCTGACCGGGCAGGAGCGCTTCGTCGCCCACGACGCGGTGGGCGTGCCGGTGGACGACGGCCTGGGTCTGCTGGGCCCGCAGCTCACCCGGCGCATGCCGGCGGTCACCGGCGCCTTCCTGGCCTGCACGGCAGCCACCTACGCGGCCACCGGCGGCATGGACGAGGCCCAGCTCTCGGTCACCTTCAACGACGTGGACTGGTGCCAGCGCGCGGCCCAGCGCTTTCCGGACCGGCACATCGTCTACAGCCCGCTGCTGAGCCTGGTCCACCTGGAGTCCAAGAGCCGCGGCTTCGACTTCCAGGACCCGCTCAAGCAGGCCCGGGCCGACTACGAGCGCCAGGCCTTCGAGGCCCGCTGCGGGGGCTGGGTGATCGAGGACCGCGGCGGCAACCCGCAACTGAGCCACTGGGTGCGCCCGGGCACGGCGCTGGACTGAGGCGGGTTCCGCCCGATCGCCGACTGGCCGACAATGCCCCCATGAGTCTGCTCCTGTCCGCAGGCCGGTTGCCCCTCGGGGGCCGGCCATGAAAGTCCTGATCACCGGCGCGGCCGGTTTCATCGGCATGCACGTGGCCGAGCGCCTGCTGGCGCGCGGCGACGAGGTGGTCGGCATCGACAACCTCAACGACTACTACGACCCGGCGCTCAAGCAGGCCCGGCTGGCCCGGCTGACGCCGCAGCCGGGTTTTCGCTTCCAGCGCCTGGACGTGGCCGACCGCGCCGGCGTGGAGGCGCTGTTCGCGGCCGAGCGCTTCGACCGCGTGGTGCACCTGGCCGCCCAGGCCGGGGTGCGCTACTCCATCACCCATCCGCATGCCTACGGCGAGTCCAACCTGGCGGGCTTCCTGAACATCCTGGAAGCCTGCCGCCAGCACCCGGTGGCGCACCTGGTCTATGCCAGCAGCTCCAGCGTCTACGGCGGCAACACCAAGATGCCGTTTTCCGAGGCGGATGCGGTGGACCACCCGGTGAGCCTGTACGCGGCCACCAAGAAGGCCAACGAGCTGATGGCCCACACCTACAGCCACCTCTACCGCCTGCCCACCACCGGCCTGCGCTTCTTCACGGTCTACGGGCCCTGGGGCCGGCCGGACATGGCCTACTTCAGCTTCACCCGCAAGATCCTGGCGGGCGAGCCCATCCCGGTCTTCAACGAAGGCCGCATGCAGCGCGACTTCACCTACATCGACGACATCGTCGACGGTGTGGTGGCCGTGCTGGACAAGCCCGCCACCCCGGCCGAGGCCTACGACCCGGGCGCCCCGCACCCGGGCCTGTCCAACGCGCCCTACCGCATCTTCAACATCGGCAACCAGGACCCGCTGCCGCTGGGCGATTTCATCGCCGCCATCGAGGCCGCGCTGGGCCGCGAGGCGGTCATGCAGTACCTGCCCATGCAGCCGGGTGACGTGGTGGCCACCTCGGCCGACGTGAGCGCCCTGGCGGCCTGGACGGGGCTGAACCCCGGCACCCCGCTGCGCCAGGGCATCCAGCGCTTTGCCGACTGGTACCGCGATTACCACCGCATCTGACCCATGACATCTGCACGCAAAGGCATCATCCTGGCCGGGGGCTCCGGCACGCGGCTGCACCCGGCCACGCTGGCCATCAGCAAGCAGCTGATCCCGGTGTACGACAAGCCGATGGTCTATTACCCGCTGTCGGCCCTGCTGCTGGCGGGCATCCGCGAGATCCTGCTGATCAGCACCCCGCAGGACACGCCGCGCTTCCAGCAGCTGCTGGGCGACGGCTCGGCCTGGGGCCTCTCGCTGCAGTACGCGGTACAACCCAGCCCGGACGGCCTGGCCCAGGCCTTCCTGATCGGGGAGGACTTCCTGGCCGGCGCGCCCAGCGCCCTGGTGCTGGGCGACAACATCTTCTACGGTCACGACCTGGGCCGGCGTCTGCAGGCCGCGGCCGCGCAGCCCGCCGGCGCCACGGTGTTCGCCTACCCCGTGACCGACCCCGAGCGCTACGGCGTGGTCGAGTTCGACGCCCGGGGCCACGCCATCAGCCTGGAAGAGAAGCCGGCCCAGCCCAAGAGCCGCTACGCCGTCACCGGCCTGTACTTCTACGACGAGCAGGTCGTGGCCCACGCCAAGGCGATCAAGCCCAGCGCCCGCGGCGAGCTGGAGATCACCGACCTGAACCGGCGCTACCTGGAGGCCGGGCAACTGGACGTGCAGAAGTTCGGCCGCGGTGACGCCTGGCTGGACACCGGCACCCACGACAGCCTGCTCGAAGCCAGCGCCTTCGTGCAGACCCTGGAGCGGCGCCAGGGCCTGAAGGCCTGCTGCCCCGAGGAGATCTGCTGGCGCAACGGCTGGATCAGCGACGAACAGCTCTCGGCCCTGGCCGCACCGCTGGCCAAGAGCGGCTACGGCAAGTACCTGCAGCAGATCCTGAAGGACAAGGTGTTCTGAGATGAAGGCGATCCAGACGGACATCGAGGACGTGCTGATCCTCGAACCCCGGGTCTTCGGCGACGCGCGCGGCTTCTTCATGGAAAGCTTCAACGCCAAGACCTTCAACGAGCTGGTGGGCCACGAGGTGAACTTCGTGCAGGACAACCACTCGCGCTCGGCCAAGGGCGTGCTGCGCGGGCTGCACTTCCAGAAGGCCCCGCATGCCCAGGGCAAGCTGGTGCGGGTGACGGCTGGGGCGGTGTTCGACGTGGCGGTGGACATCCGAAAGGACAGCCCCAGCTTCGGCCGCTGGGTGGGGGTGGAGCTGAGCGCGGACAACCACCGCCAGTTCTGGATCCCGCCGGGGCTGGCGCACGGCTTTCTGGTGCTCAGCGAGAGCGCGGACTTCCTCTACAAGACCACCGACTACTACGCGCCGCAGGCCGAAGGCGCGCTGCGCTGGGACGACCCGGACCTGGCCATCGCCTGGCCCGACATCGGCATGGCCCCGCAGCTCTCGGCCAAGGACGCCGTCGCCGGCTTCCTGCGCGATCTTTGAACCCGACCCCGGACTGAATCCATGACCATTCTCGTGACCGGCGGCGCCGGCTTCATCGGCAGCAACTTCGTGCTGGACTGGCTGGCGGACCCCGCGGCCGAGCCGGTGGTGAACCTGGACGCGCTGACCTACGCCGGCAACCGCGCCAACCTGGCTTCGCTGGATGGCGACGCCCGCCACCACTTCGTGCACGGCGACATCGGCGACCGCGCCCTGGTGGACCAGCTGCTGGCCAGCCACCGCCCGCGCGCCATCGTGCACTTCGCCGCCGAAAGCCATGTGGACCGCTCCATCCACGGCCCCGGCGCCTTCATGAAGACCAATGTCGAAGGCACCTTCACGCTGCTGGAGGCCGCGCGGGCCTACTGGGGCACGCTCGAAGGCGAGGCCAAGGCCGCCTTCCGCTTCCACCACGTCAGCACCGACGAGGTCTACGGCAGCCTGAAGCCCAGCGACCCGCCCTTTGCCGAGACCCACCCCTACGAGCCCAACAGCCCCTACAGCGCCAGCAAGGCCGCCAGCGACCACCTGGTGCGCGCCTGGCACCACACCTACGGCCTGCCGGTGCTCACCACCAACTGCAGCAACAACTACGGGCCCTACCACTTCCCCGAGAAGCTCATCCCGCTGATGATCGTCAACGCCCTGGCCGGCAAGCCCCTGCCGGTCTATGGCGACGGCCAGCAGATCCGCGACTGGCTGTACGTCAAGGACCACTGCAGCGGCATCCGCGCCGTGCTGGCCGGCGGCCGCCTGGGCGAGACCTACAACATCGGCGGCTGGAACGAGAAGGCCAACCTGGACATCGTCCAGACGGTGTGCGCGCTGCTCGACGAGCTGCGGCCGGACCCGGCGGGCCCCTACAGCCGGCTGATCACCTACGTCACCGATCGGCCGGGCCACGACCGGCGCTACGCCATCGACGCGCGCAAGATCGAGCGCGAGCTGGGCTGGCGCCCGGCCGAGACCTTCGAGACCGGCATCCGCAAGACGGTGCAGTGGTACCTGGACCACCCGGACTGGGTGGCCGATGTGCAGAGCGGGGCCTACCAGGCCTGGGTCGGCACCCACTACGGAGCGCGTTGAGATGGCACCGCCCAAGATCCTTCTGCTCGGTCCCAACGGCCAGGTCGGCTGGGAGCTGCGTCGCGCCCTGGCCCCGCTGGGCCGCGTCATTGCCCTGGGGCGTGAGCACGACGGCCTGTGCGGCGACCTGACCCACCCGGGTGAACTGGCCGGCAGCGTGCGCATGCTGCGCCCGGACATCATCGTCAATGCCGCGGCCCACACCGCGGTGGACAAGGCCGAGAGCGAGCCGGCCCTGGCCGAGCTGCTCAACGCCCGCGCCCCGGCCACCCTGGCGCGACTGGCGGCCGAGCTGGGGGCCACCCTGGTTCACTACAGCACCGACTACGTCTTCGATGGCAGCGGCGAGCAGCCGCGCGACGAGGGCGCAGCCACCGGCCCGCTGTCGGTCTACGGCCGCAGCAAGCTGGCGGGCGAAGAGGCCATCCAGGCCAGCGGCTGCCGTCACCTGATCTTCCGCACCAGCTGGGTCTACGCCGCGCGCGGCGGCAACTTCGCCAAGACCATGCTGCGCCTGGCCGGCGAGCGCGAGCAGCTGCGCGTAATCGCCGACCAGATCGGCGCGCCCACCGGGGCCGAGCTGATCGCCGACGTCACCGCCCATGCGCTGCGCGCCCTGGCCCAGCGGCCGGAACTGGCCGGCCTGTACCACCTGGCGGCCGATGGCCAGACCAGCTGGCACGGCTATGCCGAGCATGTGATTGCCTGGGCACGCCGCCACGGCCAGGATCTGAAGGTGCAGACGGTGGAGGCCATTCCCACCAGCGCCTACCCGACGCCGGCCCAGCGCCCGCTCAATTCGCGGCTGGACACCACCCGCCTGCGCGAGGCCTTCGGCCTGCACCTGCCGCCCTGGCAGAGCGGCGTCGAGCGCATGCTGACCGAGTTCCTCGGCGTCTGAGCCTGGCGTGATGCAGGCCTACACCGACATCCTCGTGGCGCCGGTGCAGGCCCTGTTCGCGGCCTTCCATGGCGGGCCGGTGCACCAGGCCGGGCCGCTCTACCCGGACTTCGCCCGGCAGGGCCGGGCCCGCCACTGGCGCGGCACCGCGCCGGTGGACGTCTGCCCGCAGCCCCCGGGCGAAGGCGAGCCCATCGATCGCCTGGACGGTGAAGCGCTGTGGGGCGGCTGCCTGGTGAACCACTTCGGCCATTTCCTGGCCGAGTTCGTCCACCGCCTGCTGCCGGCCGCCCAGGCCCGGCCGGAGCTGCCCATCCTCTACGTCACGCGGCCGGGGCAGGGCGGCGAGCCGCTGCCCGGCTTCATCCGGGCCGCCTTCGAACACCTGGGCGTGGCCGGGCGCGTGCGGGTGCTGGACCGCCCGACCCGCGTGGCCACGCTGTGGGTGGCCCCGCAGGCCGAATGCCTGGGCGGCCTGCCGCCCGCGGCCGACTACCTGGCGCGGCTGGCCGAACGTCAGGCGGCGCTGCCGTCCGTGCCCGCCGGTGAGGTGCTGTTCGTCAGCCGGGCCGGGGTGGGTGAGGGCCTGGTCGGCGAGGCCGCGCTGGAGGCCTTCTTCGCCGCCCTGGGCGCACGCATCTACCGGCCCGAGCAGCATCCGCTGGCCGAGCAGCTGGCCACCTATCTCGCGCATGCCCAGCTGGTGTTCACCGAGGGCAGCGCCCTGCACGGGCTGCAGCTGCTGGGCCGCATCCCGGGTGAGCTGACGGTGCTGGCCCGCCGTCCCGGCCGCTTCGGCCAGGCCTTTCTGGCGCCCCGCGTGGCGGCCCTGCACCATGTGCCGCTGGCCGGCCCGGCCGTGCATGGCCGCGCGCCCGATGGTCGGAAGGCGAACTGGGAAGGGTTGGTCTACCTGGACACCGCCCCGCTGGTGGAGCTGGCTGCCCGCCTCTTTCCCGCGCTGCCCGACGACCGGCGGGCCCAGGCCCTGGCGCAGTTGCAGGACCGGCTGGCGGCCCTGGCCGCGCCGGCCACGCTGGACTACCTGCGCGCCCACCGCGGCCAGCCCCTGTGGCGCGATGCGGGGGCCATGCTGCGCGACCTGGCCCGCACGGGCCGCCTGGCCTGGCCGCAGCGGCTGCAGGCCGGCGCGGTCCTGGCGGGGCTGGACGCGGCGCCCGCCTTGCGGCTGACGGGCCCGCTGCCGCCGCTGGCCGCCCTGCGCAGTGCCGAGGAGGCCCCGACCGGCTGGCTGGCCCTGCTGGGCCAGGTGGCCGACGGGGCGCCCGACCCGGGGCTGTGGACCCTGGCCCAGGCCCTGTCCGGCCGCCCGGCGCTGGACGCCGCCGAGGTGCTGCGCAGCGACGTGCTGACCGGGGCCTGGCTGTGCAGCCTGGGCGCCGGGGCCGGCGAGCCGGTCCGCCTGGCGCTGCCGCGCCCCGAGCCACTGCAGGACCCGGCTGCCGCGGTGCCCTGGATGCCGCTGATCCAGCGCCTGGTGCTGCTGCGTCTGGCGGGTGCCGGGCGCTTCCGCTATTCGCTGAAGCTGCGCCTGTCGGCCCGGGATTGGCAGGCCCTGCGCCGGGCCCCGCTGCCGGTCTGGCAGCGCTGTGTGCTGGCTTGGTTCCACCTGCTGCACGAAGGGCGCTGGCCGGCCGGCAGCCCGGAGGGCTGGGCCCAGGCCCTGCGGACCCTGGTGGATCCGACCGCCACGCCGCCGGCCACACCCTCGGAGGATCCACTGGTGCAGCTGCAGCACCGCCTGGCGGCCTGGGTGCAATCGGACCGGCCCGAGGCCGAGGAACGTCTGGGGCGCTGGCTGGCCCGGCGGGCTCACCCGGCCGCGTCGTCGTTCTCGGGGGGCGGGGCCGGCCAGGGCTCGCCGGCCAGCGCCTCGGGCACTGGGTAGCCGAAGCGCTGGAAGTCGGTCAGACAGTGGGCCCGCACCTGGGCCCAGGCTGCGTCCGACAAGGTGGCCTCGGTGTTGTGCCGGCTGCGGTTGTGCATGCCCAGCGGGGCGTCCAGTGCCAGCCGCTGCTGCACCTGGGCCCAGTCGTCCTCGGCCGTCTCCACATGGCCGACGAAATCCACCAGCAGCTGCTGGCGTTCGTCGCACAGGCTGCGCCACATCGGCTGGGCACCGGCGTCGCGCCAGGTCAGCGGGTGGCACAGGAAGGTGTCGAAGGTCTCGCTCTGCACGGCTGCGCGCACCGCGGCGTAGTGGTAGGGCAGGCGGTTGGGCCAGCGGGCCTCGTCCTCCCAGGCGCGTCGCTCGGCCTCGTCCATGGGCTGGGCCTCGGCCAGGCCGCGGGCAAAGGTGTAGAGCGAGCGCAGCCGCTCCAGCGGGTGGCGCACGAAGGCGAAGGTGTACCACTGGGCCCAGCGCTGCGGCCCCAGCCACTGGCGGGCCTGGGCCGCGCTGGCGTGCTTGTCCAGCCCGATCACCTGCTTGAACACCGGCTGCAGCCGCTCGCCGCCCGGGGTCGAGCCCAGCACCAGGTCGTTGGGGGCCAGGTGGGCGGCCAAGGCCACCTCGATGCTCGTGCCCGCGCACTTGTGCACATGGACGAAGGCGAACTGGCGGTTGAACGAGAGGATCATGGTGCGGGCAGTCTAGCAACGGGCTGGCGTCAGGGCAGGCTGCGGCGGCGCTCGCCTATGATGCCTGCGGCCTGACCGCTTCGCGGCCTCTTTGCCGACCGACACCCTCTCACGCGACCGCCCCGCATGTCCGACGTCGTCGTCCACATCGGTCTGAACAAGACCGGCACCTCCTCGCTCCAGGACTTCCTGGCCCTGAACACCGACGCGCTGCGGGCCGAGGGCATCTGCTACCCCCACGCGGGCCGGGAGGGCGCCGCCCACCACGGCCTGTCCACCTGGCTGGGCAGCCCCGAGGCCGATGCCGACCCCAGCGCCAGCCCGGTGGCCCAGGCGCTGCTGGACGAGATGCAGGGCATGCCGCGGGTCTGGCTGTCCTCGGAGGACTTCCACGCCCAGGGCCTGCGCGGGGCGCGCAACCTGGCGCGGCTGCTGCAGGGGCATTCGGTGCGCATCGTGCTCTACCTGCGCGAGCACCTGGCCTACCTGGCCAGCTGGTACCAGCAGAACGTCCAGGCCTCGGCCCTGTCCTGCAGCTTCGCCAGCTTCTGCCACTTCACCCACAAGCCCCTGAGCGAGGTGGCCGACACCTGGGGCCAGGTCTTCGGCCATGGCCAGCTGACGCTGCGCCTGTACGACCGCCGCAGCCTGGTGGGCGGGGACGTGCTGCTGGACTTCGCGGCCCAGGTGGGGCTGGGCGGCGATCTGGGCCGCTTCGTGCGCAAGCCTTACGAGAACAACCCCTCGATCAGCGGCAACCTGCTGTTCATCAAGCGCCTGCTCAACACCCTGCTGCCCGCGGCGGACGCCGCGGCCATGGTGGGGGAGCTGATGGAGCTGTCCAAGCTGCGGCCGGGTTTTCGCGGCGCGATGCAGGTGGGGCCGGAACTGGCCGCCCATGTGGCCCGGACCTATGCGGCAGACCGCCGGCAGCTGCGCCAGCGCTGGGGCCTGGACTGGCCCGTGCCGCCCACCGAGCTTGCCGGCTCGCCGGTGCCGGATGTCGCCACGTTGCACGGCGATTGGCAGCGTGTGCAGGCGGCGGCCCGCAAGAAGGGCTTTGCGCTGGCCCAGACCATGGACTGGCTGCGCCTGGGCGATCTGCGCGCCCTGGGTGGCGAGGCGGGCGAGGCGCCCGTGTCCATCCCGCCCATCAGGCCCGAGGCGGCGGCCGACATCGCCTCGCCGCCGGCGCCTTCACCGGCCCCGGCTGCCGCCGCTGCAAACGCCGATCCGATCATGGTGGAGCTGCTGCGCGAGCACCTGGACAGCGCCTTCTACCGCGCTCAGCTGCCGGCCGAGGCGCAGGGCCTGGACCCGGTCATCCACTACCTCACCCGCGGCGCCGAGCAGGGGCTGGACCCCAGCCCCGCCTTCAGCACCCGGGCCTACCTGACCTGGCATGCCGACGTGCGCGAGGCGGGCATGAACCCCTTCTTCCACTACCTGCGTCACGGGCGGGAGGAAGGGCGGCAGGCCTGGCCCGCGGGGACCGAACCGGAGGCCGCGCCGACCCCGGCTCCGGCGCCCGCCCCGGAGCCACCGGCCGCGCCCCGCCTGTCGGCCGAGGATCTGGCCGCACTGCTGAACGACACCGCCCTGACCGGCCAGGTGCAGGCCATGGCCGCCTGTGCACGCCAGCCCGAGCTGCTGGCGACGGCGCCGCTGCAGGCCGTGCAGGCCGAGGCGCTGCCGCCGCAGGCGCGCTGGCTGGCGCTGCTGGGCATGCACCGCTCGGGCACCTCCCTGCTGGCCGGCATGCTGCAGGCCCTGGGCGTCTGGCTGGGGCCGGTGGACGAACTGCTGGGCCCGCAGCCTGACAACCCCGAGGGCTTCTTCGAGCACCCGGCCCTGATGGGCTTGGACGAGGCCTTGCTCGAGCAGGCCGGCTCGGCCTGGGACGACACCGCGCCCGACATGGCCCGCGTCACCGCGCTGGCCGGCGACGCGGTGCTGCAGGCCCAGGCGCGGCTGTGGCTGCGCGGGCTGTGGCGCTCGCGGCCTGAAGGCACCGTGCTGACGGCCTTCAAGGACCCGCGCCTGTGCTACACCGCCGGCTTCTGGCAGGCGTGCTGTCCGCCGCTGCAGGGCCTGATCGTGCTGCGCCACCCGCTGGCGGTGGCCCGCTCGCTGCGGGCCCGTGGCGGCTACAGCAGCCTGCGCCACGGCCTGGCCCTGTGGGCGGCCCACCACCGGGCCCTGGCTCCCTGGCGGGGCCGGGCGGACGTGCCGGTCATCCTGCACAGCGACCTGCTGGCCGCGCCGCGCGCGACCTTGGCGCCGGTGCTGGCCGCCCTGGGGTTGCAGGCCGACGAATCCCGGTGGACCCAGGCCCTGGCCCAGGTCCGGCCGGGGCGGGTGCACCAGAACCTGGCCACCGACGCCCAGGCCGCCCTGCCGGACGAGGTGGCGGCGCTGTGGGCCGACTGGCAGGCCGCCGCCTGGCGGCCTGCCATCTGAGGATTCTGCAGGCCGCCGCCTGGCGGCCGGCCATCTGAGGATTCTGCAGGTAGCCGCCTGTAGGCCGGCCAGCGGATGTTTCTGCAGGCTGCCGCCTGAAGGTGAAGGCCCTTCAGTCCAAGGCGTGTACGTCGGCCCGCAGCGCATCCAGCGACGGGGCTTCGAGCAGGGTGGGCAGCAGGCAGCGGTGCGGGCCGCTGTAGTCCGGCAGGAAGTCCAGCGTGAGCCCCCGCCGCGCAAAGGCCTCGGCCTCGTAGAGGGCCCGGCCCCCCGGCGGGTTCAGGTAGCGCCGTCCGCCCAGCGCCTGGACGATGGCCAGCACCCGGTCCTGGCCCTTGAGCGCCGGGTCGATGGCCAGGCTGGAGCTGCGCACCAGCGTGGCCGGCAGGTCCAGCAGCCCCGCCACCAGGCGCAGGCTGGCCTCCAGATGGTCCACCAGGGGGCCCGCCAGCGGGCGCCGCAGGAAGGCGCGCACCGCCTCGGCGGCCTCGCCCCGGGCCTTCGCCCAGCCCGCATGGCGCGCCAGGCGCTCGGCCCACAGGGCGTCGGCCCGGTCGGCAAAGCGCAGGTCCTGGATGCGGGTCTCGCGTGCGGCGCTCGCCAGCGGCAGGGTCAGCCATTCCAGCCCGCCCGCCGGGGCCGGCACCTCGGTGCGGTGCACCCGCCCGCGGGCGCGGTGCTGCACGCAGTCGAACAGCACGAAGACCTCGGCCTGCGCCAGCAGGCGGAAGTAGCCGGCGTAGGGGAAGAAGTAGGGCTGCATCACCGCCACGGTCAGGGGAGGGTGGGCCGGGGGGGGGCAAGGCATGGCGCGGGCAGCGGACGGGCGGGGAATGAAGTGCGCAGGATGCCACGCCCCGGGGGCGGAACGCGCCCCTACACTACGTGGAACGGCCGAGCGGGCCGGGAAAGCATCCGGACATGAAGATTGTGGCGGTAGTGGGCGTGATGGACGAGCGGGAGTTGCTGCCCGACTGCGTGCGCCACCTGTACGACATCGGGGTGGACGAGGTGGTGGTGCGCGATGCCGGCTCCACCGATGGCAGCCTGGAATGGGCGCAGGCCCACCAGGGGCCACGCCTGCGGCTGGTGCCGGTGAGCGAGGACGAGAAGACCCGGCCGCCTGTCTGGCATGCGCGTGAGCGCGAGATCGCCGAGATGACCCGGGCCGACTGGGTGCTGCACCTGGATGCCGACGAGTTCTGGCTGCCGGCCACGGGCCAGCTGCGCGACAGCCCGCAGTGGCAGGACGAGAGCCTGGACCTGATCCGGGTGGCCCGCTACAACGTGGCCCTCGGGCCGGTGGGGCGGGAGATCCCCTGGCCGCCGTCCCCGGCCAGCTACGACCGCCTCTGGCTGTTCGGGCGGCCCATTCCCGAGTTCCGCCAGCACCTGGAAACCCATCCGCTCACGCCCTGGATCTCGGGGGTGCCGGTGCCCAAGATCGCGGTGCGCCCCCGCCATCTGGCGACGCTGGAGCCGGGCTGCCATGAGGCCCACGGCCTGGCGGGCCGGCCCTTCGTGCGCGCCGCTTCGCAGGACATCGTCACGGCCCACCTGCCGTTCAACACCTTGGGGCGCTTTGCCCGCAAGCTGGCCAACATCCGTGCCCTGTTCCGCGACTATCCCGAGCGCTTTCCGCCGGGCGCGGCCTGGCACTGGCGCCGCTGGGCGGCCCTGCCCGACGAGGCGGCCGTGCAGGCCGAGTTCGCCCTGCAGCACCTGGATGCCCAGGAGTTCGCGGCCCTGCAGGCGGATGGCGCCCTGCAGTCGGCCCGTCAACTGCTGAACCGGCTGGGAGCGACGGGCTGATGCGGTCTGCGGAATCTGCCGTGCTGTCGTCCGTGCCGGATGGGGCGCCGCTGTTCGACCGCGTGCTCTATGTGGGCCGGCCCAGCATGGCGCCCGATGCCGAAGTGCATGCCCGCATCCAGGGCGCGCTGGACCGCCGCTGGCTGACCAACGACGGCCCGCTGGTGCAGGAGCTGGAGCGCCGCTGCGCCGAGCGCCTGCAGGTGCCGCACTGCATCGCCGTCAACAACGCCACCCTGGGCCTGGAGGTGGCGCTGCGGGCGCTGGACGTGCAGGGCGAGGTGCTGCTGCCGGCCTTCACCTTCATCGGCACCGCCCATGCGGCCCAGTGGCTGGGGCTCACGCCGGTGTTCTGCGATGTGCGCGACGCCGACCATGGCCTGGATCCGGAGGATGTCGAGCGCCGCATCACGCCGGCCACCGGGGCCATCCTCGCGGTGCATCTGTGGGGCCGCGCCTGCGCGGTGGAGGCCCTGGAGGCCATTGCCCGGCGCCACGGCATTCCGCTGATCCTGGACGCCGCCCATGCCATGGGCTGCGGCCATGCCGGCCGACCGCTGGGCTCGCGCGGCACGGTGGAGGTGTTCAGCCTGCATGCGACCAAGGGGCTCAATGCGCTGGAAGGCGGGCTCATCACGACCGCGGACGATGCGCTGGCCGAACGCATCCGCCTGATGCGCAACTTCGGCATCCCGGGCGAGGACCTGGTGGATTGCGTGGGCACCAACGCCAAGATGAACGAGTTCAGCGCGGCGGTGGGGCTGTGCAACCTGGATCACTTCGAGGCGCTGTGCGCGCACAACCTGCGCCTGCATGCGGCCTACGCGGACGGCCTGGCCGGCGTGCCCGGCCTGCGCCTGATGGTCCCCGAGGCCGGGCAGGCCTTCAGCCACCACTACATCGTGCTGGAGGTGCTGCCCCAAGCCCCACTGGACCGGGATCGGCTGGTGAGCCTGCTGCGGGCCCAGAACGTCTACGTGCGCCGCTACTTCCGGCCCGGCTGCCATCACGGTGAACCCTACCGCTCGCGGCCGGGCGGCCCGCCGGTGCTGCCGGTCACGGACCGCCTCAGCCGGAGCCTGCTGCAGCTGCCCTCGGGGCTGCAGCTCACGCCGGAGGAGGCGCACCGCATTGGGCGGTTCATCGCGTCCTGTCTGCGCGCGCCGGCGCAGGGGCACACCTCGCCATGAAGACCCCCGAGGTCCCGGCGCATTGGTCCCCGGCGCAGCGGGCCCGGGCCGAGGCCCTGCTGCCTTTCGAGCGGCTGAGCGCCGGCCTGCTGGCCCCGCGCCCCCAGTTCTACGGCCTGCGCCCCGCCAAGGACGCCCTGGCGGTTGAACTGGGCGAGCAGGCTTTGCTGGAGTGGTGGATGGCGGCCCTGGGGCGGCCGGGGACTTGGCGCGCGCGTTGGTGCCCTTTGCGGCCGATGCTCTCGCATGCCGAGTCCATGGGCTGGCCCATCCAGGTCTATTCGCCGGGCCGCGAGGTCGACGTCCCCGCCCTGTACGCCGTGGGGGGCGCGGACCAGCCGGCCGCCCGCCACCGCTGCCGCAGCATGGCCCTGATCCGCGTGCCCGACGCGGTGGTCTACAGCAAGTCCAATCTCGTGCGCGCCGGCGACGTGGCACTGCTGGACCATCAGGGAGACGAGCTGGCGCGCATGCCCTGCCATCTCAGCACCGACGGCGGTGTGCTGGCCCAGCGCGGCGACGAGGTGGCGCTGGCCGAGCAGGACGACCTGCCCGAGCTGCCGCGCGCCTTGTCCCTGCTGGGGCTGCATTCCTTCGCCTACGGGCACTGGCTGGAGGAGTTCCTGCCCAAGCTGGGCGCCTGCCTGACGGAGCCCGGTGTCGAGAACATCACCGTGCTGGTCGATGCCCAGATGCCGACGCAGCTGTTCGAATCCCTGGCCCTGGTGCTGGGCGGGATGGACCGGGTGCGGATCGTGCAGCCCGGCGAAGCCCTGAGGCTCCGGGAGCTCTGGGCCGTGACCGCCCCGCTGTACTACCCCATCGGGCCCGCGCCCGGCACGCTGGGCAGCCCCGGTTGGCATGTGATGGATGGCCCCTGGATGGCCACCTGCATGCAGCGTCTCGCCGCCCGCTGGGAACGTGCCGTGCCGGTCAGCACGTGCGAGCGCGTCTACCTCGGGCGCACCGACGGCCAGCACCGCCGGCTGCTCAATCGCCCGGACGTGGAGGCCTGGTTCCGCGGGCAGCAGTTCACCATCGTCGATGCGCACGACCTGCCCTTCCTGCAGCAGATGGCCCTGATGCAGGGGGCGAAGTGGCTGGTGGCACCGGAGGGCTCGGCGCTGAGCAACTCGCTGTTCGCGCCGGCGGGCACCCGCATCGGCATGCTGGCCGGCCCGCGGGTGATGCACATGGAGGCCTATGCCCAGGTGGTGCAGGCCCAGGGCCAGCATCTGTGCCTGTGTCTGGGCCAGCAGCCGCAGGCGCTCCGGCCCGGCGAGTATTTCGGCAACTACGCGATCGACCTCGACACCCTGCCCCAGCTGCTGCAGCGGCTCGACAGCGATGCAGCCGGTGCCTGCAGCGGGTGAAAATGGACGGATCCGCGTGTTGTCCCGCCCCTTCTGACCAAGTATCGCCATGCCCATCTACGACCCCCGCAGCGCTGAGGTCTACGATCTCCTGCACCGCAACCACTCCTATGACCGGGAGGTCGACTATGTGCGCGCGGTGGTGGCGCGCGAGATGCCCCAGGCCCGCAGCCTGCTGGACATCGCGTGCGGGACGGGGAATCACCTGGGGCTGCTGGCCTCCCACTTCGAAGTGCAGGGGCTGGACCTCAGCCCGGGCATGCTGGCCCGGGCCCGGGCCAAGCTGCCGCAACTGCGCTTCCATGAAGCGTCGATGGCCGATTTCCATCTGGGGCAACGCTTCGACGTGGTGACCTGCCTGTTCCGCTCCATCGCCGCGGTGTCCAGCCTGGAAGCCTTGCAGGCCTCGCTCCGCTGCATCGCGGCGCATCTGAACCCCGGCGGCGTGGTGGTGGTGGAGCCCTTCTTCACCCCGCGGACCTTCTGGGACCAAGACCTGAGGGTGTCCCAGGTCGAGGCGGAGGGCCTGAAGGTGGTCTGGATGTACCGCAGCGAGCGGCGCGGCAGCGTGGGCGTCTTCCACAACCACTATCTGATCGGTCGCCCGCAAGGCATCGAGCATGTGCACGAGGCGCACGATCTGGGGCTGTTCGAGCCCGAGGAGATCGTCCACGCCTTCCAGGCGGCCGGCCTGTCGGTGCGCCATGAGGCCCAGGGCATGGGCCCGCTGGGCTGCTATGTCGGGCGTGCGCCCCTGTCCGCCCGGTGAACTGCTCGGACCGGCTGATCGGCGTGGATGAGCCCGTGGCCTGGCGCGAGGCCCTGGAGGGCGTGCCCCACAGCTTCTACGCCACCTGGGACTGCTGCCATGCGGCGGCCCTCAACACGGGTTGGCCCACGCAGCTCTACGTGGGTGAGCGCGAGGGCGTGCGGGTGGTCTGTCCCCTTTCCGTTCGCCAGCA
The DNA here is from genome assembly GCF_021049305.1 of Ideonella dechloratans. GTDB lineage: Bacteria > Pseudomonadota > Gammaproteobacteria > Burkholderiales > Burkholderiaceae_C > Ideonella > Ideonella dechloratans. Next base: position 473,808 of record NZ_CP088081.1, read on the forward strand.
CCGGGGGGCCATCGACTGGGTGACGCCCACAGGCTTCTCCGGCTTCGCCTCCAACGGCGCCTGGCCCGGGTTCGCCGACCATTGGGCGGCCTTCGCGAAGGGCCGGGGGGTCGTCTGCAGCTACCTGGCGCAGCACCCCGACTTCGGCGACGGGGCGCTGGAAGGCGCGGCGGCCGGGGAGGAGGCGCTCTACTTCCTGGACCTGCGGCAGGGCCTGGACGGCGTGCTGGCCCAGGCCGACACCACGCGCAGGAAGGATTGGCAGCGCTGGCAGGACCGAGGCGGTCAGTTCGTCACGGACCGCGACACGCTGGCCGCCTTCCTGTTGGCGCAGTACGGCCCCTTCATGGACCGCATGGGCGCGGGCCGGGCGGCCCGGTGGCGTGACGACGCCCTGCAGGCGCTGTTGCAGTGTCCCTCGGTCGGGCTGGTGGGGACGGCCGATGCCCAGGGCCAGATGCTGGCCGTCATCTTGTACGGCTGGACCGCCTGGGGCGCGGAGGGCATGCTCCAGGCCTCGCTGCCCGAAGGGCGCGATCACACCATCGCCCTGATGCTGGGTGGGGTCCGGGACCTGTCGGCGCGGGGCATTCCCTGGTTCAACCTGGGCGGCGGCGTGCGCTCGGGTGACAGCGTGGCGGCGGCCAAGCGACGCTGGCGCCCCCGTGAAGCGTCGTTCCGCCGCCTCAAGCAGACCTACGACCCGGTCCGCTACGCGGCCCTGTGCGCCGAGGCCGGGGTGGCGGCTGACGCCACCGAGGGCTACTTTCCCGCCTACTACGCGACGGGCTCTGCGCGCTAGGCGTCCGGTCCCGTCGGCCATGCCGCCAGGAAGCGCGCCAGCAGGGCGGGATCGATCCGGTAGTCGCTCCAGAAGCGCCAGAACGGGTGTTCGGCGAGCGGTGAGCCGTCGGTGACGCACGGCCCGGTCAGAAAGCTCAGATCCAACGCGCGTTCGCGGGCGGCACCGCCCATGTCCAGCAGGGGGCGGGTGTAGGGCGAGGTCAGGACGCAGAGGCGGGTTCCCGGGCGGGCAAAGAAGCTCAGCAGGGCGTTCGAGCCCTCCGGCGCCACGATGAAGCGGGCCTGCCGGACCAGATTGAGCTGCTCCAGGAACGGGTGTTCCTCCGGCAGCACCCGCGTGAAGCCCTGGCGGGACAGCACCTCATCCACGTCCCCGTGGTTGACGATCGCCTTGTGCCGGCCGGGCCGGCGGGCCAGGTAAAGCCGCGCGATGCCCGTGGGCCGGGACAGGGCCTTTTCGGCCGCCGCGGCGATGACGCCGAACAGCGGCGCCAGGCGCCAGGGCGGGGACAGCAGGCGGTCCATGTCCTCGTCCGCGGACAGCAGGGGGCAGTAGCCCGGGTAGCTGACATTGGACGCGCACCAGAGGCGCCGCACATGCAGCCGCCCCAGGTGGGGCACCGTCTGCACCGGGGTGCCCGGCGGCAGCAGGGCGGGCAGGGCCTCGCGCACGGTGGCGGGGGCGCTGGCGTCCACCAGCACCGGCATGCCGCCGGGCCAGCCCGCCAGCAGGGCCGTGGCCAGCTTGGGCAGGTACTCGGTCAGCCAGTGGCCGAAATCATGCGCATGGTGCCCGCCCAGCCAGAGCGCCTCCTCGATCACCGGGGCGGGCTCGGCGCTGTCCATCACCCACCAGTGGTCGTCCTCGGCGTTCAGCACCTGCGGATCGAAGCCGAACTGGTCATGGATGCGGCGGGCCTCGTCGCCCTCGACGTCGTGCAGGACCCGGTCGCGCCAGAGCAGCAGCTCCGAGCGTCCGCGCACCTCCACCGCGTCCAGGCAGGCCAGGTAGCCGGCGCGGTCGATCACCGTGCGGGGGGCGTCGTCTCGTTCACCCACCACCTGCAGCCGCGGCAGTTCGTGGGACTGCCCGCCGGGCCACAGCGTGCGCAGGTGCAGTCCGTGCTGCTGCGCGGCCTCGCGCAGGGCCATGACCGGCAGGCGGCGCAGCCGGGACATCTGCGGCAGCTGCAGGGCCGCGCAGGCCGGGCCGTGGGCCTGCTGCACGCCCAGGCGCGCCACCAGGGCCTGCTTGAAGCCGATGGCGGCGGTGTGGTGGCCGTACAGCGGGATGTCCCGCTGCAACTGGTCGAGCAGGTCGTCGATGGGGGGCATGTGCAGGGCCTGGACTCTACACGCGCCCCCGCGCGGCGATCAGTCGATCAGACCCAGCTGGCGGATGCGCGCGATCACCTTGTCGGCAGCCTCTTCCGGCGTGCAGTTGGTGGTGTTCACGCGGATCTCCGGCAGCTCCGGTGCCTCGTAGGGCGAGCTGATGCCGGTGAAGTTGGCGATCTCGCCGCGGCGGGCCTTCTTGTAGAGGCCCTTGACGTCGCGGTCCTCCGCCACGTTCAGCGGGGTGTCCACATAGACCTCGATGAACTCGCCTTCGCTCATCAGGCTGCGGGCCATCGCGCGTTCCGAGCGGAAGGGTGAGATGAAGGCGGTCATCACGATCAGGCCGGCGTCCACCATCAGCTTGGACACCTCGGCCACGCGGCGGATGTTCTCCACCCGGTCGGCCTCGGTGAAGCCGAGGTCCTTGTTCAGGCCGTGGCGGATGTTGTCGCCGTCCAGCAGGTAGGTGTGGCGGCCCATCGCGAAGAGCTTCTTTTCCACGATGTTGGCGATGGTGGACTTGCCGGCACCGGACAGACCGGTGAACCACAGCACCGCCGGACGCTGGCCCTTGGCGGTGGCGCGTGCGGCCTTGTCCACGTCCACCGGCTGCATGTGGATGTTGTGCGAGCGGCGCAGCGCGAAGTGCATCATCCCGGCGCCGACCGTGTTGTTGGTCATGCGGTTGATCAGAATGAAGCCGCCGGTGTCGCGGTTCTCGGTGTACGGGTCGAAGGCGATCGGGCGGTCCAGCGCCAGGTTGACCACGCCGATCTCGTTCATCTCGAGCTGCTTGGCCGCCAGGTGCTCCATCGTGTTGACGTTCACCTTGTACTTGGGCTCGGTGATGGTGGCGCTCACCAGCTGGGTGCCGATCTTCAGCAGGTAGGGGCGGCCCGGCAGCAGGGGCTCCTCGGTCATCCAGACCACGGTGGCCTCGAACTGGTCGGCCACCTCGGCGGGCGACTCTGCGATGGAGATCACGTCGCCGCGCGAGATGTCGATCTCGTCTTCCAGCGTCAGCGTGACGCTCTGGCCGGCCACGGCCTGGGGCAGGTCACCGTCCAGCGAGACGATGCGGGCGACCTTGCTCTCGCGGCCCGAGGGTTGGGCGCGCACCCGGTCGCCGGGCTTGACCACGCCGCTGGCGATGAAGCCGCAGAAGCCGCGGAAGTCCAGGTTGGGGCGGTTGACCCACTGCACCGGCATGCGGAAGGGCTGCTGCTGCAGGCGGGTCTCGTCGATCTCGCAGGTCTCCAGGAAGCCCATCAGCGTCGGCCCGTGGTACCAGGTCGTGTGCAGGCTGCGCTCGGTCATGTTGTCGCCCTTCAGACCGGACAGCGGGATGCTGGTGATGTCGGTCAGGCCGATCTGCTTGGCGAACTCGCGGTACTCCTCGTCGATGCGGCGGAACACGTCTTCGGAGAAGTCCACCAGGTCCATCTTGTTGATGGCCAGCACCACCTTGCGGATGCCGATCAGGCTCACCAGGTAGCTGTGGCGGCGGGTCTGGGTCAGCACGCCCTTGCGCGCGTCGATCAGGATCACCGCGACATCGGCGGTCGAGGCGCCGGTGATCATGTTGCGGGTGTACTGCTCGTGGCCCGGGGTGTCGGCGACGATGAACTTGCGGCGGTCGGTCGAGAAGAAGCGGTAGGCCACGTCGATGGTGATGCCCTGCTCGCGCTCGGCGGCCAGGCCGTCGACCAGCAGCGCGAAGTCGAGGTCACCGCCCTGGGTGCCCCACTTCTTGGAGTCGTTCTCCATCGCAGCCAGCTGGTCCTCGAAGAGCATCTTCGATTCGTAGAGCAGGCGTCCGATGACGGTCGACTTGCCGTCGTCCACGGAGCCGCAGGTGATGAAGCGCAGCAGGCTCTTGTTCTCGTGCTGCTTGAGGTACTTCTCGATGTCGGTGGAGATCAGGTCCGAAACGTGGGCCATGGTCAATTCCTTCGAAACGGGTGTGTGGGGTGTTCAACCCAGTGGCGTGCGCGGATCCGGCTTTGCCGGTCCGCCGCGCGAGCCCCCTCGGGGGGCAGCGACCGGCAGGGAGCGTGGGGGCCTTAGAAGTAGCCTTCCTGCTTCTTCTTCTCCATCGAGGCCGCGGTGTCGTGGTCGATCATGCGGCCCTGGCGCTCGGAGGTGCGGGTCAGCAGCATCTCCTGGATGATGTCGGTCAGGCTGGCGGCGGTGGACTCGACCGCGCCGGTCAGCGGGTAGCAGCCCAGGGTGCGGAAGCGCACGCTCTTCATCATTGGCACCTCGCCCGGACGCAGCGGGAAGCGCTCGTCGTCCACCATGATCAGGGTGCCATCGCGCTCGACCACCGGCCGCTCGGCCGCGTAGTACAGCGGCACGATGGGGATGTTCTCCAGGTAGATGTACTGCCAGATGTCCAGCTCGGTCCAGTTGGAGATCGGGAAGCAGCGGATCGATTCGCCCTTCTGCTTGCGGCCGTTGTAGAGGTGCCAGAGTTCCGGGCGCTGGCTCTTGGGATCCCAGCGGTGCTGCGCGCTGCGGAACGAGAAGATGCGCTCCTTGGCCCGGCTCTTCTCCTCGTCGCGGCGGGCGCCGCCGAAGGCGACGTCGAAGCCGTACTTGTCCAGCGCCTGCTTCAGGCCCTGGGTCTTCCACATGTCGGTGTGGATCTGCGAGCCGTGCTCGAAGGGATTGATGCCCAGCGACACCGCCTCGGGGTTCTGGTAGACCAGCAGGGTCATGCCCAGTTCCTTGGCCATGCGGTCGCGCATCTCGTACATGGCCCGGAACTTCCAGGTCGTGTCCACATGCAGCAGGGGGAAGGGGGGCGGCGCCGGGTAGAAGGCCTTCTTGGCCAGGTGCAGCATCACCGCCGAATCCTTGCCGATCGAGTAGAGCATCACGGGGTTGTCGGCTTCGGCGACAACCTCGCGCATGATGTGGATGCTTTCAGCTTCCAGTCGCTGCAGGTGGGTCAGGCTCATGGTGGGTTCCGTGGTGGGCTGTGCAGTGAAGGTGGAGACAGGGGGGCGGGGACGGACCGGTGCCGGGGGCACCGGGGCGTTGGCGGGGGGCGAGGCCCGGGGGGCCACCGGGCCTGCGGCGGGTGCCGGGGCCGGTCCGGGCAGGGATTCGGGCAGGGTGCGTGGCAGCGGGGCCACCGGGCAGGCCTGCAGGCTCAGCCGGGGCTGGGTGTCCAGCCAGGCCTTGACGGCGGGGGCCCGCTCCAGGGCCGGGCCATGCAGCCAGACCCGCCAGGCGCCACTGCGGCAACGCAGCAGCCGCGCCAGGAAATCGACATAGGTGTCGGCGCTGGCCAGGCGCTCGACCGGCAGCCAGCGCAGGCTGCCCCGGGGCGAGACGGCCAGCACCAGCCCGCCGGGGGCCGGGCGATCCGGGTGGCCCAGCGTGCCGGCCCAGACCTGCTGGCCGCTGCTCAGGCGCACGCCCGGGTCCCATTGGCTGTCCAGCCACTGGGCGCCTTCGGGGTGCTCGGCGGCCAGCTCGCGCAAGGGTTGCAGGGCCAGGCCCCAGCGTTCCAGCAGGCGGGACAGGGCGCGCGGCTGCAGGGCCAGCCCGAAGCGGGACTGGGCCAGCGTCTGCAGCGCCTGGGCGTCCCACAGCGGCACGGTCAGCCCGGCCTGCTCGGGGGCCAGGGTCAGCGCCGCGTGGCGCAGCTCGGCCTCCTGGGCCAGGCTCAGCACCCGGCCGGTGCCGCGCGGCCGGCCGCGTTCGCCCACGTCGATGGCGGCCCAGCCGCCCCGCTCGAAGGCCTGGCAGGCCTTGATGATGGTGGGCACACTCAGACCGGTCTCGTCCCGGATGCGGGTCAGGCTCAGGCCGTCCACGCGCAGCTGGACCGCACGCCGGCGGCGCGTGTTCAGCTCATCGCGTTCGGGAACGGTCTTGGCCACGGGAAATGCGGTCATTAAATGTTTTAGGGAGTTTCATTCTGCCACCCGCTCTGCACAATGCCATATCCCTCATATGAAAGTGACGACCATGCAAGAGACCTCCGCCGCTGTCGCCATGCTGGAGCGCCTGGTGCCCCTGATCCGGGATGCCGGCCGCGTCATCATGGACATCTACGCGACCGATTTCGACGTGACCCAGAAGGGCGACGCCTCGCCTGTGACCCAGGCCGACCAGAAGGCCGAGGAGGTGATCCTGGCCGGTCTGGCCGAGATCGCCCCGGACATTCCGGTGGTGGCAGAGGAATCGGTGGCCGCCGGCCGCATTCCGGACGTGAAGGAACGCTTCTTCCTGGTCGATCCGCTGGACGGCACCAAGGAGTTCATCAGCCGCAACGGCGAATTCACCGTCAACATCGCCTTGATCGAGCACGGTGTCCCGGTGCTGGGCCTGGTCTATGCGCCGGCCATCGGCCGCCTGTTCGGCGGCGCGCGGGGCGCGGGCGCCTGGCTGGAAGACGCGCATGGCCGTCGCAGCATTGCCTGCCGCCCGGTGCCGGCCGAGGGCCTGACCGTGGTGGCCAGCCGTTCCCACGGTGACGAGACCGCGCTGGACGCATTCCTGGCCGGCCGCAAGGTGGCTTCGCGCACCAATGCGGGTTCCTCGCTCAAGCTCTGCCTGGTGGCCGCGGGCGAGGCGGACCTGTACCCGCGCCTGGGCCGAACCATGGAATGGGACATCGCCGCGGGCGATGCCGTGCTGCGCGCTGCGGGCGGCAAGGTCACGGTGGTGGCCGACGGTCAGCCGCTGCGCTACGGCAAGCCCGGCTTCGACAACCCCCACTTCGCGGCCGCCGGTCTCTGACACCTCGCGACCGTCCCATGCCCGCGGCGCCCGCATCCGACGAGGGGTTCAGCCGGCTGTCCTGCGTCGCCTGGCATGGGCGAGGGGTGGGGGCCATCGCCACCCTGCCGGCCCTGCTGGACGGCTGGCGTCTGGTGCCGGCCGCCCGCGCCCGGGCCGAAGGGGCCCAGGCGGTGCTGGCCTGGGGACGCAAGCCCAGCGCCCGGCGGGCCCAGGCCTGGGCCGCCCGCCAGGGCCTGCCGGTGCTCTGGCTGGAGGATGGTTTCCTGCGCTCGGTGGGCCTGGGGGCCGACGAGCCGCCGCTGTCCGTCGTGCTGGACGACCAGGGCATCTATTACGACGCCCACGGGCCCTCGCGCCTGGAGACCCTGGTGCGTCAGCCGCTGACCGAGGCCCGCCGTTCGCGCGCGGACGATCTGTGCCGGGCCTGGCGCAGCGCCCGTGTCTCCAAGTACAACCACGCCCGCGAGTGGGCCGGGGTGATGTCGCCCGGCGACGTGCTGGTGGTCGATCAGACCGCCGGCGACGCCTCGATCGCCGGGGCGATGGCCGATGCCCGCAGCTTCCAGCGCATGCTGGAGGCGGCGCTGGACGAGCACCCGACCGCCCGGGTCTGGCTCAAGGTCCACCCGGACGTGGTGGCCGGCCGCAAGCGCGGGCATTTCGACCACCTGACGCCCGGGCAGCAGGCCAGGGTGACGGTGTTGGGCGAGGCGGTCCATCCGGCCGGGCTGCTGGCGCAGGCTGCCGCCGTCTACGTGGTCAGCTCCCAGATGGGCTTCGAGGCCCTGCTGTGGGAGCGGCCCGTGCGCTGCTTCGGCATGCCCTTCTATGCCGGCTGGGGGCTCACCCGGGACGAGTTGGCCGCGCCGGCCCGGCGTGTGCCGGTCGAATGGCCGGCCCTGGCCCATGCAGCCCTGGTGGACTACCCCCGCTACGCCGATCCCGAAACGGGCGGCCCCGCCTCGCCCGAGCGCCTGCTGGACTGGATGGGCCTGCAGCGCCGCCTGCGCGAGCAATTCCCGTCCGAACTGATGGCCGTGGGGTTCTCGGGGTGGAAGCGCGCCAGCCTGCGGCGTTTTCTGGCCGGCAGCCGGGTCCGGCCCGGCTCCCCGGCCGAGGCCCGGGGCTTCGTCGGGCCGGTGGTGCTGTGGGGGCGGCAGGCCTGGCCCGCCGCGTCACCGGGTCAGGTGTTGCGGGTGGAAGATGGTTTTCTGCGCTCCGTGGGCCTGGGGGCCGATCTGGTGCATCCCCTGTCCTGGGTGATCGATGGCCGCGGACTGCACTACGACGCCCGCCGACCGTCCGATCTGGAGCATCTGCTGGCCGAAGGTGATTTCGACGAGGTTCTGCTGCGCCGGGCCCGGGCCCTGCGCGAGCAACTGGTGGCCCATGCGCTGAGCAAGTACAACGTGGGGGCGGGCGGCTGGCAGCGCCCTGCCACCGACCGGCCGGTGGTGCTGGTGGTGGGGCAGGTCGAGTCCGATGCCTCGCTGGCGCTGGGGGCGCCGGGGCTGCACACCAACCTGGGCCTGTTGCAGGCCGTGCGCCGCGAGCGCCCCGAGGCCTGGATCGTCTATCGCCCCCATCCGGACGTGTCGGCGCGGCTGCGCGCGCCGGGGCAGGGCGAGCACACGGTCGCCCGCTGGTGCGACGAGGTCGCGGCTGATCCCCCCATCACCACCCTGCTGGCGCAGGTGGATGAGGTGCATGTGCTCACTTCGCTGGCGGGTTTCGAGGCCCTGCTGCGCGGTGTGCGGGTGGTGTGCTGGGGCATGCCCTTCTACGCCGGCTGGGGCCTGACCGAGGACCGGGTGCCGACGCCGCGGCGGGGACGGGCCCGCGACCTGGACGAACTCGTGGCCGCTGCGCTCTTCTGCTACCCCCGCTATGTCAGCCGCCGCACCGGGCACTTCACCACGCCCGAGGGCGCGCTGGCCGAACTGCTGGGTTGGCGCGATTCGGCCGCAAGCCAGCCTGCGCCGGGTTTCTGGGCGCGCGCCTGGCAACGCCTGCGTCGTGCGGTGCTGCGCGAAGTCGTGGCCTGGCGCCGCCGCCATGACGCCAAAGAGTGCGAAATCTCACGTTTTGCGCCCGAATGCGGGGGCAGCCACTTACAAGCAGGGGATGGTCAGCCACCGGGCGGGACCTGACACTCGGCCCAACTTGGTGGCCTGAGTCCATGAAATGGGCATGGTCATTGCTCTTGCTGTGTTGTGCCACCGGGCCTTTCTTTTCCCATGGTCCCCACCTCTCTCCAACAGCTGTTGTCCTGCCGCCGTACCCTGCTCCTGCAAGGGCCGATGGGACCGTTCTTCACGCGGCTGGCGGAGATGCTGCGCCAGCAAGGCCAGCAGGTCTGGAAGGTGAACTTCAATGGCGGGGACGAGCACTTCTTCCCGCCGGGCGAAGGGGTGATCCGCTTCGACCGAACCCTGGCCGAGTGGCCGGCCCGGCTGCGCGGCCTGCTGAGTGATCTGGCCATCGACGCCATCGTGCTGTTCGGCCAGTCGCGTCGCATGCACGAGATGGCGATGACGGTCGGCACCCAACTGGGGTTGCGGGTGTTCGTGTTCGAAGAGGGCTACATGCGGCCCGATTACGTCACCCTGGAAATCGGCGGCGTGAATGCCGAATCCGGCCTGCCCCGCCAGACGGAGTTCTACGCGGCGCTCAGCCCCGAACCCCAGCCCGCGCCCAGGCCCACCGGACAGAGCTTCCGCGGCGTGGCCGAGCTGGCCATGCGCTACGGCTGGGAGATGTGGCGCGCGCGCAGGCGTTTCCCCCATTACGAGCATCACCGCTGCCTGCACCCGGTGCGCGAAGGCTGTCGCTGGTTGCGGGGCGGCTGGCGAAAGTGGCACAACCGCTGGGCCGAGCGGCACGTTCAGGACTTTCTGTCCGCACCCGAGCAGCACAAGCGTTATTTCCTGGTGCCGCTGCAGGTTCACAACGATGCGCAGGTCACCCGTCACTCCCGCTTCGCCACGGTGGCGGAGTTCATCGGCGAGGTGATGGCGTCCTTCGCCAGCCATGCGCCGCAGGACAAGCTGCTGGTGTTCAAGCACCACCCGCTGGACCGGCCCTACAACGATTACCGGGAGTTGATCGACGAGCAGGCTCGGCGGCTCGGCCTGGCCTCACGGGTGCATTACATCCACGACCAGCACCTGCCCACGCTGCTGCAGCACGCCCGGGGCGTGGTGACGATCAACAGCACGACCGGCCTGCAGTCGCTCTACCACGGCACCCCGGTGGTGACGCTGGGTGACTGTTTCTATGCCGTCAAGGGCATGGTGCACGCCGGGCCCCTGGCCGCCTTCTGGCGTCAGCCGGGCCGGGTGGACCGAGCGCTGTTCCGCAAGTTCCGCGAACACGTGATCCGCGAAACCCAGCTCAACGCCAGCTTCTACGCCGAGGCGCCCGGCTTGCCGGCGGCCGTGGCCGCGCTCAGCACCGGCGACAGGCGCCGCCGCGCGCTGGCTTCGTCCACGCCCAACGCGGTGGACCAGGCCACCAACTGGTCCTCGCCCACCGCGCCCACGTTGAAGTAGCTCGCCTGCGGGTGGGCCAGGTAGAAGCCGCTGACGCTGGCCGCCGGCGTCATCGCCATGCTCTCGGTCAGGCCCATGCCGATGGCCTCGGCCTGCAGCACCCGGAACATGTCGGACTTCACGCCATGGTCGGGGCAGGCCGGGTAGCCCGGCGCCGGACGGATGCCCTGGTACTTTTCGGCGATCAGCTCGGGGTTGCTCAGCGCCTCCTGCGGCGCATAGCCCCAGAGCTCGGTGCGCACGCGCTGGTGCAGGCGTTCGGCAAAGGCTTCGGCCAGGCGGTCGGCCAGGGCCTTGAGCAGGATGGCGTTGTAGTCGTCGTGTGCCGCTTCGAATTCGGCGGCCTTCTTGTCGGCGCCCAGGCCGGCCGTCACCGCGAACAGGCCGATGTGGTCGGCGCCCTGGCCCTTGGGGGCGATGAAATCGGCCAGTGAGCGGTTGGGGCGCGGCACGCCGTCGATCACCGGGCGTTCCTGCTGCTGGCGCAGCGGCGCCCAGCGCATCAGCACCTCCTGGCGGCTCTCGTCGCGGTAGACCTCGATCACGTCGTCGTCCACCGTGTTGGCCGGGTAGAAGGCCAGCACGCCGTTGGCCTGCAGCCAGCGGCCGTCGATGATGCGCTTGAGCATGGCCTGCCCATCGGCGAAGACCTTGCGGGCGGTGTCGCCCACCACCGCGTCGTCCAGGATGGCGGGGTAGGGCCCCGCCAGGTCCCAGGTCTGGAAGAAAGGGCCCCAGTCGATGCACTGGGCCAGCTCGGCCAGGTCGTAGTGGCGGAATTCGCGCCGGCCCAGGAACTTGGGCGCCGGCGGCAGCAGGGCCCAGTCCACCGGTGTCTTGTTGGCGCGGGCCTGGGCCAGCGTCACCAGCGGGGTCTGCTTCTTGTTGGCGTGCTGCAGGCGCACCCGCTCGTAGTCGGCCTCCAGCTCGGCGATGTAGGCCGCGGCGCGCTCGTCGCTCAGCAGGTCCGAGCAGACGCCGACCGCGCGCGAGGCGTCGGGCACGTAGACCACCGGCCCATCGTAGTTCGGCGCGATCTTGACGGCGGTGTGGACCCGGCTGGTGGTGGCGCCGCCGATCAGCAGCGGCATCTTGCGCCCGGCGAACCAGGGGTCGCGCGCCATCTCGGCGGCCACATGCTGCATCTCCTCCAGGCTGGGCGTGATCAGGCCGGACAGGCCGATGATGTCCGCGCCTTCGGCCTTGGCCTTGGCCAGGATGTCCTGGCAGGGGACCATCACCCCCATGTTCACGACCTCGAAGTTGTTGCACTGCAGGACCACCGTGACGATGTTCTTGCCGATGTCGTGCACATCGCCCTTGACGGTGGCGATGACGATCTTGCCCTTGGGCTTCACGTCGCCGCCGGCGTCGGCCAGGGCCTGCTTCTCAGCCTCGATGTAGGGCAGCAGGTGGGCCACGGCCTGCTTCATCACGCGGGCGCTCTTGACCACCTGGGGCAGGAACATCTTGCCGGCGCCGAACAGGTCGCCCACCACGTTCATGCCGGCCATCAGCGGGCCTTCGATGACGTGCAGCGGGCGGCCACCGGAGGCACGGATGGCCTGCCAGGCCTCCTCGGTGTCGGCCTCGATGAAGTCGGTGATGCCGTGCACCAGGGCATGCGAGAGGCGCTCGTTGACCGGTGCTGCGCGCCAGGCCAGCTTGGCGCTGTCGTCTTTGGCGGCGCCCTTGACCTGCTCGGCGATCTCCAGCAGGCGTTCGGTGGGGGACTTGGCGGCCTCGCCGGGCTGCAGGACCGGCGTGCGGTTGAGCACCACGTCCTCCACGCGCTCGCGCAGCACCGGGTCCAGGTCGTCGTAGACGCCGATCATCCCGGCGTTGACGATGCCCATGTCCATGCCCGCCTGGATGGCGTGGTACAGGAACACGGTGTGGATGGCCTCGCGCACCGGCTCGTTGCCGCGGAAGCTGAAGCTCACGTTGGACACGCCGCCCGAGACCTTGGCGCCGGGCAGGTGGGCCTTGATCCAGCGGGTGGCCTCGATGAAGTCCACCGCGTAGTTGTCATGCTCCTCGATGCCGGTGGCGATCGCGAAGATGTTGGGGTCGAAGATGATGTCCTCGGGCGGGAAGCCCACCTGCTCGACCAGGATGCGGTAGGCCCGGGCGCAGATGTCGATCTTGCGCTGGTAGGTGTCGGCCTGGCCCTGCTCGTCGAAGGCCATCACCACGGTGGCGGCGCCGTAGCGGCGGATCAGCCGGGCCTGGCGGATGAACTCGGCCTCGCCTTCCTTCAGGCTGATCGAGTTGACGATGCCCTTGCCCTGGATGCACTTCAGGCCGGCCTCGATCACGCTCCACTTGGAGCTGTCGATCATGATGGGCACGCGGGCGATCTCGGGCTCGCCGGCGATCAGGTTCAGGAAGCGGACCATCGCCGCCTGGCTGTCCAGCATCGCCTCGTCCATGTTGACGTCGATGATCTGGGCGCCGTTCTCCACCTGCTGGCGGGCCACCGCCAGGGCCTTCTCGTACTCGCCGGCCAGGATCATGCGGGCGAAGACCTTGGAGCCGGTGACGTTGGTGCGCTCGCCGATGTTGACGAACAGGCTCTGCGCGTCGATGGAGACCGGTTCCAGACCGGACAGGCGCATGGGCGGGGGGGCGAGGAGGTCGGCAGACATGGCGGCAGCGGCAGAAGAAAGGCGCGGACAACACCCTGGCGGGGCGGCGGCAGACGCAACTCACCCACGGCACAGGGGTGAGCGTCGTTGAATTCTTCACCAAGCCTGACGCGAAGCCGTGGGTCTCACGCTCGCGCTGCAACGCTCCTTGGCAGACGCGAGATTCTACCGGCTGCGATCCCGGGGGCCCAGCACCGGGTGTCGGGCCCGGGTGGCCAATGTGCCATCCTCAAAAGAGAGGATGGGGTCACATCGGAGCCTCTTTTCACACGGAATGCCAGGCGCAAGAAAGCAGGCAGGTTCTTCCGGGGCGCTGGTGGCGCTAGGCTGCAACTTCCCTTACGCTCTCTCCGATCGTTTGCCGTTCCTCCATGGCCTTCCAATTCCTGTCCGCCGATGAGCCCTGGATGATCCAGGCTGCCGAGCTGCTCTGCCGGCCCTCGGTGTTGTCCGATCTGCGCAAGTCCGATGCGCGCTGCATCGTGTCCTACATGCGGCCCTGCCGCTTCGAGGACGGGGACGTGCTGTTGCAGGAGGGCGAGCAGGGCGAGAACGCCCACATGCTGCTGGTGCTGCACGGCGATGTGAGCGTGGAGACCTCGGTGATGAGCCGGGAGCAGCCGGTGGTGGTCACCGTGCTGGGCGAGGGCGGGCTGATCGGCGAGATGGCCCTGCTCGACGGGGCCCCCCGGGTGGCCACCTGCGTGGCGCAGTCCACCGTCGTCTGCGCCAGCTTGACGCGGCGCGACCTGCGGCGGCTGATGGACGACGAGCCCGTGGTGGTTGCCCGCCTGTTGGCCAGCATCGGCGAACGCCTGGCCGAGCGCTTGCGCGAGGCCAACCGCCAGCAGCGGCTCTACCAGCAGTTGATGCGCGCCATGCAGGACGAGATCGACGAGTTGGGGCGCCAGCTGCAGTGCGTGATCGGCGGCTCGGTGCAGCGGGGGCAGGCGGAAGCCACCGCCGAGCGCGCGGATCAGCCGGCCAGCAGCTGGCCGAACAGCGGATCCTGAGGGTGGCGCGGCCGGTAAGGCCGCACCTTCTGCGCGATGGCGGCGATGTGGTCGGGCGTCGTGCCGCAGCACCCACCCACGATGTTCAGGAAGCCCGCCTTGGCGAAATCGGCCATGAGCCCGCCGGTGATCTCCGGCGTCTCGTCGAAACCGGTCTCGCTCATCGGGTTGGGCAGGCCGGCGTTGGGGTAGCAGCTGATGCAGGTGTCCGAGGCGATGCGCCCCAGCTCCTCGATGTAGGGCCGCATCAGCGCGGCGCCCAGGGCGCAGTTCAGGCCTACGGCGATGGGCTTGGCGTGGCGCACCGAGTGCCAGAAGGCCGCCACCGTCTGACCGGACAGGATGCGACCTGACGCATCCGTCACCGTGCCGGAGATGATCACCGGCAGGCGTTCGCCGCTGCGCTCCATCACCTCGTCCAGCGCGAAGATGGCGGCCTTGGCGTTCAGGGTGTCGAAGATGGTTTCCACTAGGAACAGATCCACCCCGCCGTCCAGCAGGGCCTGGGCCTGCTCGGCATAGGCGTCGCGCAGTTCGTCGAAGCTGATGTTGCGCGCGCCCGGATCGTTCACGTCCGGGCTGATGCTGGCGGTGCGCGGGGTGGGGCCCAGGGCGCCGGCCACGAAACGCGGCTGCGCCGGGGTGCTGAACTTGTCGGCGGCTTCGCGGGCGATGCGGGCGGCCGCCAGGTTCATCTCCCGGGCCAGCGGGGCCAGGTCATAGTCGGCCTGGGCCACCGAGGTGGCGCCGAAGGTGTTGGTCTCGATGATGTCCGCCCCGGCGGCCAGGTACTGCTCGTGGATCTCGCGGATCACGTCCGGGCGGGTCAGCACCAGCAGGTCGTTGTTGCCCTTGAGGTCCTTGGGGTGGTCCTTCAGGGCGGCGTTGCGGAAATCGGCCTCCTGCAGCTTGTAACGCTGGATCATGGTGCCCATCGCCCCGTCGATGATGACGATGCGTTGGCGCAGCAGGGCCGGCAGGGCGGCGCCGCGCGTGTAGTGAAGCGGTGCAGGGGTGCTCATCCCGGCATTTTAGGGAGTACGCTCCGATCCGGTCCGCAAGGGGTTGGGGCGGAGGCGTGCGGACCGGCTCAAGTTTCCCCCTCTGGCGGCCGAAACAGATCCTGACGAGGTCGCCGGTGAGGCGAAACCTCCTGGGAGGCAAAGAAATGTCAGCAACGGCGATGGTGGCGGTCGAGGATTTGAAGGTGGGCATGTTCGTCCACCTGGATGTGGGCTGGATGTCCCATCCCTTCCCGCTGTCGAGCTTCAAGATCAGCTCACTGGAGCAGATCGAGGTCATCCGCGGCTTGGGCATGAAGCAGCTGCGCTGGAGTCCCGAGCGCAGCGACCCCGAGCCGGTCGTGGTCGAGCCGACGGACGCGGCGTCGGCCCAGCCGGCCGCGCCGGCCGAGCGATCCGTGGACCCGGCCGAGGCGGCACGTCGGGCCGAGGCGGCCTGGATCGAGCAGCAGCAGTCCGCGCTGCGCCTGTGCGAGCGCCAGTACATGGAAGCCTGCCGCGATCTGCGCAAGATCACCGACCGCATGGGGGCCGAGCCGCAACAGGCCCGCGAGGCCGCCGAACAGCTCTCCCGCGCCATGCTGGACAAGATGCTGGTCGAGGGCGACCTGTGCGTGCGCCTGCTGGGCGAGCCGTTGAGCGACCGCGCCACCGCCCACGCGATGAATGTCACGGTGATCTCGCTGCTGCTGGCGCGTTCGCTGCAGATGGCCGAGGCCGATCTGCTCGACCTGGGCACCGGCGCCCTGCTGCACGACATCGGCAAGCTGGCCCTGCCCGAGCGGGTGCGTCTGCCGCGGGACGACTTCAGCACCGCCGAGCACGCGCTGTACCGCGACCATGTGGCCCAGGGGGTCGTCCAGGGGCAGCGCATGGGGCTCAAGCCCGCGGCCCTGCTGGTGCTCGCCCAGCACCATGAATTCGCCGATGGCACCGGTTTCCCGCGCGCCTCCAAGCTGGAGAGCCAGTCGGTGCTGGCGCGGGTGGTGGCCATGGTCAACCTCTACGACAACCTGTGCAACGCGGCCATGCCTTCGCAGTCGCTGACGCCGCACGAGGCGCTCTCGCGCATGTTCGCCCAGTCGCGCAACAAGTTCGACGTGACCATCCTGAGTGGCTTCATCCGCCTGATGGGCATCTACCCGCCGGGCTCGGTGGTGCAGCTCAGCGACGACCGCTATGCCACGGTCATGTCCATCAATGCCGCGCGGCCGCTCAAGCCGCGGGTGCAGGTCTACGACCCCAGCCGCTCCAGCAGCCGCGCGCTGCACCTGGATCTGGAGCAGACGCCGGACCTGGGCATCCGCCGCAGCCTGCGGGCCGATCAGCTGCCGGCGGCGGCGGCCGAATGCCTGGCGCCGCGCCTGCGGGTGGCCTATTTCTTCGATGTGGAACCGGTGACCGCGGCAGCGGACGCACCGGCCCTGGTGTGATCCCGCACGAAGCCGGTCTGCTGGCGGTCCCCGCGCTGTTGCTGGGCGCCGACCAGTGGCTGGAAGGCCTGGAGGGGCCGGCCTGGCTGGTCGACGCCGGGGACTGGACCGTCCGTCTGGTCAACCGGCCAGCCCTGGCCTGGCTGGGTCTGGGGCCGGAAAGGTGCCTGGGCCAGCCGGCCGAGGCCCTGCTGCCGGGCCTGGAGGACCAGGTGTTCTGGGCCGAACTGCGGGCGGGTCAGCCCGGACAGCTGGCCTCGGACACCGAGGTGTCGCGTCCGCAGGGCCTGGCCCAGGTGCACCGCCGCATCGTGCCGCTGGGCGAGCCGGCGCGCGCCTATCTGGTCACCCTGCAGGACCGCAGCCACGAGGCCCGCGCCGCCAGCGAGCGCGAGACCCTGCTGGCCGAGCTGCGCGCCACGCTGGAATCCACGGCCGACGGCATCCTGGTGCTGGACACCGCCGGCCGCATCCGCGCCTTCAACCGCCGCTTTGCCCAGCTCTGGGACCTGCCCGAAGCAGCCCTGGCCGAGCCGGCCGATGCCACGGTGCTGGACTGGATGCGCCGCTCGGTGCTGCAGCCGGACGCCTACCAGCAGCGGGTGGACGAGATCAATGCCCAGCTGCTGGTCAGCGGCACCGACACGGTGGCCCTGCTCAACGGCCGTCTGCTGGAGCGCTACACCCAGCCGCAGTGGAGCCAGGGCCGGCCGATCGGCCGGGTCTACTCCTTCCGTGAACTGGCCCGCAGCCGGGCCACGGCCCCGGCGTCTGCGGGAGCCAGTGGTCTGGATGGCAGCACCGGCTGGCCCAACCGGCACCGCTTCCTGGAAGCGCTGGACGAGGCGGTGCTGCAGGCCCGGGACGACGGCCAGCCGCTGGCGGTGCTGGTGGTGGAATTCGACCGCCACGCCCTGTTCGCGGCCGAGGGCTCGGCCCGGGCCCGCGGCATGGACGAACTGGTGGAGGCCCTGCGCGCCACGGTGCGCGAGCCGGCCCAGATCGGCCGGCTGGGCGCATCGCGCTTTGCGGTGCTGTTGCGGCCGGCCGGCGAGTCGGCCGCCGAGGCCCTGGCCCGCCGCCTGGTGCAACTGGCCACCCGGCCGGGGCCGGCGCTGCTGGCCACCGCGGGGCTCAAGGTGCATGTGGGCGGGGCGGTCTATCCGCAGGCCGGCTGGTGCGGCGAGGAACTGCTGCAGCATGCCGAAAAGGCCCTGCAGCGGGCCCGCGGCGCCGGTGTGGCCGGCTGGGAACTGCACCGCGGCAGCACGGAACAGGTGCATGAGGGCCGGCGTCAGCAGCGGCTGGAGCAGGCCGTCCGCGAGGGCCTGTCCAGCGCGGCCTTCCGCCTGCAGTTCCAGGCGCGCTTTGCCAGCGCCACCGGCGAGATCCAGGCCATGGAGGCCCTGCTGCGCTGGCAGGATCCGCAGGAAGGGCTGATGCTGCCCCCGCGCTTCATGCCCCTGGCCGAGCGCGCCGGCCTGATGCGCGCCCTGGACGACTGGGCGCTGGAGCAGGCCGTGCAGCAGGCCGTGGCCTGGGAGCGCAAGGGCTGGCACCAGGCGCTCACCGTCAACGTCAGCGGCGAGACCCTGGCCGAACCGGCCTGCGCTCGCCGGGTGGCGGCCGTGCTGGCCCATGCCGGCTGGCCGGCGCGCCAGCTCGAACTCGACATCACCGAGGCCGCCTTGCGGCGCGACCCGGAGGCGGCCCTGAGCAACCTGGACGCCCTGCACCGGCTGGGGGTGCGTCTGGTGCTGGACGACTGGGGGCTGGACGACTGCGCCCTGGGCTGGCTGCGGCGCGTGCCCTTCACCGCGGTCAAGATCGACCGCCGCCTGCTGCGGGCCGTGCCCGACCATGGGGCCGAGGCCGATCTGGTGCGGGGGCTGACCCAGGTGGCCCGCGCCATGGGTCTGCAGGTGCTGGCCGAAGGGGTGGAACACGAGGCGCAGCGCCGCTTCGTCACCGACACCCTGGGTTGCCAGGGCTGGCAGGGCTTGCTGGGTTCGGCCGCGCTGGACCCCCGGGCCTGCGAGCGGGTGCTGGCCCGCCAGGCCAGCCAGGCGGCGGCGCTGACAGGCACGGACGGACGCTGAGCGGCGCCAGGCCGGCGGGGTGGGCACAATCGCGGTTGAGCCGCCCGGTCTTGCGGGCGCGCGCCAGCCAGGACTGTCCGCCATGTACAAATTCCGCAGCCAGGCCGCTGCCGACCTGATCATGCTCACCCCCACCGGCGACCGTGTGCTGGCGCTGCTGGGCCGTGAACCCGCGTCCAAGGGCATCATCGAAGTCGCCGACATGGCCCAGGCCATCGAGCGCCTGAGCGAAGCGGTGGCCGCCGACGAGGCCGCGCGCCAGCAGACCCCCGTCGAGGAGGAAGGCGGCGAGGCCCACCGGCCGGCCGAGGCCGTCTCGCTGCGCCAGCGGGTCTGGCCCCTGATCCAGATGCTGCGCACCTGCCAGGCGGCCGACGAGCCCATCGTCTGGGGAGTCTGAGCGGTGAGCATGCCCGAGACCACCCGGCTGATCGCCATCCGCCACGGCGAGACCGAATGGAACGTCGGCACCCGGCTGCAGGGGCAGATGGACGTGCCGCTGAACACCCGCGGCCAGGAGCAGGCCCGCCGCGTGGGCCGGGCCCTGCAGCACGATGCCCCGCAGGTGCTGGTCAGCAGCGACCTCTCGCGGGCCCGGCAGACGGCCGAGGCGGTGGCCGCCGCCACCGGCCTGCCGCTGCAGCTGGACGCCGGCCTGCGCGAACGGCATTTCGGCATCTGGCAGGGCCACACCTACCAGGAGGTCGAGGCCGGCTGGCCCGCGCAGAGCGAGCGCTGGCGCCGCCGCGAACCCGATTTCGGCCCCGAGGGCGGCGAAACCCTGCAGCAGTTCTTCGACCGCGTGGTGGCCACTGCCAGCCGTCTGGCCCGGGCCCATGCCGGCCAGACCCTGGTGCTGGTGGCCCACGGCGGTGTGCTGGACTGCCTGTACCGCGCCGCCTCGCGCATCGCGCTGAACGCGCCCCGCACCTGGGAACTGCCCAACACCGGCGTGAACCGCCTGCTGTGGACCGGCGAGGGCTTCACCCTGGTGGGCTGGGCCGACGTGCACCACCTGGACGACGAGGCCCGGGACGAGTCGGCCGACCGCGTGGGCCACGCCGCCTGAGCGGCCCGGGCGCCTCGGTCCGGGTCCTTCAGCCCAGGCGCAGCAGCACGACCCCGCCGACGATGACCCCGGTGCCCATGGCCCGCTGCCAGCCGAAGGGCTCGCGCAGCAGCCAGGTGCCCAGCAGGGCGGCGAACAGCACCGAGGTCTCGCGCAGCGCTGCCACCATGGCCACCGGCGCATGGGTCATGGCCCACAGCGCGATGCCGTAGCTGCCCAGCGAGGCGGTGGTGCCCAGCAGCGCCACCGGCCAGCGCCGGGCCGCATAGGCCCGCACCGGGGCCAGGTCGGCGCGGCGCTGCCACAGCACCAGGCTCAGGTAGGGCAGGCCGTCGAAGAGGAAGAGGGCCGAGACATAGGCCGGCGCGTTGCCGCTCACCCGCACCCCGATGCCGTCCACCAGCGTGTAGGCGGCGATGAACAGCGCATTGGTCAGGGCGTAGCGCAGCGCGGTGCGCCGGCTGGCCTCGTCACCCTGACCGCGCAGGGCGCCGCGCGACAGGCCCAGGGTCAGCACGCCGGCGCACAGGGCGAGCACCCCCAGCCAGGCCAGCGGCGACAGGCCCTCGCCGATCAGGGCATGGCTGGCCAGCGCCACCAGCAGCGGCGCGCTGCCGCGCATCAGCGGGTAGGTCAGGCCCAGGTCGCCATGCCGGTAGGCCCCGGCCAGCGAGGTGTAGTAGCCGATGTGGATCAGCGTGGAGCCCAGCACATAGGGCCAGGCGGCGGCCGGCGGCGGGCCGAACACGGCCAGCAGCGGCAGCGCCGTCACCGTGCCCAGGCCGTGGATCAGGGCGGTGTCCAGGGCCTTGTCCTGCGAGGACTTGATCAGGGCATTCCAGCTGGCGTGCAGGGCCGCGCCCAGCAGCACGGCCAGCAGCACCCCACCGCTGATGTCGAGGCTCATGGGGTCAGGCTGCAGCGGCGCGCGATGGCCAGGTAATGGGCCAGGGGCGGCGTGGTCAGGCCGACCTGCTTGGCTTGGTCGTCCCACAGGCGCAGGCGCAGCGCGTCCTCAGCATGGGGCCGGGCCTGGAAGGCCTGGGCCTGCGCCGCATCGAACACGCCGCCCTGCAGCGCCAGGCTGCGCTGCGAGTCGGCCGACAGGGCCTCCAGGTAGCCCGGCCGGGTGGCGCACAGGCAGCGCTTGGCGTCCACGTGCAGCGAGATCGCGTCCAGCACCCGGTCGGGGAACACCCCGCGCAGAAAGGGCAGGGCGACGAACTGGTGCAGGTCGTCGATGCCGCGCAGCGTCGGGGTCTCGCCCTGGTCGTTGAGCAGATGGCCCAGGTCGTGCAGCAGGGCGGCGGTGATCAGTTCGTCGTCCGCGCCGGCCTGCTCGGCCAGCCAGGCCGACTGCAGCGCGTGTTCGCGCTGGGTCACGGGCTCGCCGCTGTACTGGGCATCGCCCTTGTGCACCAGAAGCCATTCGATGTCGGCAAGGCTGAGGGCCATGGGCGGTGTTCCGGGTTCAGGCGCCGCGGCGTGCGGCGCTGCGGGGACGGGAGGATCGGGTGGGGGCGGCGGAGACTGCGGGCAGCGGGGCCTCGCCGCCTTGGGCCGGCAGGCCGTGCTTGATGCGGGTGCGCTCGCGGCTGGCCATCACATGGTCGAACATGGCGCGGCCGGCGGCCTCCACGTCGCCCGCGGCGATGGCCTTGACGATCTGCCGGTGCTCCTTGGCATAGACGGCCATGCTCTCCGGGGTGAGGTTCTGGCGCCGGAACAGCATCAGCTCCTTGGTCAGCTTGCGGTAGACGGCGGTGAGCTTGGCATTGCCGGCCAGGGTCAGCATCAGGTCGTGGAAGGCCAGGTTGGCCTCGTGGAAGGCCGGCGCATCGTGG
Source organism: Ideonella dechloratans (assembly GCF_021049305.1). Taxonomy (GTDB): domain Bacteria; phylum Pseudomonadota; class Gammaproteobacteria; order Burkholderiales; family Burkholderiaceae_C; genus Ideonella; species Ideonella dechloratans. Next base: position 495,387 of record NZ_CP088081.1, read on the forward strand.
GCCTTGGCGGCGGCCTCCATGGTCTCCACGCTGCGGCGCAACTCGCGCACCTGCGCCACGGCCAGGGTCTGCGCCAGCTTGCGGCCCACGTGGGCGTCCATCAGGGCCCGCACCTCGAAGATCTCCAGCGCCTCTTCCACCGGGATCTCGCGCACGAAGACGCCGCGGTTCTTCTCGGTGCGCACCAGGCCGGCTTCCTCCAGCATGCGAAAGGCCTCGCGCACCGGGCCGCGCGAAACGCCCAACTCGTCGGCCAGCGCTGCCTCGGTCAGCTTGTCGCCGGCCTGCAGCGTGCCTTCGAGGATCTTGCGCTCGATGGCGGCCTGCACCAGGTTGGCCAGCGAGTTGCACTGAAGCTGTGCGATGGTCGGTGGGGCGGGAGGCTTCGCGCTCATGGTGGGCAAAGTGTAGACGAGCCTCGATGACAGATTGTCAACAATCTGCAATCAACGGTCTCCAGAATGAACTGGTCCCGAACTTGCTCAGGTGCCGTCACGCGCCTGTCATGTCCGCCGGCCACACGTCCGTGGTCATTCACCCCCTGGAGATTGCGATGAAATTCTGGAAGTCGATCCTGGCCGGCCTGATGGGCGCGGCGCTCTCCGCCGGCGCGCTGGCCGAGAAGACCACGCTCACCGTCTACACCGCGCTGGAAACCGACCAGCTCAAAGCCTACCAGGCGGCTTTCAACGAAGCCAATCCCGACATCGAGATCAAGTGGGTGCGCGACTCCACCGGCGTGATCACCGCCAAGCTGCTGGCCGAGAAGGCCAACCCCCAGGCCGACGTGGTCTGGGGCGTGGCCGCCTCCAGCCTGGCGCTGCTGGACATCAACGGCATGCTGGAGCCCTACGCCCCGCTCAACCTCGACGCCATCATGTCGCAGTACCGTGACAAGAAGACGCCGCCGGCCTGGTTCGGCATGGATGTCTTCGGCGCCACCATCTGCTTCAACACCGTCGAGGCCAAGAAGCGCGGCATCCCGGCGCCCACCAGCTGGAAGGACCTGACCAAGCCCATCTACAAAGGCCAGATCGTCATGCCCAACCCGGCCTCCTCGGGCACCGGCTACTTCGACGTCAACGCCTGGCTCAAGCTCTGGGGCGACGACAACGGCAAGGGCGGCGGCTGGAAGTACATGGACGCGCTGCACGAGAACATCGCCCAGTACACCCACTCCGGCTCCAAGCCCTGCAACATGGCCGCCTCGGGCGAGTACGTGGCCGGCATCTCCTTCGAGTACCGCGGCTACAGCAACAAGGCCAAGGGCGCCCCCATCGAGCTGATCTTCCCGAAGGAAGGCCTGGGCTGGGACCTGGAGGCCTTCGCCATCCACAAGGGCACCAAGCACCTGGCCGCGGCCAAGAAGCTGGCCGACTGGGCCTCGAGCAAGGATGCGATGTTCCTATATGGCAAGAACTTCGCCATCACCGCGCAGCCGGGCGTGGCGCCCAAGCTCAAGGGCATCCCCGACGACTATGAGCAGCGCCTGGTGAAGCTGGACTTCAACGAGTCCGCCGCCAACCGCGCCCGCGTGCTGGCCGAGTGGACCCAGCGCTACGACGGCAAGAGCGAAAAGAAGAAGTGATCCCGCGGCCAGCCAGGTGAGTTCCATGACGCCCTCTTCGGCCTACCTGACCCTTCAGGGAATCGGCAAGCAATTCGGCGGTTTCACCGCGCTGGAGGACATCGACCTGTCCATCCAGCGGGGCGAGTTCGTCTGCTTTCTGGGGCCGTCGGGTTGCGGCAAGACCACCTTGCTGCGCATCGTGGCGGGGCTGGAGCCCCACAGCCGGGGCACGCTGGTGCAGGACGGGCGGGACATCTCCCGCCTGCCGCCGGCCCAGCGCGACTACGGCATCGTCTTCCAGTCCTACGCCCTGTTCCCCAACCTGAGCGTGGCCGACAACGTGGCCTACGGTCTGGTCAACCGGCGCCAGCCGCGCGAGCGCATCGACGCCCGCGTGGCGGAGCTGCTGGCGCTGGTGGGCCTGCCCGGCAGCGGGTCCAAGTACCCGGCCCAGATGTCCGGCGGCCAGCAGCAGCGGGTGGCGCTGGCCCGTGCCCTGGCCACCTCGCCGGGCCTGCTGCTTCTGGACGAGCCACTGTCCGCGCTGGATGCCATCGTGCGGGTGCGCCTGCGCGAGGAGCTGCGCGCGCTGCAGCGCCGCCTGGGCGTGACCACCATCATGGTCACGCACGACCAGGAGGAGGCCCTGTCGGTGGCCGACCGCATCGTGGTGATGAACCAGGGCCGCATCGAGCAGGTCGGCACGCCGATGCAGATCTACCGCGAGCCGGCCTCGGCCTTCGTGGCCGACTTCGTCGGCAAGGTCAACCGCCTGCCGGCCATCGCCGAAGGCGAGCGCTGGTTCCGCAGCGGCGATTTCCGCTGGCAGTGTCCGCCGGGGCAGGGCGCCGACTTCCGCAGCGGCGCCTCGGTCTGGCTCTACCTGCGGCCCGAGGACCGGGTGCTCGACGGCCTGGTGGCCGACCACCCCGAGGCCTGCGAAGGCCGGGTGCGCCAGGTGGAGTTCCTGGGCGGCAACTGCCTGGCCGAGGTGGACCTGCCCGGCCTGCCCACGCCGCTGCAGCTGCAGTTCTCGCTCAACCAGATGGACGAGTACCAGGTGCGCGAAGGCGGCACGCTGCGCTTTGCCCTGCGCAGCGACCGCCTGCGCGTGTTCCCGGCGACCGCATGAGCGCACGTTCCCTGTCTGCCGAGGCCGGCGCCGTGGTGCTGCCCGCCGCCCCCACCCTGCGCCTGCACTGGACGGACTGGCTGGCCCGTGGCGGCCTGCTGGCCCTGGCCGCCCTGCTCGGCGTGGGCCTGGTGGGGCCGCTGCTGGCACTGCTGGGCCAGGCCTTCGCACCCGGCGTGGTGGACGGTCAGCGTCAGAGCGCCTGGCAGCACTTCGTGGCCTACCTGGGCTCGCCGGCCCTGCTGGACAGCCTGTGGCACAGCCTCTGGGTGTCGGTGCTGATCACGCTGATCGTGCTGCCCCTGGCCTTCACCTTCGCCTATGCGCTCACCCGCAGTGCCATGCCGGCCAAGGGCCTGTTCCGCACGCTCAGTCTGGTGCCGTTGCTGGCGCCCTCGCTGCTGTCGGCCATTTCGCTGATCTACTGGTTCGGCAACCAGGGCCTGGCCAAGGACGTCTGGCTCGCCCTGGGCTTCGACGGCATCTACGGCGCGCCGGGCATCGTGCTGGCCGAGTGTTTCGCCGTCTTCCCGCACACGCTGATGATCCTGGTGACCGCGCTGGCCCTGGCCGACGCGCGCCTGTACGAGGCCGCCGCTGCCCTGGGCACCTCGCGCTGGCGGGTCTTCTTCACCATCACACTGCCGGGGGCCAAGTACGGCCTCATCTCGGCCGCGCTGGTCACCTTCACCCTGGTCGTCACCGACTTCGGCGTGCCCAAGGTGGTGGGGGGCGATTTCAACGTGCTGGCCACCGACGTGTTCAAGCTGGTCATCGGCCAGCAGGACTTCCAGCGCGGCGCGGTGGTGGCCCTGCTGCTGCTGGCCCCGGCCCTGCTCACCTTCGGCGTGGACCACTGGGTGCAGCGCCGCCAGACCGCCCAGGTCGGCGCCCGCGCGGTGCCGCTGGTGCCCCGCCGCTCGGCCGGCTTCGACCTGCTGATGACCGCCTACTGCAGCCTCATCGCCCTCTTGATGCTGGCCATGGCCGGCATGGCGGTCTTCGCCTCCTTCGTGGCCTTCTGGCCCTACAACCTCACGCTCAGCCTGGACCACTACACCATGGGCCTGGTGGACGCCGAGCTGGGCGACGCGCTGCTCAACAGCCTGAAGCTGGCCGCCGCCACCGCGCTGATCGGGCCGGTGGTGGTGTTCCTGGGCGCCTACCTGCTGGAGAAGACCCGGGGCTGGGCGGCGCTGCGCCCCCTGCTGCGCCTGATGGCCATGCTGCCCATGGCCGTGCCCGGGCTGGTGCTGGGTCTGGGCTCCATCTTCTTCTTCAATGCGCCGGCCAACCCGCTGCACGGCCTCTACCAGACCGGGGCCCTGCTGGTGCTGTGCACCGTGGTGCACTTCTACACCACCGGCCACCTGACGCTGGTGACCGCGCTGAAGGCGCTGGATCCGGAGTTCGAGGCCGTGTCGGCCTCGCTCAAGGTGCCCTTCACCACCACGCTGCGGCGGGTCACGCTGCCCATCTGCCTGCCGGCGCTGATCGATGTCTCGCGCTACTTCTTCGTCAACGCGATGACGACGATCTCGGCCGTGGTCTTCCTCTACACGCCGGACACCAAGCTGGCCTCGGTGGCCATCCTGAACCTGGACGAGGCCGGCGACATCGGCCCGGCCGCCGCGATGGCGGTGCTGATCATGGCCACCTCTCTCACCGTCAACGGGCTCTACCTGGCGCTGGGCGCCTGGGCCCAGCGCCGCACCCAGGCCTGGCGCCAGCCGGCGCGCTGACGCCGCGCTCCCCTTGTCTCTTCCGCATCCGCCGCTCACCATGGACCGCGACAACATCCTGCTCACCCCCGGCCCGCTGACCACCAGCCTGCGCACCAAGCTGGCCATGCTCAAGGACTGGGGCTCCTGGGACGCCGACTTCAACGCCCTGACCGCCCGGGTGCGCCGCGGCCTGCTGGACATCCTGCACGCCGGTGACAGCCATGTCGTCGTGCCCCTGCAGGGCAGTGGCACCTTCAGCGTGGAGGCCGCGGTGGCCACCGTGGTGCCACGTGACGGCCACCTGCTGGTGCTGGACAACGGCGCCTACTGCAAGCGCATGGCCAAGCTGGCCACCCTCATGGGCCGGCGCACCACGGTGCTGTCCTTTGCCGAGGACGGGCCGGTGGATCCGGCCCTGCTGGCCCAGCGCCTGGCCGAGGACCCCAGCATCACCCATGTCGGCCTGATCCACTGCGAGACCGGCACCGGCGTGGTCAACCCGCTGGCCGAGGTGGCCGCCATCTGCGAGGCCGCCGGCCGCGGGCTGATTGTCGATGCGATGAGCTCCTTCGCCGCCTTGCCCATCGATGCCCGCACGGTGCGCTTCGACGCCCTGGTGGCTGCCAGCGGCAAGTGCCTGGAAGGCGTGCCCGGCATGGGCTTCGTGTTCCTGCGCCGGTCCATCCTGGACGGCTGCGCCGGCCGCAGCCACTCGCTGGCCATGGACCTGCACGACCAGCACCACTACATGGAACGCACCGGCCAGTGGCGCTTCACCCCGCCCACCCATGTGGTGGCCGCGCTGGCCTGCGCGCTGGACCAGTACGAGGAAGAGGGCGGCCAGCCGGCCCGTCTGGCCCGCTACACCGCCAACTTCGACACCCTGGTGGCCGGCATGGCGGCCCTGGGCTTCGGCACCTTCCTGGCGCCCGAGTACCTCTCGCCCATCATCGTCACCTTCCTGGCGCCGGCCGATGCGCGCTACGACTTCAAGGCCTTCTACGCCGGGGCCAAGGCCCATGGCTTCATGCTCTACCCAGGCAAGCTGACCGAGGTCGAGACCTTCCGCGTCGGCTGCATCGGGGCCATCGGCCCCAAGGAGATGCAGCAGGCTGTGGACGCGGTGGCCCACACCCTGGCCGGCATGGGCCTGTCGCGGGCGGACTGACAGCATGGGCGACACCCTGGCCCTGTTCGACCTGGACCACACCCTGCTGACGGGCGACAGCGACACGCTGTGGTGCGACTTCCTGGTGGCCCGCGGCCTGCTGGGGCCGGACTTCGCCGAGCGCAACGCTGCGCTGGCCGCCGGCTACCGGGCCGGCACCGTGGGGGTGGAGGCCTTCTGCCGCTTCTACGCTGGCACGCTGGCCGGCCGTGCGCCGGCCGACTGGGCGCCGCTGCTGCAGGACTTCCTGGCCGAGGTGCTGCGCCCGCGCATCCCGGCGGCGGCCCAGGCCCTGGTGCAGCAGCACCGGGCGCAGGGTCACCGCCTGCTGCTGACCAGCGCCACCAACCGGGTGCTGGCTGCGCCCAGCGCGGCCGAGCTGGGCTTTGCCGAGCTGCTGGCCACCGAGCTGGCGGTGGACGAGGCGGGCCGCTTCACCGGCGAGTTGCGTGGCATGCCCAACATGCGCGAGGGCAAGGTCGCCCGGCTGCAGGCCTGGCTGGCCGGACAGGGGCTGGCCGCGGAGGTGGCCCTGGCCCGGGCCTGGTTCTACAGCGATTCGATCAACGACCTGCCGCTGCTGCTGGCCGTGGGCCACCCGGTGGCGGTGGACCCGGACCCGCGTCTGGCCCACGAGGCACGTCAGCGCGGCTGGCCGGTGCTGACCCTGGCGCGGGATGCCCACGCCCCTTGAAGAACACCAGGAACACACCATGCACACCCCTGCCAACACCCTGAGCGCCGTGGTCTTCGACTGGGCCGGCACCATCCTCGATTTCGGCTCCCGTGCCCCCATGGGCGCCTTCGTGCGCCTGTTCGCGCAGTTCGGCATCACGCTGACCATTGCCGAGGCCCGCGGCCCCATGGGCATGGCCAAGTGGGACCACATCCGCACCCTGGGCGACCTGCCCTCGGTGGCCGCCCAGTGGCAGGCCCGCTACGGCCGGCCGCTGAGCGATGCCGATGTGGACCGGCTCTACGAGGTTTTCACGCCGATGAATGCGGCCGTCATCCCGGACTTCGCCGACTTCATCCCCGGCGCCCTGGAGACGGTGGCCGCCCTGCGGGCCCGGGGCCTGAAGATCGGCTCCACCACCGGCTACAACCGGCCCATCATGGAGGTGGTGACCCGCCTGGCCAGCGCCGCCGGCTACACGCCGGACAACCTGGTCTGTGCCGGCGACCTGGCCGCCGGCCGGCCCACGCCGCTGATGATGTACCGCTGCTTCGCCGACCTGGGTGTCTGGCCGCCGCACGCGGTGGTCAAGGTGGACGACACCGGGGTGGGCCTGGCCGAGGGCCTGAACGCCGGCTGCTGGGCAGTGGGTGTGGCCGTCAGCGGCAATGCGGTGGGCCTGTCGCGCGCGGAATGGGCGGCCCTGCCCGCGCCGGAGCAGCAGGCGCTGCGCGAGCAAGCCACGGCGCAGCTCAAGGGCGAGGGCGCCCATTACGTGGTCGACAGCGTGGCCGATCTGCTGCCGGTGCTGGACGAGATCGAGGCCCGACTCGCACGCGGCGAGCGGCCCTGAGCCTAAGTACGGTCTCGGCGTCTGCGGCTTCGACTAAGCTGGCGGCCATGGACTTCGATCGTTTGCTGCAGCAGCTGCGCATCCTGGACCCCTCGGTGCTGGACATGCCGCCCAGTCCGCGGCAGGAGCAGTTGGTGCGGGCGGTGCTCCAGGCGGTGCGCAATGCCGCCGAGCAGACCGCACCCGGCAAGCCGCAGCACCTGCCCGGGCTCGGGGTCTTCCGCCACCGTCCACCGCCGCCGGAGGGCGAGGCCGGCGGCAGGCCCAGGCGGCGCATGATGTTCGTGCCCGACGAGACGCCCGCGCTGCAGGAGGACACGGCGCGGCGCTGGCGCGACGCCCTGTGCCAGGCCGAGCCGCCGCTGCCGGACCCGCAGGGCCGCTTCGTGGTGCTGTTCTCGCCCAAGTCGGCCAGTTCCAGCGTGTTGATCTGGTTCTTCCATGTGCTGGGTCTGTATGACGAGGCCCGGTCCTACGACGAGTGGCCCCATCAGTACCGGCTGCGCCGCTTCTACCAGCGGGAGGACTACCTGGCCGCCCGTGCCACGGTGGGGCCGGCGCAGGTGCAGGTGCTCAAGGTCGTGCGCGACCCGCTGCGCCGGGCCGTGTCGAGCTTTCGCCACGCGGTGGGGCTGGGCTATGCCAACGAGGCCATCCGCCGGGCCATCGGGGTCGATGTCGACACCCAGGGCCTGTCCTTCCGCCAGTTCATCGACTTCCTGGAGACCGAGGACCTGGCCCATTGCGATGTGCACCACCGCGAGCAGTGGCATCCGCTGGAGGCGGTGAAGGCACCGGACATGGTGATCAACATCGACCGCGGGGATCTCTTCTCCGGGCTCAACGCCTTCGAGGCCCGGCTGGGCCTGCCGATCACCGACCTCCGCCAGCTGTCCTGGCTGCACGAGCTGCAGGCCACCCGGGTGCCCGAGGTCATGACCGGCGATCTCGACACGCTCTACCAGCGGCCCCTGACGGTGTCGCAGGCCCGGCACGGCCCCTGGCCCGCGCATCTGCTGTCGGCCGATGCGCGCCAGCGTCTGCAGCGCCTGTACGGCCGGGACGTGATGCTCTACGCCTGAGCGGCGTGCGGGCCCCGGGCGGGGCCCCCGCGCTCAGTGGCCCAGCCGGAAGACCGAGACCGCCCGCTGCAGCTGTTCGGCCTGGCTTTGCAGGCTGTCGGCCGCGGCGGCCGTCTGTTCCACCAGGGCCGCGTTCTGCTGCGTGGCCTGGTCCATCTCGCGCATGGCCTGGCCGGCGTCGCTCACGCCCACGCTCTGCTGCTGACTGGCCTCGCTGATCTCGCCGACGATGTCGTTGACCCGGCGGATGGAGTCGACCACGCCCTGCATGGTCTGACCGGCCTGGCCGGCCAGGGCATTGCCCTGCTCGACCCGCTGCACGCTGGCGTCGATCAGGCTCTTGATCTCGCGGGCGGCCTCGGCGCTGCGGCCGGCCAGGCTGCGCACTTCGCCCGCGACCACGGCGAAGCCGCGGCCCTGTTCCCCGGCGCGGGCGGCTTCCACCGCCGCGTTCAGGGCCAGGATGTTGGTCTGGAAGGCGATGCCGTCGATCACGCCGATGATGTCGGCCATCTTCTGGCTGGCCTGGTGGATGTCGCGCATGGTGGCCACCACGTTCTCCACCACGCCGCCGCCCTGCTGGGCCACGGTGCTGGCGGCCCGGGCCAGCTGGCTGGCCTGGGCGGCGTTGGCGGCGCTGTGCCGCACAGTCTCGGTGATCTGCTCCATCGTCGAGGCGGTGCGCTGCAGGTGGGCGGCGGTCGTCTAGGTGCGGTGCGACAGGTCGCCGTTGCCGCTGGCGATCTCGCGGCTGGCGGTGGCGATGGCATCGCTGGCCTGGCGCACATCGTGCAGGCGCGCGGCCACACGGGTGCGCACCGTCTCCAGGCTCTGGGCCAGCTGACCCACCTCGTCCTGGCGGCCCGCGCTCACTCCTTGGCTGAAATCGCCCTCGGCCAGCCGGCCCAGATCGGCCTGCAGCGCGGCCAGCGGCCGGCTGATGAAGTTGCGTGCCGCCCAGCCCATGGCCAGGGCGGCCAGCACCATGCCGCCACCCAGCACGCTCCACAGGGCGATCAGGTCGCTGCGGGTGCCGGCCATCATGGCAGTCTCAGGCACTTCGGACACCACGGCCCACTGCCACTTGGGCTGCCAGGCCCAGGCCAGGTGGTGGCGTTCCCCAGAGGGGCCCAGGCCGGTGGCCTCGGTCCAGTGTGGCAGATCGCCGGAGGTCTGTCCCGCGGCCACCGCATCGCGCAGGGCCTTCACCAGCGCGGTGTCGCCCCCCAGGCGTCCGCCGGCCTGGGGCAGGCCGAAGAGCGTGCCCAGCGTCGGGCCGTCGCGCAGGTCCAGGGCATAGGTCCGGCTTTCGCCGCGCCCCGCCCGCTGGAAGGCCTCTCCCAGCATCTTCAGCTGCACGCCCATTTCCGAGCCGATGAACAGCGAGCCGATCACCTGGCCGCCGCGCATCACCGGCTCGTAGCGGGTCATGTAGGTGCGACCGAACAGCACCGCGCGGCCGGTGTAGGCCTGGCCGGCATTGAGCAGGGCCCAGGCCGGGTGCTTGCGGTCCAGCAGAGTGCCCACCGCGCGGCTGCCATCCTCCTTCTTCAGACTGGTCACCAGACGGCGGTAGTCCTCGCCTTCGCGCACGAACACCGTGGCCACACCGCCGGTGGCCTGGGCAAAGGCGTCCACCCCGCTGAAGTCGTCGTCCATCGGCAGCCCCCCCATCATCAGCGTGGGCTTGCCGTCGGCCTCTCCCGGGGTCAGCACCTCGGGCGGGATCTTCTCCTTGAGCAGCGAGAAGCCCTTCTTGACCGCATCGCTGCCGCTGGCATCGACTTCGTCGATGGTGTGGGCCAGGGCCTCGGCCTCGTGGTGCAGGGCGGCCACCTGGTCGCCGTGCTCGCGCGACCACATGCGGGCCGAGAACGCCGCCAGCAGGGCCAGCAGCACCAGGCAGGCCAGGCCGGCGCTCATCAGGATCTTGGTGCTGACGCGCCACTGGGCGTGGGCGAACGTGGGCATCTTCATCGAACGTCTCCCTCGGATACAGGCGCCCCTCGGCGCCGTTGCCGGGGGAAGACCGTGTTATCGGTGGGAACTCCGAGTGATGAAGTCGGGAAAAGAACGGTGAATGGCGCCGAGTTGATCCGGCGTGACGTTCTGCCGGGCTTCAGCCGGGGAACAGCTCGCCTTCCCGTCCGGGGGGCGTCAGGCCCAGATGGCGCCAGGCCAGCAGCGTGGCCACCCGGCCCCGCGGGGTGCGCTGCAGGTAGCCCTGCTGGATCAGGTAGGGCTCGATCACGTCCTCGATGGTGTCGGGCTCCTCGCCGATGGCGGCGGCCACATTGTCCAGACCCACCGGGCCGCCATCGAAGCGGTGCACCACCGCCTCCAGCAGCTTGCGGTCCATCAGATCGAAGCCCACCGGGTCCACGTCCAGCATCTTCAGTGCGGCATCGGCCATGGCGCGGGTGATGCGGCCGTTGCCCTTCACATCGGCGTAGTCGCGCACCCGGCGCAGCAGGCGGTTGGCAATGCGGGGCGTGCCGCGGCTGCGGCGGGCCACCTCCAGGGCGCCGTCGGCGTCGATGGGGGCGTTGAGCAGGCCGGCCGAGCGGGTGACGATGCGGGCCAGCTCCTCGTTCGTGTAGAACTCCAGCCGCGCGACGATGCCGAAGCGGTCCCGCAGCGGATTGGTCAGCATGCCGGCGCGGGTGGTGGCGCCCACCAGGGTGAAGGGTTGTAGATCCAGCTTGATCGAGCGGGCGGCCGGGCCTTCGCCGATCATGATGTCGATCTGGTAGTCCTCCAGCGCCGGGTAGAGGATTTCCTCGACCACCGGCGACAGGCGGTGGATCTCGTCGATGAAGAGCACATCGTTCTTCTCGAGGTTGGTCAGGATGGCGGCCAGGTCCTTGGGCTTTTCCAGCACCGGGCCGCTGGTCTGGCGCAGGTTCACGCCCAGCTCGCCGGCGATGATGTGCGACAGCGTCGTCTTGCCCAGGCCGGGCGGGCCGAACAGCAGCACATGGTCCAGGGCCTCGCTGCGCTTCTTGGCCGCACCGATGAAGATCTCCAGCTGTTCGCGGGCCTTGGTCTGGCCGACGTATTCCTCCAGCGCCTTGGGCCGCAGGGCCCGTTCCAGGGCTTCCTCCTGCGGGGTGGCGGTGTCGGCCGTCACGACCCGGGCGCTGCGCGCCGGCGGGGGAGGGAAGGCGCCGAAGTCGTCGGTCTGGATGGACATACAGTCATTATCACCGTCGCTCCCCGGACTGACCAAGCGCAATGTGCCCCGGGGGGCGGCATGACTAGAATCAAGCCACGATGCTGAGCCTCTTGCGTCATCGCTGCCGCCGCCTGTCCTGGGTCGCCTTCCTGGCGATCTTCGGGCTGGTGTTCGCGCCGACGATCTCGCATGCCGTGGCCCTGGCCGCCTCCGGTGGGGCCTGGACGGACATCTGCTCGACCCAGGCCGAGGCCCCCCGGGGTGACCTGAGCGCCCCTGCAGACCGGCGTCTGCCCGTGGCGGGGGATCACTTCCAGCACTGTCCGCTGTGCGGCCTGGGGGCCAGCCCTGTGCTGCCCCCCGATGCCGCCACGCCGATGACGCCCTCGGGCCTGCGCGAGGGCCTGCCCACGCTGGCGGGGTCTTCGCCCCAGCCCCTGTTCGCCTGGGCGTCGGCCCAGCCGCGCGCACCACCGGCTTTCCTCTGACCGGGTCCGGGCTCCGCCCCGGCCACCGCGGCGCTCCGCCTGCCGGCGCGCCTGTCATCCGTCAGATGAAAGTCGATCATGGAATCCATCCTGTTCATTGCGCCCGGCGCTGCGTCGCCCGGGCCTGCCCCTGACGCGGCCGAGGGGCTCTGCCTGCCCGCCGGCAGCGCGCTGGCGCCCTGCGCGGACGCCCCGCGCCTGTGGCGCCTGACCGAGGGCGCGCTGCGCCTGGACCGTCCGGAGGCGGCCGACGCCACGGGTGGCAGCTTCACCCAGTTGCTGCTGCCCGGCGACCTGGTGGGCCTGGAGGGCCTGACCGGTGCGGCCGGCTACCAGGTGCGCGCCCTGGTGGCGAGCCACCTCCAGCCCCTGCCGCTGCCCACCCTGCCTGCAGGCTGGCCCGTGCTGGCCGAGGGCCTGGGCCAGCAGCAGCGCCGCGGCGAGGACCTGCTGCGCCTGCGAAGCGGCACCGCGCAGGCGCGCTTCAAGCACCTGCTGCTGCTGCTGGTGCCCGAAGCCTCGCGCCGGGAGGGCGATGTCTCGGCCTGGCCCTTGCCCACGCTCAAGGACATGGCCGCCATCATCGACACCGCGCCCGAGACGGTCTCCCGCATCCTGGGGAACCTGCGGCGCCAGCACCTGCTGGACGACCGCCAGCGCCAGGTGGCCAGCTTCAGCCCCACCCGGCTGCGCGAGGTCGAATGGCCCGCCGGCATGACCCGCACCGACCGCAACCCGCGACGCCGCCGCGCCGCCGAAGCCTGGGCGGCCTGACCCGCCTGTCCCCCTTCTCCCTTCCCGACCCCTTCCCCTTTTTCACCCGAGGACCTGACCATGACCCCTGTTCGCACCGCTCGCTGGATGAAGACCGCCGCCGCAGCCGCCCTGAGCCTGGGCTTTGCCACCCTGGCCCTGGCGCAGACCACCGTCGCCGAGCCCTGGGTGCGCGGCACCGTGGCCACCCAGAAGAGCACCGGCGCCTTCATGCGCATCACCTCCGCCCAGGGCGGCAGCCTGGTGGGCGTGAGCTCGCCGGTGGCCGGCGTGGTGCAGGTGCACGAGATGAAGATGGACGGCGGCGTGATGAAGATGGGCGCGGTCGACGCGCTGGCACTGCCGGCCGGCCAGGCCGTGGAGCTCAAGCCGGGCGGCTACCACGTCATGCTGATGGACCTGAAGCAGCCGCTGAAGGCCGGCGACACCGTGCCGCTGACCCTGACCGTCAAGGGCAAGGACGGCAAGACCGAGACCGTGGAGGTCAAGGCCCCGGTGCGGGCGCTGGGCGCACCCGCGGCCATGCCGATGGGCGGCGCCTCGGGCGCCATGCCCATGCACGACCACATGCACATGCAGGGCCAGTGAGCGTCAACCCAGGGCCTTGAGCGCGAGCTTGATGCCTTCGGACACGCCGACGTCGGCCGGCAGCTTCTTGAGCGCCAGGCCGGCGTCCTTCTCGCTGTAGCCCAGGGCCACCAGGGCCTGGACGATGTCGGCCTGGGCGTCGCTGGCCACGCTGGCGCCCGCGGGGGCGCCCAGGTCCGGGCCCAGCTTGCCCTTCAACTCCAGCAGCAGGCGCTCGGCCGTCTTCTTGCCGATGCCCGGCACCTTCTGCAGCCGCGCGCCTTCCTGGCGCGAGACGGCGCCGGCCAGGTCGGCCACCGACATGCCCGAGAGCACCGACAGCGCGGTGCGCGGCCCGATGCCGCTGATCTTGACCAGCTCGCGGAAGGTCTGGCGCTCCTCGGCGCTGAGGAAGCCGTAGAGCAGCTGGGCGTCCTCGCGCACCACGAAGTGGGTCAGCAGCGTGACCTTCTCGCCCAGCCCGGGCAGGTTGAAAAACGTGCTCATCGGGACGTCGACCTCGTAGCCCACGCCGCCGACGTCGATGAGCACCTGGGGCGGGGCCTTTTCCGCCACGATGCCTGTGAGGCGTCCGATCATGGCGCCGGATTATCGTTTGCCGGACAATTCCGGCCCGACTCCCCTTTGCGCCCATGCTGCTGCGACACACCTTTTCCCCGCTGGACAACACCCGCCTGTCGCACCTGTGCGGCCCGCTGGACGAGCATCTGCGCCTCCTGGAGGCGGTGCTGCCGGTGACCATCACCCGGCGCCAGGGCGCCTTCCGCATCGAGGGCAGCAAGCGCGACGGCGAGAAGGCCCTGGGCCTGCTGACCGCGCTCTACGAACGGGCCAAGAAGCCCATCAGCGCCGAGACCTTCCAGCTGGCGCTGGACGATGTGCGCCGCGGTGACGCCCCGGCGCGCGCGCCCTCGGCCGACGAGGGCGACATCGTGCTGCACACCCGGCGCGCCGACCTGACCGGTCGCACGCCCAACCAGATCGAATACCTGCGCCACATCCTGTCGCACGACATCAGCTTCGGCATCGGTCCGGCCGGCACGGGCAAGACCTTTCTGGCGGTGGCCTGCGCGGTGGACGCGCTGGAGCGCAGCACGGTGCAGCGCATCATCCTGACCCGCCCGGCGGTGGAGGCGGGCGAGCGCCTGGGCTTTCTGCCGGGCGACCTGACGCAGAAGGTGGACCCGTATCTGCGCCCGCTCTACGACGCGCTGTACGACCTGATGGGCTTCGACCGCGTGACCAAGGCCTTCGAGCGCGGCACGCTGGAGATCGCCCCGCTGGCCTTCATGCGCGGGCGCACGCTCAACCATGCCTTCGTCATCCTGGACGAGGCGCAGAACACCACGCCCGAGCAGATGAAGATGTTCCTCACCCGCATCGGCTTCGGCGCCAAGGCGGTGATCACCGGCGACGTCAGCCAGATCGACCTGCCGCGCGGCATGCCCAGCGGCCTGGTGGACGCGGCCCAGGTGCTCAAGAACGTCAAGGGCATCGCGATGACCCGCTTCACCGCGGCCGACGTGGTGCGCCACCCGCTGGTGGCCCGCATCGTCGAGGCCTACGACGCCCAGCAGGCCCAGCGCGAACAGCTGAGCAAGGCCGAGCGCCGCTGATCTCTCTTTTTCCGACCTGAGCCTGTCATGCCTGCTGCCCTGCCCACGCTGAGCCTGTCCCTGCAATTCGCCGATGCGCGCCACCGCGACCAGCTGCCGCGCCACACCGTCATCCGCTGCATCCGCCACGCGCTGGCGGCGCCGGCCGAGATGACGGTGCGCATCGTCGATGCCGAGGAGGGCCAGGCCCTGAACCGCGAATACCGCGGCAAGGACTACGCCACCAATGTGCTGACCTTCGACTACGCGCAGGAACCGGTGGTGATGGCCGACCTGGTGCTGTGCGCGCCGGTGGTGGCGAAAGAGGCGCGCGAGCTGCGCATCCCGGTGGCCGAGCACTACGCCCACCTGCTGGTGCACGGCACCCTGCACGCCCAGGGCTGGGACCACGAGACCAGCGAGGAAGACGCCGAGGCCATGGAGGCCCACGAGACCGAGATCATGCTGGGCCTGGGCCTGAAGGACCCCTACCGCAAGCGCCGCGGCGCCTGAGCCTCGCTCGCGGAGGCCGCCGCGGCCTCAGTCCGGCGACTGCCGCGTGCCCAGGTAGCGCTTGCGCCAGAACAGGCCGCCCAGCCCCAGGCCGGTGGCGGCCATCACCCCCACCGCGATCCAGAAGCCGTCCTGCTTGTGGATCAGCGGCAGCCCCTCGAAGTTCATGCCGAAGATGCCGGTGATCAGGTTCAGCGGCAGGAAGATGGCGGTCAGCACGGTCAGCGTGCGCATGATGTCGTTGGTGCGCTGGCCCACGGCCGAGAAGTGCATCTGCACCGCGGCCTCGGAGGCCTGCTCCAGCCGCCGCACATGGGTCAGCACCCGCTCGATGTGCTCCAGCACGTCCTTGGAACGCACCCGCAGCAGCTCGCGCTCGCGCTGCCCCGCCGCGTTCTCGGCGGCCGGCCACTCGTCCAGCGCGTCGATCCATTCCTGGATGGCGCTGCGCTGGTCTTCGCTGGTGTCTTCCAGCCGGTGCAGGGCCTCGCGCGACTGCAGGATGATGTGCCAGCCCGCGAAGCGGCTGCGCGGGCGCAGCAGCTCGGCCTGCAGGGCGGCGAAATGGCGGGTCAGCACCCGGCGCAGTTCCAGGTAGCTGTCCACCATGTGGTTGACCATGCGCAGCATCTGCTCGGCCGGGCTGGTGGGCAGGCGGCCGCTGCCGCGCAGGTCCGTCTCGCGCGACTGCTGCGACAGGCGCTGGGCGAAGTACTCGCGCACCAGGCAGTCCTCCGGGTGCACCGTCACCAGCACCCGGTCGAAGACCGCGAAGCCCACCGGGCTGGTGTCGATGGCCGAGGCCGGCAGCGGGCCCAGCACCGGGGGTGCGGCCTCGTCCTCGGCCTTGGCCGGACGGTTGCCGTTCTGCCCGTTGGCGCTGCCGGCGGCGAGCCGGCGGAACACCAGCAGGTCGTACCAGGAGGTGTCCTCGTAGTGCGAGGGCAGCTGGGGGTTGAGCAGGTCGCTCAGGTGCAGGTCCACCAGGCCGGTGCCGGCCCAGCGTTGCAGCTGGCGCTGCAGCATCGGAATGGCGTCCTCGAAGGCCCGGCGGCTGAAGCTCAGCCACAGGTAGCCCGTCGGCGGCAGGGTCTCCGGCGGCTCGGACAGGGCGTCCGAGCGCTCCGGCGTGATGTGGAAGACCCGCATCGGCGGCAGGTCAGCCGTGCTGGCGCAGGAGGCGGGCGGCATCCAGGGCGAAGTAGGTGAGCACGCCGTCGGCCCCGGCGCGCTTGAAGGCAATCAGCGACTCCATCATCACCTTGTCGTGGTCCAGCCAGCCGTTCTGGGCGGCGGCCTTGATCATCGCGTACTCGCCGCTGACCTGGTAGGCGAAGGTGGGCATGCGGAACTCCTGCTTCACGCGCCAGAGCACGTCCAGGTAGGGCAGGCCGGGCTTGACCATCACCATGTCGGCGCCTTCGGCGATGTCCAGCGCCACCTCGCGCAGGGCCTCGTCGCCGTTGGCCGGGTCCATCTGGTAGTTGAACTTGTCGGACTTGCCCAGGTTGCCGGCGCTGCCCAGCGCATCGCGGAAGGGGCCGTAGAAGGCCGAGGCGTACTTGGCCGAGTAGGCCATGATGCGGGTGTGGATATGGCCGGCGGCTTCCAGCGCGTTGCGGATGGCGCCGACCCGGCCGTCCATCATGTCCGAGGGCGAGACGATGTCCACCCCGGCCTCGGCATGCGAGAGCGACTGCTTGACCAGGATCTCGGTGGTGATGTCGTTCTGCACGTAACCGTGTTCGTCGATGATGCCGTCCTGGCCATGCACGGTGTACGGGTCCAGGGCCACGTCGGTCATCACGCCCAGTTCGGGCAGGCGGGCCTTGAGCGCACGCACCGCGCGCTGGGCCAGGCCTTCGGGGTTGAAGGCCTCGGCGGCGTCCAGGCTCTTGGCGGCCGGGTGGATCACCGGGAAGATGTCCAGCGCCGGCACGCCCAGTTCCAGGGCCTGCTCGCCCACCTTCAGCAGCTCGTCGATGGACAGGCGTTCCACGCCCGGCATGGAGGGAATGGGCGCGCGGCCGGGGATGTCGTGCACGAAGACCGGCAGGATGAAGTCGGCCGGGCTCAGGCGGTGCTCGCGCACCATGGCGCGGCTGAAGGCGTCGCGGCGCAGTCGGCGCGGACGGTTGGCGGGAAACAGAGGCAGGTTCACGGTGATCCTTCGGCGCGCGGGGCACACGCGGCGCGCGCATTCGTGATGTTTTGCTGACAGCGTTCTATGGTACAGACCCCGGGGGGGTGTTACGATCTGTAGTGAGTCGGGCCTCCGGGCCGGGCTCCCTGCTTTTCCTCCCTGAGCAGGTGCCTTCACGTGATGACAGCGTCAAGGCTTTTCAGCCCCGGTCCTCGACCGGGGCTCTTTCTTTTGGGGCGCCGGTTTAGGGCTTTGGTTTCGGTCCCGTCACGGGGTGCGGCTCATAATCTCCCGCATGAGCAACCTCTACCTCTGGGTCAAGGCCTTCCACATCATCTTCGTGGCGAGCTGGTTTGCCGGCCTGTTCTACCTGCCCCGCATCCTGGTCAACCTGGCCATGGTGCCGCAGGAGAGCCATGCCGAGCGCGAGCGCCTGCTGCTGATGGGCCACAAGCTCTACCGCTTCGCCACCCTGCTGGCGGTGCCGGCGGTGCTGCTGGGCCTGTGGCTGTGGCTGGGTTTCGGCATCGGCAAGGGCCAGGGCTGGATCCACGCCAAGCTGCTGCTGGTGCTGGGCGTGATCGGCTACCACGTGCATTGCCGCAAGTTCCTGCGCCAGTTCGAGCAGTTCGCCAACCGGCATGACCACCGCTGGTTCCGCTGGTTCAACGAAGCCTCGGTGCTGCTGTTCGCCGCCATCGTCATCCTGGTGGTGGTCAAGCCCTTCTGAGGATCCGGTCCGTGGCGCGTCCCGAGGCGGCACCGCAGACCCTGCCGCAGCGTGGCAGCGGCCAGCTGAGCACGGCGATCCCGCTGGCACTGCTGTTCGCCGGGCTGATCGTCTACGCCAGCCTGTTCCCCTTCAGCGACTGGAGCTGGCCCAGCCACCTGGGCTGGCAGGAAATCCTGCGGCTGCCCATGCCGCCCTGGCGCGACCACTTCGACATGGTGGCCAACGGGCTGGGCTATGCGCCGCTGGGCGTGCTGATCTACCTGGCCGGGGTGCGCAGCCACCTGCGCTGGCCGCTGGCCTGGATCCTGGCGGTCGGCAGTGCCTCGGCACTGTCCTACGTGATGGAGGTGACCCAGCAGTTCCTGCCCGGGCGCTTTCCGTCCCTGCTGGACTGGCAGCTCAACACGGCCGGTGCGGTGGCGGGGGCCTCCCTGGGCGGCGCCTTGCAGGCGTTGCGCCTGATCGACCGCTGGCAGGCCACGCGCGAGCGCTGGTTCTGGCGCCGCAGCCGGGGCGCCCTGGTGCTGCTGCCGCTGTGGCCGGTGGGTCTGCTGTTCCCGGTGCCCTTGCCGCTGGGCCTGGGCCCGAGCTGGTCGCGCATGCAGGATCAGCTGGTGGACTGGCTGCTCGATGTCCCCTGGGCGCAGGGCCTGCTGGAGTGGGTGAGCGACATCCCGGTGCCGCAGGACCGGTTGCCCGAGCCGGTGGAGGCGCTGGGCACGGCCCTGGGCCTGCTGGTGCCCTGTCTGCTGGCCTATTCCATCACCCGGCCGGGCTGGCGCCGGGTGGTGGCCGGGCTGTGCCTGGCGGGCCTGGGCCTGGCCACCACCACGCTGTCGGCCGCGCTCAACTTCGGTCCCGTCCACGCCCTGTCCTGGGTGACGCCCGGCGTGGTGCCGGCCCTGCAACTGGGGGGCGCGCTGGCGCTGCTGGCGCTGCCCGCGCCGCAGCGCCTGGCCGCGGCCCTGGGCATGGTGGCGCTGGCCCTGCAACTGGTGATTGTGGTGCAGGCGCCGTCCGATCCCTATTTCGCGATGAGCCTGCAGGCCTGGGAGCAGGGCCGCTTCATCCGCTTCCATGGCCTGGCCAAGTGGGTGGGCTGGCTCTGGCCGCTGGCCACCCTGGTCTGGCTGGGGCTGCGCGTGGCGTCCTCGGAGCGCATGCCGCCCCTGGCCCGGCGCTGACCCTTGCTCACCGTCCGGTCGGAGCGGCTGCCTACAATCGCGGGATGAGCAGCTACTACCAGCGCCACATCTTCTTCTGCCTCAACCAGCGTCCCAACGGCGAGGACTGCTGCGCCCTGCACGGCGCCCAGGCCGGCTTCGACCGCTGCAAACAGCAGGTCAAGGCCGCCGGCCTGGCCGGTCCGGGCGGGGTGCGGGTCAACAAGGCCGGCTGTCTGGACCGCTGCGCCGGCGGCCCGGTGGCCGTGGTCTACCCGGAGGCCGTCTGGTACACCTTTGTAGACGAGGCCGACATCGACGAGATCGTCCGGTCGCACCTGCGCGATGGCCAGCCGGTCGAGCGCCTGATGCTGCCGCCCTCGGTGGGGCGCTGAGGGATGGCGGGCCTCAATCCGCAGTCGCAGCTCCTGACCATCGCGGGGCCGGCCGGCCCGCTGGAGCTGGCGATCGATGCCCCGCCGGACATGGCCCCGCGCGGCGTCGTGGTGGTCTGCCACCCCCATCCGCTGCACGGCGGCACCATGGACAACAAAGTGGTCCAGACCCTGGCGCGCGCCTTCCTGCAGCTGGGCTACCGGGTGGCGCGCTTCAACTTCCGCGGCGTGGGGGCTTCGGCCGGCCAGTACGACGAGGGCCGCGGCGAGGTGGACGATGCGCTGGCCGTGATCGCCGCCGTGCGCGACCCGGCGCTGTCGCTGGCCTTGGCGGGCTTTTCCTTCGGCGCCTATGTGGCCGCCGCGGCGGCGGTCCGTCTGCCGGCCGACCAGGCCGCCGAGCGCCTGGCCCTGGTCGGGCCCGCCACCTCGCGCTTTCCGGTGCCGCCGGTGCCGGCCGACACCCTTGTCATCCACGGCGAGACCGACGACGTTGTGCCGCTGCAGGCCACGCTGGACTGGGCGCGGCCCCAGGTCCTGCCGGTGGTCGTCGTGCCCGGTGTGGGGCACTTTTTCCACGGACAGCTGTCTGTCCTGAAGTCCCTGGTGACCGGGGCCTGGCACCGCTGAGTGCCCAGGGCCCGGCTGTCGGGCGCTTTTCCTTCTCTGTGACCGGAAATTCCATGACCTCTCTTCGCTCCCCCCTGTTCGGTGCCGTGCTGGCGCTGGGCACCGTGCTGCCGGCCGCCGCGCAGCTGCCGCAACCCCCGGAAATCGCCGCCCACGGCTACCTGCTGCTGGACATGACGACCAACCAGGTGCTGGCCGAGCGCGACGCCGACTCCCGCTTCGAGCCTGCCTCGCTGACCAAGCTGATGACCGCCTACGAGGTCTTCCAGGCCCTGCGCGACAAGAAGGTCTCGCTGGACCAGCGCTTGCCCGTGTCCATGCGGGCCTGGGCCGAGCGCAAGGGCGGCGGCTCGCTGATGTTCATCGACACCACCATGCAGCCCACGGTGGACGAGCTGCTCAAGGGCATGATCGTGCAGTCGGGCAACGACGCCTCCGTGGCCCTGGCCGAGGGCACGGCCGGCAGCCTGGACGGCTTCGTCGGCCTGATGAACCGCCAGGCCCAGGCCTGGGGCCTGAAGAACACCGCGTTCAAGAACGTCACCGGCCTGACCGAAGCGGGCCACTATTCCAGCGCCCGCGACATCTCGGTGATCGCCTCGCACATCATCCGCGACTTCCCCGAGCGCTACCCCTACTACTCCATCAAGGAGTACACCTACAACAAGATCCGCCAGGACAACCGCAACCTGCTGCTGCGCCGGGATCCTTCGGTGGACGGCATGAAGACCGGCTACACCGATGGCGCCGGCTACTGCCTGGTGGCCTCGGCCCAGCGCGACTTCCCCAACGGCAAGCGCCGTCTGCTGTCGGTGGTGCTGGGCGCCGCTTCCAAGGAGGGCCGGGCCGACGAGAGCCAGAAGCTGCTGAACTGGGGCTTCACCCAGTTCGATGCGATCCGTCTCTTCGACGCCAGCAAGCCGGTGGCCACGGTCAAGGTGTGGAAGGGCGCCAAGCCCGAGGTCGCACTGGTCGGTCCGCAGGGCGCGGTCTATGTCTCGGTGCCCAAGGGCGAAGGCGACAAGCTCAAGACCAGCATCGAGCGCACCGACCCGCTGGTGGCGCCGCTGACCAAGGGCCAGCGCGTGGGCACGCTCAAGGTGACCGATGCGGCCGGTGCCGCCGTGGCCACCGTGCCCCTGGTGGTGGCCGAGGACGTGCCGCTGGCCGGCATCTTCGGCCGTGCCTGGGATGCCATCCGCCTCTGGATCAAGTAATCTGTGGCCCTCTGGATGGAGGGCATCATGAGCGCACCGCTGCCGGACTACGTCTGCGACCTGGACGGCGAACTGCTGCCCCTGTCCCAGGCCCGCGTGTCGGTCCTGGACCGGGGCTTTTTGCTGGGCGACGGCGTCTACGAGGCCCTGCCGGTCTATGGCCGGCGCCTGTTCCGCTTCGACGATCACATGGCCCGGCTGGCCCGCAACCTGGACCGGCTGCGCATTCCGGCCTCGCACGATGCGGCCGGCTGGGAGGTCCGGGTGCGGCGCCTGGTGGCGGCCCAGCCCTTCGACGACCAGTTGATCTACCTGCAGGTCACCCGCGGGGTGGCCCTGCGCGAGCACGCCATGCTGCCGGGCCTGACCCCCACCGTCTTCCTGATGAGCACGCCGCTCAAGCCGGTGCCGGCCGAGTGGCGCCACCATGGCGCGGCCTGTGTCACGGCGCCGGATCTGCGCTGGTCGCATGGCGACATCAAGAGCATCTCGCTGCTGGGCAATGTGATGGCGCGCCAGGTGTCGGTGGATGCTGGCGCTGCCGAAACCATCCTGCTGCGCGAGGGCGAGCCCGGCGGCCCCTGGCTGACCGAGGGGGCCAGCAGCAATGTGTGGATCGTGCAGGAGGGCGCGTTGCTGGGGCCGCCGCCCGGGCCGCACGTGCTGCCCGGCATCCGGGTGGGCCTGCTGCGCGAGCTCTGCGAGGAGGCCGGCCTCGCCTTCAACCTGCGGCCGATTTGCGAGGCCGACCTGCGGGCGGCTGACGAGGTGCTGCTCAGCTCCACCGGCAAGGAGGTGCTGGCCGTGACCCGGCTGGACGGCGAACCGGTGGGCCATGGCGCACTGCGCGGCAAGCCCGGCCCGGTCTACGGCCGGCTGTACGAGGCCTACCAGCGGGCCAAGGCGGAACAGGCGGCCTGAGTCGTCTCTTGATATTCCGCCCGGCACCCCCAACTCAGGCCGCATGATGAACCGCCCCATTCCGCCCGAAGAGTCGCTGATCGAGTACCCGAGTGCCTTTCCCATCAAGGTGATGGGCGCGCATGTCGAGGGTTTCGAGGCCGCCATCGTCGCGGTGGCGCTGCAGTTCGACCCCGAATTCGACCCGGACAGCGTGGAGCGCCGGCCCAGCGCCGGGGGCAACTACCTGGGCCTGACCATCACGGTCACCGCCACCAGCCGCGACCAACTCGACGCGCTCTACCGCACCCTGACCTCGCACCCGATGGTCAAGGTGGTGCTCTGAGCCCTCGTGCCCAGCCCCGCCCGGCCCCTCAGGGGCTGGGTGCTTCCGCGTCGGTCAGTTCCTTGACCTTGTAGGGCGCGGCCTCGTCGCCCGCATCGGCGGCGGCCGCGTACCAGTAGCGCGCCAGCCGGCGGTTGGCGTCCACCCCTTCGCCCTTCTCGTACATCGAGGCCAGGATGTACATGGCCCCCAGGTCGCCGGCCAGCGCGGCCTGGCGGTACCACCGGGCGGCCTGGGCCAGATCCTGCGGCGTGCCCCGGCCCAGGAAGCAGGCCGTGCCCATCTCCAACTGCGCCTGCGGGCTGCCGGCCTCGGCCGCACGGTGGTACCAGGCCACCGCCTGCGGCAGGTCCTTCCAGCCCAGGCGGCCGCTTTCGTACAACTCCCCCAGGGCCTGCTGCGAGGTGACGAAGCCCGCGTCGGCCGCCTGCAGCAGCCAGTGCAGGGCGGTGGCCACGCTGGCGTGGGGCACCTCGCCGCGCAGGTGCATGGCGGCCAGATCGTGCTGGGCCACCGGCTGCCCTTGGCGGGCCAGGGCCTCGAAGGACCGGGCAGCCTCGGCCCAGCGTCCCTGGGCGTAGGCGTCCAGTGCCTGCTGCAGCGCCGGGTCGACCTGGGGCGGCGCCTCGGCCAGATCCTGCGCCGCGGCGGCGCCGCAGAGCGCCAGGCACAGCAGCGGCACGGCCCAGGGCCATCGCGGGGCGGAGCGAAGGAACATGACCTCTCCTGAAGCAAGCTCAGGCCCGACGATAAGCCTGCCGCGGCAAGCCCTCTGCCGCTCGGGGACAATCGGGGGCATGAACCACCGCACCGTGCCCGTGGCCTCCGCGCTGTCCGGCGGGGCCCTTGTGCGCGCCTGGGGCCTGGTGCCCTATGACGAGACCTTCGCCGCGATGCAGGCCTTCACGGCCGCGCGCGGGCCTGACACCCCCGACGAGTTCTGGTGGGTGGCGCACCCGCCCGTCTTCACCCAGGGCGTGGCCGGCAAGGCCGAGCATGTGCTGGGCGCGGGCGACATCCCGGTGGTGCAGAGCAACCGCGGCGGGCAGGTGACCTACCACGGCCCCGGCCAGGTGGTGGTCTACCCGCTGGTGGACCTGCGCCGCCTGGGCATCTACGTCAAGGAATACGTCTTCCGCCTGGAGGCTGCGGTCATCCAGACGCTGGAGCGCTTCGGCGTGATCGGCTTCCGGGTGGAAAGTGCCCCGGGCATCTACGTGAACCTGGCCGACCCGCTGAACGCCGGCCTGCCCGCCGGGCCAAGGCAGGATCCTTTCGCCGGCCTGGGCAAGATCTCCGCGCTGGGCATCAAGGTGAGCAACCACTGCACGTACCACGGCGTGTCGCTCAATGTGGCGATGGACCTCGAGCCCTTCCACCGCATCAACCCCTGTGGCTATGCCGGGCTGGCCACGGTGGACCTCGCTACACTGGGCGTCCACGTCACGCCCGAGGCCGTGGCGGCCGTGCTGATCGAGCGCCTGGCCGCCCACCTGAGCCCGCCCGCGACCGCCTAGCGGCATCTTCTCCGCTTCTTCCCGCTCCTCACGCAACGCCGCCACCGCGGCAAGGCACTGACGACATGGCCACCGAGAACACCACGCACGAACACAAGACCGGCGCCGCCTACGACGCCTCGGCCAAGCAGAAGGCCGAGGCCAAGACCGCCCGCATCCCGATCAAGATCGTGCCGGCCGAGACGCTGAAGAAGCCCGACTGGATCCGCGTGAAGGCCGGCAGCCCCACGACCCGCTTCTACGAGATCAAGCAGATCCTGCGCGAGCACAAGCTGCACACCGTCTGCGAGGAAGCCTCCTGCCCCAACATCGGCGAGTGCTTCGGCCACGGCACGGCCACCTTCATGATCATGGGCGACAAGTGCACCCGGCGCTGCCCCTTCTGCGACGTGGGCCACGGCCGCCCGGACCCGCTGGACACCGAGGAGCCGGCCAACCTGGCCAAGACCATCGCCGCGCTCAAGCTCAAGTACGTGGTCATCACCAGCGTGGACCGCGACGACCTGCGCGACGGCGGCGCGGGCCATTACGTCGAGTGCATCCGCCAGGTGCGCGAACAGTCGCCCCAGACCCAGATCGAGGTGCTGGTGCCCGACTTCCGCGGCCGCCTGGACAAGGCGCTGGACATCCTCAAGACCAGCCCGCCGGACGTGATGAACCACAACCTGGAGACGGTGCCGCGCCTGTACAAGGAGGCCCGTCCCGGCGCCGACTACCAGTTCAGCCTGACCCTGCTGCAGCGCTTCAAGCAGGAAGTGCCGGGCGTGCCGACCAAGAGCGGCCTGATGGTGGGCCTGGGCGAGACCGACGAGGAGATCCTCGAGGTCATGCGCGACATGCGGGCCCACGGCATCGACATGCTGACCATCGGCCAGTACCTGGCGCCCTCGGGCCACCACCTGCCGGTGCGCCGCTACGTGCACCCGGACACCTTCAAGATGTTCGAGACCGAGGCCTACAAGATGGGCTTCACCCACGCGGCGGTGGGTGCGATGGTCCGTTCGTCGTACCACGCGGACCAACAGGCCGCCCAGGCTGGCGTGCTTGTCAATGACTCGAAGTAAATGAGAAAATAGCGAAGTAAGTAAGAAAATAGCGCACTGTAACAAGGGCAAAAGCGCGGTTTTTACCTATGAAATTGGCCTCTAGAGTGAGGCCAATTTTTTGGTGCCCTCAGGGAGTGCGGCCACGCCGATGGCCGCTGATGTCGAACGCTGGCAAGCCCCGCAGAGGGCGTGAGCACATGACAATTGAACGGTTGGCGGGCCGCGCGGAGGAATTGCGCGTGACCGCCTTTCCGCACGGGCAGCGCCTTTGGCGCGTGGCTTGGTTCGGTCCCATCCGATTCGCCGATCGGGCGCTGAAGATGAAGCAACCCTCGGTCTTGGTTCATCTGGCAGAGGTGACCGACCCCGCGGTGCGCATCAACCCGGACGCCCCGATCCCGCCCAGCGCAGCGGCGGCTCGGCAGATCAAGCGATGGGTGTCGGTGGGCACCACGGTGCTGCTGAGGATTGGCGACCTCTGGGAGGGGCAGTGGTTTTTCCACCGGCCGGCCTTGGAAGAAGAGTGCTTTGAGGGCATTGAGGTGGATGAGCCGGCGGCCGTGATCGTCAAAGCCGGTTCCAGCTTGGCAGAGGGTGGGTTCCTGATTCCGTTCGCCGAGCACCCCTGGCATTCGGAGAACACCCACTCCTATTGCTTGCGTATCACTTTGCGGGATGGCCGCTATTTGGTCATCCCGGCCATGGAACTGATCCGCTTCTACTACGGGTCGTCAGCCGATCTCCTGGCCAGTCTGTTCACGCCTCCGCTGCGGAAGAATGCTCTGTACGAGCGAGCGAGTGTGTCGCAGGTGACCCGCGTCATGACTCTGGACCTCGCGGCCGATATGCCGCGTGCCAGTGCTGAGGACATTGCACGGCTTGCGGGTGACCCCCAGGCTTGGAGCGCAGCACAGCAGGTTGGTGCTTCCTGCCTGAAGGCATCCGGCCAGCGGAAGGACATCTACCCGATCGCGCGCTTTCCGTTTACCGGGCAGACTGATCTGAAAGTGCATGGGCAGTGGCTGTCCCGCGGGCATGAGGGGAAGGCGACCTTTGTGGTTCACCGCATTGCCTCGTGCTCCCATGCCTTCCCATTCCAGAAACTGACCTTCAAGTTGAAGGGGCAGAAAACCCGTCGACGCAGGGCGCCGGACCAACCGTTGTCTGCGGTGAGTTCTGAACCCAGACACAAGGCTGCTCGGTCCGCAACACCTCAGCAGCCCAGGCTTGAGGAGCGTGACGCGTCCACCGGGCTGAAGCCTCATACCTACGGATTTCGGGGAGACAGAGTGTTCCCCGATCTGGCGCGAAAGCTGATCCGTGGCGTGAAGGCGGTGGAGTCCGGCGAACCCGTTCAGGCAGGATCCGTGGCAGCACCGGTTGAGGACTTGGCCATCGGGGCGACAGGGACATCTGCCCGGCGACGGGAGGCGCTTCTGGCGCAAATAGCTCAAGATCAGCGCAGTGCTGTTCCGGAGTTCCTCAAGCAGGTCATCGATGCCTTGTCTCAGTTGAATGGATTTGAGATCCACCTGCTGACCATTGGCCCGGAGGACGGGTGCACAGTTCCCATGACCTTGCTGCTCGACGAGGACGGCGTCATTGAGGATGCCCTCCTGATTGAAGAAGCAGGGCATAGCCGGCCGCGCCGAATGGCTGCCTTCTTGGTCTCCCGAGGCGAAGACCGACTCACCCTTATCTTCCCCGAATCAGATCCGGTGCACCCGTTGGCTTACACATGCGAACGTGGTGACGAGGATGAGGTTCACCTGACCATGTACTGGGGGGCTAAAGACTTCCTGAGGGATGTGCAAGAACAGCGTGGATCAGATATCACTATGTTGCGGGGGAAGGGCTCGGCAACAGATGAACTCTTGTTGTGGATTCGCGCGAGACTTATAAGCTGCGTGATATTTCCTTCATCCCTCACAGACCGAAAAGATGACTAGCCAGCAGGTGTTGGCACCGACGCCGGAATGAGCCGGGTGGGCGGGCTGCTGCCGGTTCCGTGGACACCCATAAGCTCTCCCACCAAGTAGACAGCTGAAACCAGAGAATGCGGCCCAACCCCTGAAGGAAGAGGCCGATGAGGAAGAGCAAGTTCACGGAGAGCCAGATCGTGGCGATCCTCAAGGAGGGCGAAGCTGGCGTGCCGGTGGCGGAGGTCTGCCGCAAGCACGGGATCAGTTCGCCGACGTACTACGCCTGGAAGAGCAAGTACGCAGGTGCGATGGTGTCCGACCTGGCGCGCATGCGCGAGCTGGAGGCCGAGAACGCCCGACTCAAGCGCATGTAAGCCGACCTGGCGCTGGAGAACGCAGCGATCAAGGATCGTGCTGACAAAAAAATTCTGACGCCGTCCGCGAAGCGGCAGGTGGTGGCGGTCATGGTGACCGAGCACCGCCTGTCGATTCAGCGAGCCTGCAGAGCCACAGGCTTGTCGCGGGCGGCGTACTACAAGGTGCCGCCGTTGCCGCAGGAGAAGGATGCCGAGGTCATCGACGCGCTCAACGGCGTCGTCGAGCGCAATGGCCGCAGGGGGTTCTGGAAGTGCTTCGACCGACTGCGCCTGGATGGCCGACCCTGGCACCGACCCGGGAGTACCTGCATAAGAAAAGCCCGCCATTGGCGGGCTTCCGGGCGTGTGGAGTCCTAGATTTCAGGAAGCGCACTGTGCCTTGGGCTGGGGGGCGTCCAAGCTTAGAGCTTGGATTTGCTCATACACAAAGTCCAACTCCGCCAGCACTTCTTGGAGCACCAAGATGCGGTCTTCCACAGTCTTGGGGGCGGACATCGCAAAAAGATCAAAGCCCTTGAGGTGGTTCATAGAAGCCTCCAGTGGTGGGTGGGATGAAATCAGTGTTGTGCTTGGCGACGCAGGCTCTCGATCGCATGATGGTAGTCTTCTGGACTTTCTGACTTGATAGCAAGCGCGGCCATCTCAACGTGATAAATCTGCTGCTTTGCGTTGATGACTTGGCGTGCAAGCGACATGTCATCAATCTTGGGGGTCAGCCCTTCCAGAAGTTGGTTGATGAGTCTCAGGGCGAAGGCGATCTCTTCCAAGCTCGGATTCATCTTGGTCGAGATTAGCTCGAAGCCAAGCTCATCGTGCTTGTCGACAACGGCCTTAGCGACCTTCATCACGTTGTCCCAAACACGTTCGATCAGGTCCTCTACATCAGCTTCCAAGCCGCTGGCTGTGATGATTCCGCTCATTCTGGCCCCCTGCTCACTCATCTTTTTTGGGAAAAGGGGACGATTATAGAACCTACTTTGGCGGGTGTCATCAACCCAACGGAACTGCATGGTTTCCCTTCGGGTGGCGCGCTCACGCATAGGGACCCGGTGCACCTTCATCCAAGATGCCCCTCGCGTCAACCGCTACACCGCGTGTCGAGAGCTTTATACCTGCACATCAATGCCTACGCTACGTCCAGAGTGTTTCCGATTCCCTTGAACGTGGGGGCTTGGCTGACTTTTTCAACACTCGGAGGCCGGTTGCCGTGGGCGAGTCGACAAAGGGGACCTCAGGTCGAGGTGTCCGAAGGCGGCAGGCAGCACATGCACGCTTCACCCTACTGTGCACGATGGGGCCGCTGCTTTTGTCACCATGACCAACTAGCTCGGAAGGCAGTGAGGAGGGCTTCCAACCGCGGAGATGATCCTGTGTCGGGTGCTACCCGAGACCCTGAAGCACATTCTGCTGACTGATCCTGGGTTCGAGGACGTTCCCTTCGTCGCGTTGCAGGACGTAAGGTGCCGTGGGCACCATGGCATACGCCGGAGCCACCAAATAGGGCTGTCCGTCCCTCCTAGGTCGGGAAGGAACGGGTGCCCCTGTGCATGTCTGTGTTGCCGATCAGCGTCCCGAAGACCCACAGAAGGTCGACTGCTGGAATGACTTCCTGTTGGACGATCCCAGCTGCCACCAGTGCTCGTGTCATCTGAGGCCAGGATCCTCCAGACCCCACGAACTCGGTGTCGAGTGTCCCGATGGAGACCAGGCATCTGCGGCCCCTGGCCCCCTCTCGATCAAAGCGTCGCACCTCCAAGAAGCGCTGGCCACCGTGGTTGATGATGGTCGAGTGGGCCGCTGGCAGCCCATGCTCTCGGAGCAACCCTAGCGCCAAATGCTCGGCAAGCAGTAAGTCTTGCCAGCGTTGACTCGCCTCGCTGTCAGTCGGGGCAGTGAACTTGCCGAGGACAAGGGTTGGCCCTTCTGGGCATTCAACATACGCCGTGAACTTCGGCTGCTCGCCGCCCAGGAGGGGGTCCTGGTGTTCGCCGCGTGCTGCGGCCGCTGCGAGTGCAACGTAGGCCTGTCCGCTGCCTTGCTGCGATGTTGTTCTACAGCAGGGTGCTTTGGCTAAGATCCGCCCCAAGCCGTTCTGGGGAGAGTGGCCCGACAGCCCTTCGTGTGATGCGTGCCATCCCGAGACCTGTCCTCTGACCCAGGTGGCTCCTCATCGCCAGACGCCCCTCGCTCGGTTCGGCACCCGGCGACGCGCCCCACGGGCTCTGGGCCCGAAGGCCGCCAGAGTCCGGATGCTCCGGCGAATCCGAGAAGACAGCAGACGCCCGGCGGTCACCCGTTGAGGCTTGGCCTGGATGACGATCCCACGCGCATCGGCATGGAAGTACACCCGCTGGCCCAGGCGGAAGGTCTCGATCTCGGGGGGAAGCGTCACCACATGCCCCTTCTTCAGGATGCTTCGGTACGATGGTGAGGTCTGGTGGGCTCGGGATCTCAAGGCAGTGGCCTTCATGGAAGTCTCCGTGGAGGTGTCCCTGGGGATCAGTGCTTCTGCAGGTGCTCGGTCCAGTGCATCACCGCCTGCTCGGTCACGGAACGCACATCGCGGGCGCTGTTGAGGCTGGCCCAGGGGATGTCCAGCTCCTCCACCTGCGGCAGGGCCCAGCGCTCGACGCCCCACTGCTTGGCGAGGTCGCCCAGTGCGCCCTCGCAGATGGCGGGGAAGTGCTCCGGCCTCGGTTGCTCTACCAGGTAGACCTGGAGGCGGCTCAGCAAGGGGGCCTCGATGGCCGAGAGACGGTTGGCTGTGGCCAGCCAGGACACCTCGGAGTAGTCGCATTCCACCTTGAGGAAGCAGTCCAGGTGCGCCCGGGCAGTCTGGGGCTCCAGCAGTCCCAGCAGATAGGACTGCGCATCCGAGTCGTTGCGGCTGCCCGCTCTGGCCTTGTCCAGCTCGTCCAGGATGACCAGGGCCGAAGCCGAGCGGCGCGTGGCCAGGAAGGTGGCCAGGGTGGAGGGACGGCCACCGCCCCAGCCGCGGGAGGTGCCATTGAGGATCTTCGCGTCATGGGCGCCGGCCAGTGACAGGTTCAGTACCGGAACCTCCATCAACTCGGCAAAGCGCAGCGCCAGGCGCGACTTGCCGCTCCCAGGGGCACCCACCAGCAGCGTCGGAGGCAGCCGCAAACTCAGGGCGCCGAGCCGGGCCCGCCCCAGCAGGGACGAGAACATCTGCCCGATGGCCCTCTCGGCCCAGGGGAACTCCTGGATCAGAGCCTGCTGCCGCTCTCGCAACACCTGGGCCGCTGGCAGCTGAGCCAACGGCAAAGCGGTTTCCAGCACCTTGTGACGTTCCACCTCTTCCTTGTCCGCGCGCTCCGAGGCGGGCCAGATCGGGTTCCGGCAGATCACCAGGCGATCTGTCCCTTCGCTCGACTGGGCTGCTTCGGCGTCCAGCGATGACCAGGGCGGCAACTGGCCGCTTTGCAGTGTCGCCTTCATCCGTCCCAACAGCCGAAGTTGCTGGTGCCGCCAAGTCTGCCCAGATTTGGGGGCGGCGCGGTTGAAATCTGGGAATCGTCGGGCGCAGGCCTTGATCAGGGTGCGCCACAGGGGCTCCCCGATCTGGGCAAAGTCCCGCGGCAGGTCATGCGCGCCCTTGCGCGCGGCAGCCAATCCACTGCCTTCCTGGCTGTAGACCAGCCGCAGCGCGAATACGGTGGCATCGAAGTCTGCAGTCAGCCAACGCCCGAAGCCTCTGTCGCCGCCGGCGATTTCGGCCAGGGCTTCCTCACACACATGGCGGGCATGTTCCAGCGCACTCTCGAGCAGCACCTTCGTGCCGTCCGGGGCGAACTTGCGCGAGGGAAAGCGGGACGGCAGTGGGTCGGCTTGAGTACCTCCTTCCGCACCAGCGAGGTACAAGGCGTGCTGGATGATGCGCAGCCGGTCCACGGGGGTGTCCGAGAAGCGCAAGACATCTTCGTACAGCATCAGGGCGATGTACTGCCCGGCTTTGCGCTCCGGGTCGGTCAGCATCTCGCTGGCGGCCTCGAGCAGGCGCTTGGCGCGCTGGGCCTGGGGGAGCTTGCCGGCATAGGCCTGGCGAAGGCACCTCGCGACGTTCTCGTAGTGGCGGGGAACCTTGGGCGCGAGCAACAGCATCAGGGTCAGGTGCCGCATGGCGTCCAGCCCCGGAACATCGACGTCGTAGCGGTTCAGGGCGGCGGTCAGAAGACTGGGGGCCTTGGACTGCGCGGTGATCCGCGGCGGCAGCCCGGGCTTGGCTGGACCTCTAGCGGTCTTGGTCTTGGGAAGTGGTGCAGACATGAGCGTCTCCGACGGTGAGGTCATGTTGCGGTTCAGGCCCCGATGGGGAGGGGCTTTCGGAGAGCAACGGGAGGGGGCTGTTCCAAGCCGTGGACCAACACCCGACGGCGCTCAGACTAAGAGTCGCCATCCCGCTGGACAAGCAAGAAATCTATGTCCCATTTGGTCTATAAGGCTCATTTGGTGAGCCTCTTCGTCGACACAATGGGGCCCAATCGAGAAGTGCGCGCGATAGGGTTGTTGCGCACCAGAAGGTGAAGCTTCTGGGCTTCTCAAGAACGATCAGAACACCATCGGCCAGCACGGCCGCTCCTTCAACTCAGGGATCAGACACAAATGAACGAAGCAGACGCAGCACTGACACCCACCAAACCGACAGAAACTCTGGCCAGGCAGTCGACGCGGGCGACGAGGTCAATCTCTTGGTCGGCGCTGGCCAAGGCGGGCGCCGCCGCTCTTGGTGCGACGGCCACGGCCTTCAATTTCATTGGTCAAGAGGCCTATGCACGCTATCTCGGCCACTGGGGATTCGACGATGGCATGCTGCCGTTGGACACCAGCAACCGTGTGCATTACGGCTACCTTGCCGTCCTCGAGAGCATTCACTCTCTGCTGAACGGTCCGGTGGGTGCAATGATCCTGTTGACCATCTTTATCATGCTTGGCATCCAGATCTGGATTACCTCCTCCATGGAGAAGAATCCACCTAGCGACACCAAGGTCGGCAAATGGTTGAGGCGCAACGCTGATCGCCTGCCCCGATCGCTCAAGGGCCTTTTCGCATCCTTCGGCATTTCCGGGGTGATTGCGATCCTCCTGTACTACGTGGTGTTGGCCGCCTTCATCGGGCTCGCCGTGGCTCCCTTCATCGGTGAACACGCCGCCGCCAAATGGGCTGAGAAGAAGGAAAGCGATATCCAAATGGGTTGCGAGCGTGGTGACCAGCACGGCGTCTGCACGGAACTCACACGCGGCGGCGAGGTGATCGGGGCCGGGCTCATCATCGCGAGCTCGACGACGCGCGTTGCCTACTTTGATATCACCGCTAAACATGGTCGGCTGATCAAGTTCGAGGATGGCGAACTGATTGGGTGGATGCCGTGAAAATAGTGAATTGCCCTGGCTTTGGGCGGCCCCTAGACGTTTTCTCCTGAAGTCCGCTAGCTGTCAGCTCCCGGGTGATCAATTGCCCGGGAGCTGACACTTACGCTGGTTCAGTGGCCGCGTCAGAGATATGCGGTTGAGGTTGTCGACATACTGTTCACTGTATGTGGTGCCGTCACCGTCAGGTGACTTGGTGGACGAGTCCATCCCCGCGCGAGCGGGGCAGCCGGTTCTGGAACGGCCACGTACTCACACTCGCCGGGTCCATCCCCGCGAGAGCGGGGCAGCCAGGAGCGAGCTGGGCGCGAGGTAGGACAGCGCGGGTCCATCCCCGCGCGAGCGGGGCAGCCCGGCATTGAACGTGGAGGCGGCGCCTGCAATAGGGTCCATCCCCGCGCGAGCGGGGCAGCCCGGCCACTGCGCCGAACACCAGGTCGGCATCGGGGTCCATCCCCGCGCGAGCGGGGCAGCCGCTGCGCCGCGAGGTCATCACCAAGATCCGCAAGGTCCATCCCCGCGCGAGCGGGGCAGCCTGGTGCAAATGGAGAGATTGGTGGCCTAGCTTGGGTCCATCCCCGCGCGAGCGGGGCAGCCGGGTTCGTGTCGCGGAAGAATACCGATCCGCCGGGTCCATCCCCGCGCGAGCGGGGGAGCCGAGGCGCTTGGCGCCGATGCCTTCGCTACGTGGGGTCCATCCCCGCGCGAGCGGGGCAGCCCGTGCCACGCCGTCGTGCCAGACGGTCAGCAGGGGTCCATCCCCGCGCGAGCGGGGCAGCCCTGGCCTGGCCGCTGCCGTAGAGGCCGGTGCCGGGTCCATCCCCGCGCGAGCGGGGCAGCCATGGACATCGCCCTTCCGCCGGACCCTGAGCTGGGTCCATCCCCGCGCGAGCGGGGCAGCCATGCGGTCCAGCGCCTGCTGCCTCAGGATGGCGGGTCCATCCCCGCGCGAGCGGGGCAGCCGCTTCCTGAGCCGGCGCCTCCCAGCGGCTCTGGGGTCCATCCCCGCGCGAGCGGGGCAGCCTGATTCGCGCCATCCAGACCGCGGACGTCGGCGGGTCCATCCCCGCGCGAGCGGGGCAGCCGTGGGCCTGGGCCAGATCACCCGAACCTCGCGGGGTCCATCCCCGCGCGAGCGGGGCAGCCACGTCCTGGATGTCCTCCAGCAGGTGCTGCAGGGGTCCATCCCCGCGCGAGCGGGGCAGCCTACAGCTGGCTGCCCAGGCCGGTGCCGTAGGGGGGTCCATCCCCGCGCGAGCGGGGCAGCCGGGCTTGGGTCTGCATCGATGATCTCCATATCGGGTCCATCCCCGCGCGAGCGGGGCAGCCGCAGTAATGGGTGACATGATGATCCTTGGCTGGGGTCCATCCCCGCGCGAGCGGGGCAGCCTGAGCCGCACGGACGGCCTGCCGATGCCACTGGGGTCCATCCCCGCGCGAGCGGGGCAGCCACGGGGTTGGGTGTCACCTCGGCGCTGAGCGAGGGTCCATCCCCGCGCGAGCGGGGCAGCCCCGGCCGTGTAGGCCGTCCCAACACCAAGCAGGGGTCCATCCCCGCGCGAGCGGGGCAGCCACGATGCTCTACGCCAGCGCTTTCCTCTTGTCGGGTCCATCCCCGCGCGAGCGGGGCAGCCGTGTTGGGTGGTGCCACGGTGCCGGAGCACTGGGGTCCATCCCCGCGCGAGCGGGGCAGCCGCCACGTTGGAGATGCTGATGCAGAGCCACTACGGTCCATCCCCGCGCGAGCGGGGCAGCCCGCGTGCACCAGGTCATTGATGCCGTCGGTCAGGGTCCATCCCCGCGCGAGCGGGGCAGCCGCATGGCCGGCCTGCAGCAGCTCGGTGGTGACGGGTCCATCCCCGCGCGAGCGGGGCAGCCTTGACAGCAAAGGACCCGAGGTCAGTCCGCAGGGGTCCATCCCCGCGCGAGCGGGGCAGCCAGCGCCACCGGCAAGCCGGACACCTGCGAGAAGGGTCCATCCCCGCGCGAGCGGGGCAGCCGCACGCTACCGCACCCACGGCCCGAACCGCTGGGGTCCATCCCCGCGCGAGCGGGGCAGCCCTGGAAGGTTTCGATCTGGTCGATGGTCCAGGAGGTCCATCCCCGCGCGAGCGGGGCAGCCTGGATGTCACTCACCGTTGCGTCCGGGGCTCAGGGTCCATCCCCGCGCGAGCGGGGCAGCCGGCAGTAGACCCTAGATTTGTTGATGTGACGACGGTCCATCCCCGCGCGAGCGGGGCAGCCTCATCGAAGACCACATGAAGCCGAACATGCAGGGGTCCATCCCCGCGCGAGCGGGGCAGCCCTGCCCAGCTTGCCGGGCCTCTTGATCAACGAGGGTCCATCCCCGCGCGAGCGGGGCAGCCGCGATGGCTGGAGACAACGGCGACGGCGTGCTGGGTCCATCCCCGCGCGAGCGGGGCAGCCGTCAACGAGCAATGGCGGCAGCGGCTGGAGCAGGGTCCATCCCCGCGCGAGCGGGGCAGCCTTCGGCGTCCAGTGCTCGGCCAATGGGCACCAGGGTCCATCCCCGCGCGAGCGGGGCAGCCGGACTGGACGGAAAGCATTTGCACGCCAATGGGGGTCCATCCCCGCGCGAGCGGGGCAGCCTAGTCAAAGGCGAGGGAGAGATTGGCGACGGTGGGTCCATCCCCGCGCGAGCGGGGCAGCCCTCGAAGCGGCGCACAACGCCCGCATGGGCCAGGGTCCATCCCCGCGCGAGCGGGGCAGCCCTGAAAGCAATGCGGCTCAACCGTGACCGCGAGGGTCCATCCCCGCGCGAGCGGGGCAGCCAAGACGCGCACGGCGGCCTACATCGTCAGCCGGGGTCCATCCCCGCGCGAGCGGGGCAGCCCAAATCATGAGCAAGCAAGCCACCGTCGCCCTGGGTCCATCCCCGCGCGAGCGGGGCAGCCGTGCCGTAGTAGGCCCAGGCGATGGCGTCCAGGGGTCCATCCCCGCGCGAGCGGGGCAGCCCAGCAGCGCATCCGCGACGCCAAGCTGGCCGAGGGTCCATCCCCGCGCGAGCGGGGCAGCCCTGGGTGATGTGTTTGGCCCGGCCAGCACCACGGGTCCATCCCCGCGCGAGCGGGGCAGCCCCCTGGTTGTTGCGGCTGCACTGCAGGCGCCGGGGTCCATCCCCGCGCGAGCGGGGCAGCCGGTCCTCAGGCGATGCGCCAGATGCGGGCCTGGGGTCCATCCCCGCGCGAGCGGGGCAGCCCAGGGCGTGCCCGACTTCGAGGCATACCCTCAGGGTCCATCCCCGCGCGAGCGGGGCAGCCGTCGCGCAGGCGGCGCAGCACCACGGCGGGCGGGGTCCATCCCCGCGCGAGCGGGGCAGCCTACTCGAGGAAGGCCGTGCTGTCGTCGGCCGGGGGTCCATCCCCGCGCGAGCGGGGCAGCCGGTGCGGCAAAGGACTATGCGGGGATCATGCAGGGTCCATCCCCGCGCGAGCGGGGCAGCCCAGACCTTCGCGACCTCCTGAGCCTGGCGGTACGGTCCATCCCCGCGCGAGCGGGGCAGCCGCCATGTGGTTCTCCACGGGCGAGATCATCCGGGGTCCATCCCCGCGCGAGCGGGGCAGCCTCGTCGGGCTACCGGGAGGCGGTCATCCCGATGGGTCCATCCCCGCGCGAGCGGGGCAGCCTACATCGGCTACAACAAGGACATGGCCATCGAGGGTCCATCCCCGCGCGAGCGGGGCAGCCGACTGCATCCCATCGCAGTCCGGTGGCGCCTACGGTCCATCCCCGCGCGAGCGGGGCAGCCGGTGTCTCCGACCTCACGCCGCTCTACCGGGTGGGTCCATCCCCGCGCGAGCGGGGCAGCCACCAATGTGCAGACAGCCTACATGGCCGGCCGGGGTCCATCCCCGCGCGAGCGGGGCAGCCGCGTGGTGGAGCGCTATGGCAGCGGCTGGGAGGGGTCCATCCCCGCGCGAGCGGGGCAGCCCACACCGGGCCCGACGTGAAGCCCAATCAGCAGGGTCCATCCCCGCGCGAGCGGGGCAGCCAGGTGGATGGTGCTGGTGAGCAGCGCGGCCACGGGTCCATCCCCGCGCGAGCGGGGCAGCCCCCAGCGGCTGGCCCAGGAGCTGAAAAACGCCGGGTCCATCCCCGCGCGAGCGGGGCAGCCCTGGTGGTCTCGGGCTTGAAGAGGATGACCGAGGGTCCATCCCCGCGCGAGCGGGGCAGCCCAGGGGTACAAGGCCATCGGCCAGAGCGCAGAGGGTCCATCCCCGCGCGAGCGGGGCAGCCCAGGTGTGCGTCGGCCATCAGGGCGCGGTGCACGGTCCATCCCCGCGCGAGCGGGGCAGCCTTCTTGCTAGGGTTGCCCCGCAGCATGTGCACGGGTCCATCCCCGCGCGAGCGGGGCAGCCTTGATCTGGCGAGTGCACCAGCGAAGGGTGTTGGGTCCATCCCCGCGCGAGCGGGGCAGCCGGCTCCATTGCACCCGAAGTGTCCAATTTGCCGGGTCCATCCCCGCGCGAGCGGGGCAGCCGGCGGCATCTTCACGGTGGCCGGCGCGGTGCAGGGTCCATCCCCGCGCGAGCGGGGCAGCCAGGATGGTCACGTCGATGTCGGTCTGTGCCTGGGGTCCATCCCCGCGCGAGCGGGGCAGCCCAGCTCCGACCCCCCACTTGCCAATCAGCGGAGGGTCCATCCCCGCGCGAGCGGGGCAGCCGGCGCCTCGCTGGGCGTCGAGGACGGCAAGGAGGGTCCATCCCCGCGCGAGCGGGGCAGCCCTGCTGAGCTACGGCTTCGTGGTGGCCCTGGCGGGTCCATCCCCGCGCGAGCGGGGCAGCCCTGTTCGCCTCTGAAACCGTCAACGCGCTCTGGGGTCCATCCCCGCGCGAGCGGGGCAGCCTTCCCATGCTCGGCGCTGCAGCGCCGAGTCCTGGGTCCATCCCCGCGCGAGCGGGGCAGCCGTCGGCCACCGCGGTGTTGGCTATACCCTTGGCGGTCCATCCCCGCGCGAGCGGGGCAGCCGCGACTGCATGAGCATTTCCAGCGTGGCGCGCGGGTCCATCCCCGCGCGAGCGGGGCAGCCTTGCCACCGGCCTGGCGGCGGGCGTCCTGGAAGGGTCCATCCCCGCGCGAGCGGGGCAGCCCTGCGGTGTTCCCCACCCCAGGTCGCGCATCAGGGTCCATCCCCGCGCGAGCGGGGCAGCCCCCGGCACGCTGGCAGACCGTGTGTGCGCCTGGGGTCCATCCCCGCGCGAGCGGGGCAGCCGCAGGCAGCCGCGGTCGCTCCTCAGTCGGATGGGGTCCATCCCCGCGCGAGCGGGGCAGCCCGGTCTTGGTAGCCATTTCGCTTCCTTGTGGGGGGTCCATCCCCGCGCGAGCGGGGCAGCCCTGAATGCCGTCCAGGCCGGCGACGGCGATTCGGGTCCATCCCCGCGCGAGCGGGGCAGCCTGGCGCACCTTTGTAGTTGCCGCCGGCTCGTTGGGTCCATCCCCGCGCGAGCGGGGCAGCCGCGGTGGCCAGCAAAGGCGTGACGCTGGACTTGGGTCCATCCCCGCGCGAGCGGGGCAGCCGTCAGTGGTACGCTGCCCTCGGTGAACAGCCAGGGTCCATCCCCGCGCGAGCGGGGCAGCCTCTAAAAGGCAAACTATTGTGCCAAAACAGATTTTTAAGGAGCCAGCCGGGGGAGTTAAGGGTTAACCCTCTTGGTTAACAAGGTGCCGTCCAATCGAACAATCTCGCGCGTGGGAGTACCCACTGACTGCACGATCAATCCACCGTCAGCTTTGCGATCGGGGTACACCAATGTGATGGAGCCATTGCCCAGTTGGGCATGCCAGTCACTCACAACCGACCAGATCTGTTCTCGGGCGCGCGTGCTCAGATGCGGGCTGGCGTACACACCCGGGGCCAACTCCAACATGGCCGACGACAGGAAGCCGCGATAGCGATCTTCCACGTCACGA
Source organism: Ideonella dechloratans (assembly GCF_021049305.1). Taxonomy (GTDB): domain Bacteria; phylum Pseudomonadota; class Gammaproteobacteria; order Burkholderiales; family Burkholderiaceae_C; genus Ideonella; species Ideonella dechloratans. The sequence continues at coordinate 534,433 of NZ_CP088081.1, forward strand.
GTGATCAGCATGGTCAGTGCCATCGTCTTTCACGCCGAACAGGCTCTTGATGTCGTCAATCATTTTGGGCACCAAGCCGATGCGGCGGAACTCGCGGGCGGCACTTTGCCGCACCAGGCGATCGACGGTGTCGTCAGCACCTTGTTCCATGCGCTTGGCGGCGGCAAAGGCCAGGCGCAGGGTGACGGATTCGCGGTACAGGTCGGCGATATCCAGCACAAAGGACTGGTCAGAGTCTTCGTGGATGAAACCCAACTGCGGCAGGGCCGATAGCGCGGCTACGGCAACGCCCGCAGCGGAGCGCACGGCGGTCGCGGCATGGTTGATGGCCTGGTTGGCCAAGTCGGCGGCGTCGGGATTGCTTCGACTGTAGTCGCGGCGCTTCCAGCTCAAGCCGAACGATTGGGCCAGCAGCTTGTAGCTCTCCTTGACCCGAGCGCCTTCGATGCCTCGCAATACCTCGATGGCGGTGTGGGGAAGTACCTCGCCCAGGCGGCGTGCGTACATCTTGCGGGCGATGGCGATGCGTTGCTTGTCGTCAGCCCACGCGCGTGCCTGGGCTCGCGCAAGGTCAGAGCGATCCGGGCCGAGTGCAGGCGCTGTATACAGGCGCGTGGCATCGGTGCCGACTGCGACCAGAGACGTCCCATGCCGAGCCAGGATGCGCAGCACGTCGTGGCTCAGACTGGTGCCGGGTCCGATGAGTAGTGCCGACAAAGTCTGGTGGGGCAACTGGTAGTCGCCGGCCGGCAGTGCGCCACCACCGCTGTTGAAGTGCAGACACCCATCCACCACGGTCAACACACCACGGTCCAGGTACATCAGCCCGTGGCGATCGGCGTGGGCGATCTGAACGCGCTCCAGCCCGAGGCGGCCTTTCAGCATGGTGAACCTGCCTTCAGGTCCAGGCGCCGGGTGGGGCCAGTAGCAGGCAGCCGTAGCCGAAGCTGCGGTGGCGGCCCAGACCCCTGGCAAGCAAGGCTGTGAAGGCCCGCGGGTCCTGAACCTCCAATTGGCCGCGCACAGTCAGATCTGGCAGCAAGCCGCCATGGGTTCTCCGTCGCTCCCGCTGTGGATCGGCAGCGAAGGTGCGGCGAGCAATAGACGACAGTGAGAAAGTCACCGCGTGGTGGCTCAAAAGCTGCGCTGCGCCTTCACGTGCCAGTTCACGGGCCAACCATCGACCATGGGCCAACTCACGGTTGCCAAGCGCATCGCCAGCAAAGGCCGAATTGAATGCCGCGTCGATTTCAGGGTAGCCGCCGCCCTGAGCGGAGCGGCTGCGCACCACGGGCGCGACACGGGTCTCGAAGCTCAGCCGCTGTCCTGGAGTCCAAGTCGTGGGCATGGGCTTGACGACCACCTGCGCGGTGTCATCCGCGCCCAATGCCTGGGCCGCCAGCGGATCGGTGAGAGAGGCTGAGGCCAGCGTCTCGCGCAGCGTCGACTCATCGGCCTGGCAGTACCCGATCAGTTGCTGGCTGCCTGGACGCTCCAACAGGGCAAAGGGTTTGGGCGCGTGTTCGCCGAGGGTGGCGCGCAGGGCTGCGTGCAAGGCGTAGCCGGGGTCCTCACGCAGTGCGCGCTGCCCAGTTGCTGTGGCCCACCGCGTCAGCGCGGCCAAGTCGGGAAGCAGCCGTAGCAACAGCAGTGGCGGTTGGGTTTCGGGCGATTGGCAGGCACGCGTGGTCATGGCGTTACCTTTCGTACGCGCTCGAACACCTGTTGGCGTCCGGCGTGCACGTCCAAGCTGAAGCGGCGCTCATCACTGGTCTGATGCACACGGTGTTGGGGCATGACCTCGGCAGCGCCGACGTTGAAGTACACCGCTGCGGCCGATGGCACCTCGCCGTCAGGGATGGCGGGGGCTTGGTCCAGTGCTTCGACGGCGTCAGCAGCCTCCAAGATGCCCCGACTGATTCGGGTGGCGGGCAAGCAGCCCTTGCGACCCAGGAACAGCGGGCGCTTGGGGGTGTCCAGCGCTGCCGCCAGGTCGGCCAGAGTGGGCGGCTCTGTCTCTGGCTCAAGCCTCAGTGCAACCAGCACCGAGGCATCGGCCCGGTAGTCGCGGTAGCGAAGGTGCGGTGAGTTATAGGCGGCATCGCCGCCGCCGCGGGTCTCGACCACACCGCGGGTCGTCCATCCGCGATCGTCCTTGCCCAGTTGCGCGGTCTGGAAGTCGTTGAGCAAAGTGCCAGGTCGGTCAATGCGTGCGGCCCAGCGAATGCGAGCCTGCAACCGGTCCAGCGCCACGTTGTCACTGCGCTCCCAGCCCAGGGCATTGGCCAGCAGGCCAGTCAGCATCGATACCGCAGGCCAAGCTTGCACCGGTCGGCGATGGTCCACTGCCGTGGTCCCGAAGGACATCAGCGGCGCCTCCAGGCGCAGCAGCAGGTGGGCCGGCATGTTCAGGCCGCCTCGATCTGCTGGCGCAGGCTGCCGCACAGGGCCGCCAAGCCCACACTCTCCACACCATCCAATGCCGGTGGTGTGACGCTGAGTTGCCGGCGCTGGGTGTGCACGCCATAGGCACGATCCAGATTGGCCAAGTGGTCCTGCAAAGCCAGTACCGATCGGCCGAACACATCGCCCTTGGGCTGAACGGCATTTCGGAAGGCGTTGGCCAGAGTGCGGGGCTGGTCGTCGCCCACTTCCACCAACATGAACTCGGCATGCGCGTAGGGCGCGGTGCTCCCCTTCTTGGCACCGGGCGAGGTGCGGGCGATCAGTTGCACGAGGCGTTCAACCACCTGACCTGCCAGCACCGCGTCGTTCCCCAGATTGCTCACCAGCAGGGCCACATCGATCGCTACGTAGCTGTAGAACAAGCCGCTGGTCAACTCGATGTCGAAGATGCCTGCCGAGCCGGCCTCGCCTTCTTCGCTCTGCTGCCGAAGATCGTCTACGGCGGTGACGTAGTCCAACTCCTGCTCCAGTGCATGCACGGTGAACGCATGGGCCACATGCACCGGTGCGTCCACATTGGCGCGAGGATCGGATGTCACCATGCGCCCGAACAGGGCTGATTCCAGGCCGGCCGAGCCGCTGGTGTTGGCAGATAGAGCGCGCAGGTTGTCCTTCAGCGGGTCAAGCCGCTCCTTGAGGTTGTCTTCCACTGTCTTCAAGGCCTTCTTGTCGGGCGCCTTGTCGACCGAGGCCAGCAGTGCTGCATCAGCCGCCAGCATTTCGGCCAGGTCACGGGCCACGCCTTGCAGGTATGCGGTTTCAGGGTGGCCAAAGAACAGTGCCTGGCGAGCCTTGGGGTCCGCGCCATTCTTTCCGTACAGGGCTACGTTGAGCATCTCGGTCAACTTGGTCAGCACTGTCTCGTGCAGCACCGGCAGTCCCTCCAGGGCTGTTGGCAGCAGTGCGTGCTTGACCAGGTCTTTGCTGCGATCGCCCATGGGAATGTTCAGGCCCTGCAGGGCATGGGGCACCTTGGCGGCGGATGCGTGGTCTGCCATGCCGGCGAAGCGCCAGCGACGCTTCAGGGCTTGCGATGAGACGCGGGTGCGCACCGTGCCGCCAAAGGGCAGACGTTTGGCCAATCCAGCGTCGTCGCGGTTGAGCAAGGTGCCCGGATAACTGGCAAGACTGTGGATTTGAATGAAACGCGGATGTGGCATGTTCTCTCCTCCCCCTGGGAATATGTAGTCTGTTGGCGAGTCGTATGGCAGGGCCAAAGGTCAGGCTTCTTGCGCAACGCCGCGCAGGGCGTCCGCCTCGGCCAAGCCTTGTGCCCCGATGAAGTGCCGTACCAAGCGCTGACGGGCTTCGTCTGCCCTGGCTTCGCGTTGTGGGTCGTCGCAACTCGTGCCCAGCAACAGATCGACAAGCGGCCTCCAGTTGACTGTCGCACCTGCTGCAGCCAAGCGTCGGGCGATGCGGGGCATGAGGCTGAACAGCAGTGGCTTGTCCGCTTCGATCAGTTGCTCCAGCCGTGCTTCGCTGAAATGAAGGCCATGCAGCACCTTGCCCGGTTCGGCATCGGTGCGCGGATCGTGCCGGCCCTGTACCAGTGCCAGACAGTGCAGGACAAGGGCCCAGCGTTCGCGATCGGCCCCTAGGGCCGTGATGCCGGCGGACTGGAGCATGCGCTCGCGCTCGAACAGGGCGGCGCGTGGGTAGGTCAACGGGTCCAGGCGCCGCAGCCGGGCCAGGGTGCCGGGGCTGGCGTGGCGCACTTGGCCGGCCAGAGATGCCACAGGATCCTTCGATGCAACGGATTCGTCGTGGGTGGTCAGGTCAGCCATGGGCGGGCTCCTCGTTCTGATTGGTCACGGGGGGAATGCCATCGAACGGCGTGGTTCCGGTTGGCGCCAGGAAGGTGCCGAACTGCTTGCGCAGGCTCAGCTCCATCAGGCGTTGCGCTCGGGCAAGCGCGAAATGGCGCGAACCCTGTCGGGTGGGCAAGGCCTCGCTGGCCAATGTCAGATGTTCCCAGCAGGCCTTGGCAAGCCAGCTCACCCATTGACGTTGAGCGTCAATGTCGCCTTGACGAGCCTCGATGGTGGCGAACAGTTGTTCGAAGAACACCTCGTCGACCGCGGCCTCGAAGCGACTTAGCCAGGGCTCGACCGCGCGGGTGAAGTCGCGGTTCTTCCAGTCCACCTTGTCACCGCCGTCCATGAACTGCAACAAGGCGCTGCGCAGCACCTTGCCCGCAGCAAGGCCAGCCAAGCTCACAAACAACTGGGAGCGCTGTGCCAGCACGGCTGGCGCCGAATGCCACTGCGAAAGCACGGGGGCCGGCATGGGCAACTCACGCGATAGCCAGCCGTCGGTGCCACCATCGCCGCTGACCAACACTTGGGCGATGAAAACCCCCGGCTGGCTAGCGTTGTATTCGCGGTCGGATGGCTTGGCCAGCACAGGCAATTCCACCTTGCTGCGATCGAATACCAGCTCTTGAAGCTTGCGGTAACTCAGGCTGTGGGCTTGTGCAGTCAGGGCCTTGGGCTCGTCGCCGGTCAACACAGGTACCCAAGGATCAAGCACCACGCCGCGTTGCTCCTTGGCCGCTACGCGCATGGCATTGCTGCTGGCCCGACGCAGCAGGAGCAGGCCTTGGTGGCGCACGAGGCGCACACGGCGGCAGACTTCCAACGCATAAGGGTGGACCGAGCCAAGAGGCAGCGAGCCTTCGTCCCAAAGGGGCAACCAGAGTAGACGATGTTCTGCAGCTGCGCCGTCGCGGTGGGCTTCTCGAAATTGCTCGGACAGCCCCTCGCGATCGTCAAGCAGTGCTGCCAGATCGCGCAAAAACTCGGCTCCGCTGCCGCGCAGGTAGGCCAGCCGGAACTGTGGACGGGAGCTGAAGCCGCCGTTCATTCTCATGGACCCGTAATTCCCGGCGCCCAGGAACGATGACCAGCCTTGCAATGCAATCAGGGCGTAGACCAGCGTGTCCAGTTCGCGCTCGTCCAATGGCAGCTTGCCGGTCTTCTCGTCATGGTGGCGGGCCGTGACCAATAGGTCGATGTCCTGCGCTGCATCGGCACTGCGCTTGAAGTCCACCTCTCGCCCTGGACTGCACGGTGGCTGAAGAAATGCCGGCTTCTGCCAGTCTGTGTTGACCAGGTGCCAAGGGCCATCATCAGGGTGATCGGGCGTCAGATTGCGCAGCAGATCCACCCAGGCTTCAGGCGTGGTCGGGGGCCTTGGGTCGTCCTGTAGCTCCAGGGTCAGGTAGGCCAGCTGCACCAGAAACGCATGCCATGGTGCCTGCTGGTGGGGGCGCAGTGCGGGGAAGGTCAGCGCATCCGCTGCAGAGAGTCGTGCCAGCACCTGCGGCAAAGACAAACGTATCGCCGCTGGGCTGGAATCCAGGGTGACGCGGAACAGCGGCGCGCTGAGTAGCGAGTGTTCAAGCATGGCCATCCTCCTCCCTTGTCCCCGCTTGCGCGGGGCTTGGTATTGACCGGTAACGCCTAGCTGGGGCCATCTCCATCTACTGTGCGGAGCTAATAGTTAAGCGTTTCACATACCGGCTGGATCAAATATGAGAGTGGTGCTCGGGGGCGTCAAGCCAGCGCTGAGCGAATCTCCTCAAACGGAATGACTGACATGGTTCAGCACCGCTGCCTGTCGAAGGGAGATCCCGCGTTCGCACATCACGCACCACGCCATGCTCACAGGGAGTGCAGATGCGAAGGCCGCTCCATCGGCGCCAGGCCCCAGCGTGTGTATGCGAAGTCCTGTCCGCGCACGCTGAAGCGCAGGCCTTGGGTGTCTTGGACCATCTCTTCCACAACGGGTGGTCCCATGTCTTCCCGATCTGGCAATGTAGGCAGCATCCAAGCGGGGATGTTGAGCCGCTCAAGAACGTGGCCGAAAGGTGAGCGCGTGCCGGAGGGCAACTCCACTTCGATGCTGTCCAGGCCCAAACGGGTTTTGGCCTCGGTGGTGAGTTCGCTGGCGACGGCTTCGCGCCATGGCTGCGCCCAATCAATGCACTGGTACAGTGCAGCAGAGCCCTGCGCACTGGCCTGCCCTTGCAAGTCCTGGAGGTGCGCAGGCCAGGCACCTCCCAGGTCGGCCGCCAACTGCAGCAAAGATGGGCGGCCACAGCATCGCTCCACCAAGTCGCGGTTGTCGGAGGGAATGTCCAGCACCGGGAAGCGCTGGTGGTCGTTCAGTGCATTCAAGGTGGCTTGCAGGGTGAGCAGATCGGGGTAGGCGCTGCGTTTGCCGATGCCCAGGCCGCCCGCGCCGCCGGACAACAGGCCGCTCAGGTCTTGATCAGGTGGCGTCAGCACCACAACGCGTGGTGCTTCATAGCCCAGGGGCCGGAAGCCTCGCCGGTCGGCATGTCGGTGCAGTCGCCCCAGGCGCTGCAGAAGGACGTCCATGGGCGCCAAGTCGGTAATCAGAAAGTCGGCATCGCAATCCACCGAGATTTCCACCGTCTGTGTGGCGCACAGCAGCACCGCCTGGCGTGCCTTTGCTGCGTCCTTCCCGAACAGCTCACTCACTCGGGCATCCAATGCCCTCCGGTCTGGCAGGGCATAGCGGCCATGGTGCAGACCCACCACTGCGTTGCAACGAAACAGCGCGGGGTTATCTACCCCCAAGAGTTCTTCGATGGCCTGCTGGGTGGCCACCGCCTGGCGCACCGTGTTGCGCAGCACCAGCACGCGAGCCCCTGCCTGCAACGCCTCCACCGCGCAACGTGCCACGGCCTGCGGATCACGCATCCAGGGCTGCATGCTGTGCTGGATGGGCTTGTGTTGAAGGATCGGGCCAAAGGTACGGCTGACACCCGGAGCGCTGATCAGCGGGTAGTCGTGTGCCGGCGTAGTGGGGTTGGGCGTCTGGCGCCGTGCGCCAAGTCCCTTGGCGTTCATCTTGGGAGTCGGTGCTGTACGCAGCAGTTCATCGCGCAGATCGGTGGTCAGCGTGGCCGACAGCAACAAGGCATGCCCTCCAGCCGCTTGGTGGCGACGCAATGCCTTGACCAGCAAGGCCCGCATATAGGGGTCCGAGGCATGCACCTCATCCACCACCACCAACGAACGCAGCAGCACGCTGCCGCGCAGATGGGCGTGTTTGGTCTGCAGCGTTGACAGCAGAAACTGATCGATGGTGGCCGCCGCGACGGCGGCGGCGAAATAGCGCTTGCTGTTCTCGGCCGCCCAAAACAGTGGATCGCCAACGTCCCTGTCAGGCCATTGGACCGTGAAGGGTGCCAGCCATTCACCCTCCACTGCATTGGCGCGCAGGTAGCCCGGTACGGCCAACACGGTGTTGGGTCGTCGACCCTCGTCGGGAAACAGTTTGCGCACGAAGTCGTCCAGACGCTTCGAGATGCTCGTGGCTGCCACCCGTGTGGGCAGCAGGAAGCACAGCGCATCCACCTCACCGGCTTCGAACAAGGTTTTGAAACGCCACAGCGCAGCTTCTGTCTTACCGCTGCCGGTCTCTGCCTCCAGCACGACGGGGCTGGTTACAGGGGCTTCCGCCGTGGCCTCCTGCACGGCAGTCGGCTCAAAACCGAAGACATCCTTGAAGGTCGGCGAACGTTGGTGCAGATCAGTCCGAATGTCTTCGATATCGATGCGCATGGCTCGCAGAGCGCTGCAGGCGGCCTTCACGGAATCTGGCCACCGATCGACATCCTGCGGGCCAAGGTCGAAAGGGAAGTGCCGGGTGTCGGAGCCAATCCAGTCAGCGAGAGACACCAAGCCTGCAAAGGCATGGATGAGAGGCTGTGATGGACGCAAGGGCGGAGCATCCGGATCAAACGCGCGAGGCCAAAGGGTCTCAGCGGTTTGCCTCAGCTCTTGCAGCGCCTGCAAGGGGCTGTACGAACCGACTTTGGAAGTCCAGGTTGGATGCGGCGCCGATGCCAGCGTCCGCATGTCCTCATCAAATGCAATGGGCTCGCCATGGTGAGAGATTGCCGCCAACCACAGTTCAACAACTGAATGCTGGTCCGCATCATGTGGCCCACCCCACCGCCGGATGTCGTCGACGCCCAAAGCATCACGAAGCACTTCGTATTCGGGGGCGATGCCGAGCAACGGCGCCACGATCCTGGTGTGCCCCTGTTGGTCCCTGCCGCACCAATGCGCATGCCGCCAGGCCGCTTGATCCGACTCATCCCAAGCTTTGGCCTGGAAGCCAACACCGGCCTTGCCCACGTCGTGGAGGAAGGCCAGCACCACGCACCGCTCAACATCTATTTCACAGAGCTGTTGGCCGGCTAATCGCTCCAATCGCCTCCGCCAAGTTGGCAAATGCAGCATGCACTGCACCACCGCGGCGACATCCAGGCAATGTCCTGTCAAGGACAAGCTCGCTGGAGTGACTCCGGGCGGTCCTCTTCGGTCCAGTTTGCCCCAGGCCCGTGAGGGGGATGCAGTCGTCGGCATGAGTTCCATTGTGTGAGCTTTCCACGGCACTACCACTGACTGTCATACCCAGATTGGTCATTGCCACCAAGTCCGAGAGTCAGGCTGGGCTTCAACTTGACGGGAGAGGATTAGCTACGCCGCCGCACATCGCGTACCGAGAGATCGGCATGGGGAGCCGTGCACTTTGCTCAAGAGCGCAGAGACAGTGCGGCTCGCCGGCGATGCCTGGGCAACTCTGTGAAGTACGTCGAAAGTCAGACACGACCTGCGACCGTACCTGCTCGCCGTTAGCCCCTCTCCATCATCGATCGACGAACTGGTCATGGCCGAAGTTGTCGCTCTAGCCGCCGAATGCAAATGACTCAGGTCAGTCTGTCGTGGTCCTGGTGTTCCTCGCGGCCATGTTCCGCACCAAAGCCTTCTCCCGCGGGGGCTTTTCCTCCTTGCAAAGAAAGCGCAATCCTCCGGTAGCCCTCAGGCACCTCATCAAAGTCCCTCAGCAGGTGGTTGAAGCGAATCGCATGGGCCCGCCGGGCTTCTCCAAGACGCCCCGGCAGATCCACCATCAACCAAGCAGCCATCTGCAGCAGTTGATGTCGCTCATCGACGGATCGGGTCTCCAGCGGGGTCCAAGACTGCAGGGTGAGCGGATGCTCCACCCCCAGCCTGTCGCCTAGGTACTCCGCGAGATGCAGGGCCCGATTGCGGCGGGTCAGCAGCGAACAGATCATGTGGAAGACGGTGAGCTGTTCGATCAGGTCCGGCACGAAGTCACCTGCCTCGAACTCGGTCCAGAGTTGGTTGAGCCAAGCTGCGGCCTCTTCATCCAGACAGCCAGGGGGAGGCGCCACCGCCTGGCGCAGATCGAATCCGCAGGCGTGGCACACGTTCTGCCCCATGAAGTCTTCCTGTCCGGGCTGACCCAGATCCGTGCGCGTGAAACCCACACCGGCCTGGCATACCGGGCAACAGTCCAGCAGCATGCAGCGGTGCCGCGAGCACACCGTGTTCAAGGCCAGGCGCCAGCGTCGGCGGAAGTAGGGTTCCTTGTCTTCGGCCAGGCAACCCGGGCAGAACATCAGTCCGTGCCCCAGCCAGGTGCGGTGGTACATCTTCAGCCGCAGCACCCAGGGCAGCACGCCGTTGGACTTGAAGCGCCGATAGAGGATGCCGTCGTAGGCCCGCAGAGAGGTCCTGTGTGCCACCTCCAGTGGGGTGCCCGTGCGCTGGCTCAGCCGCTCGATCAGCCAGGAGGGCCCGAACCGGTCGATATCCCTGTTCCAGACCTGTCGCTGGTTGCCGAATTCCAGGTTGCAGAACGTCTGCACCTTGAGGCCCATGCCATGGGACAGGCGAATGAGCCAGGACGATAGAAGCTCGTCGGCCAGTGGCTTGTAGCGCACCGGCCAAAGCGGCAGCCAGGGAGTGGCTGCCTTGCTCATGGCGCGCGTCGGTACATCTTTCTCTTGGAGGGCGGAACCCAGTCGAGCCGGCTCAGGCCTTGCTCGCTGATTTGCTCGGTGCCATTGCGGATGGCTTCGATGGCCGCGGCCTTGATCAGGTCGCAAATGTCGCCCAGCGTGCCCTCGCTGCGGGCCAGGATGGCCATCATGAGGCCCGGCATGTGCAGGCCGGAGGGCTTTCTCAGGGGCATGCGCCGCTCCAGCGTCATCAGCACCTCGCCCAGGTCCCCGTTGGCCGACCAGCGCGGCATCTCGATGGGCACGAAGCGGCTGGACATCTGCGAGTCCGCCGCGAAGGCGTTGTAGGCCTCCTCGATGCCCGAGGCGACGATGGAGACCTTGGTCATGTTGCTCAGGCTCTTGAGCGCGTTGCGGAACTCCCGCTGGCGATTCAGGCTGCCGGCGATCAGGTGATGGATCTCGTCGATGATCAGGATCTTGACGCCCAGTTCACGAAACAGCCGTTTGACCTGAGAAAGCTTCTCGTGCTTCGGCGAGGTGGGCTTGTATGGGGCCATCAGGGCATCGAGGATGCCTGCGTAGAACTCCGACAGGTCCGGCTGGGGCGGGGCGTCCACCATGACCACCGGGCACTGCGTGGTCTCCTGGTCCGGGCTCAGGTCAGGAGGATGCAGGTCCAGGAAGCGCTCCAGGATGGAGGTCTTGCCGCTGTAGGAAGGCCCCACCAGCAGATAGCACGGCATGCGGGTGACCTTGGGGTGAGTCAGAAGCTCCTCGAACTTGGTCAGCGCGGTCTTGGCATGGCGCAGGGGCAACCAGGCGCCTGCCGCGATGATGTGGATGCGCTCGGCGTCGGACAGCAAGAGCTGCTCGCGCGTGGCGGCCGACAGGTGCGCGAGATCCGGGGCAGCCTTACTCATCGTCGTCCAGCGGCCGGATCTTGGCCGGGTCATAGCCGTTCAGCACGGGCGGTGCCTGCGTGGGGACCACGCCTGAAACGGTGGGCAGGTCGGTCTTGGTGGCCTTGCGCGCCTTGGCGTGTTGGACGCGTTTTTGCCGGGCCGTGCGGGCCGCCTTGGTCTTGACTGCCGAGTCCTCCTCGATGGCGCGCTGGCGGTTGATCAACTCGAACAGCGCGCGCTCGTCGTAGTGGGTCATGCCCAGGTCTGCCGCCTGCTTCCTGGCCGCCCGGAATTCCCACATGCTCACTGGCGGCAGTGAGGTGTCCCGGTAGGGAATGGCGAAATACCGCCCCGCGTTCGGATCAAAGAAGTACAGCACGCTGATGTCCCGCGGGTCGTAGCGGAACCTGAACTTGCGCTTGAGCTTGGGCTCCTCGGGATCCTGGGTGTTCATCCAGGGGCGCAGCACATCGTGGAAGTAGTGCAGGCCATCGAGCACGACCCCGTAATCCTGCACGGTCCGCTCCTCGAAAGGCATGAAGTCGATGCGCAGCTTCTCCGTGTCGGACCGGCGCGCGGGCAGGCCGCGACCGGGTTGGGCTTTCGTGCCCAGGATGCCCTCTCGCCACTTGGCCAGCGGCGTGGTGCCGATGCCGGTGTGGATGTCCCGGTGGTAGCGGGAGAAGAAGAGGACCAGCCACTGCTCCAGCTCGTCGATCGTGAGACAGGCATTGCCTTCGGCGTCGTAGATGCCCTTTTGTTTGGGATCGGAGAAGGTGGCGCCCGCCATGGTCTTCAAGCCCTCGGAGACCGTGCCCATCAGCCGCTCGATGTAGGCGCTGCGTATTCCACGCGATGGCGGACACGATTCCACGCTGATGGCGGACAGTGTTCCACCATGATGGCGGACAGTGTTCCACGCTGAAGGCGGACAGCATTCCAAACTGATGGCGGACACCTGCGGGGTGTTCTGAGTGACCCGAACGCGGCATACGCTGCCCGGTTTTTTTGACCGGAGCCAGCGATGCCCACACCCAGGGTCACCATGAGCAAACTACGACACACACTGCAACTGCTGCACCGCGGGGCCTTGAGCACCCGTCAAATCGGTGCCGCCCTCGGCATCTCCAAATCCACTGTCAGCGAGATAGCCAGCTACGCGCGCGTGGCCGGCGTGGACTGGGCTACGGCCCAGAGCCTGAACGACGACGAACTCCAGGCCCGGCTTTACAAGCCACCCGTGGCGCGCGAGTCCCGGCACCTCGAACCCGACCACGCCCACATCCACCGCGAACTGCGCCGACCTGGCGTGACGCTGCAGCTGCTGTGGGAGGAATACCAGCAACAGCACAGCGGTCAGGCGTACAAGTACAGCGCCTTCTGCGAGAAGTACAAGGCTTGGGCCCGGCGCCTGCAGCGCTCCATGCGCCAGACCCACTCGGGCGGTGACAAGCTCTTCGTGGACTACGCCGGCCAGACCGTGCCCGTCGTGGACGCCAGCACCGGCGAGATACGCCCGGCCCAGGTCTTCGTGGCAGTGCTGGGCGCATCGAACTACACCTACGCCTGCGCCACTGCCAGCCAGAAGGCCGCTGACTGGGTGGCCAGCATCATTGCCACGCTGGAGTTCATCGGCGGCGTGCCCCGCCTGCTGGTGCCCGACCAGCCGCGCGCCCTCATGGCCCGCCCCGACCGCTACGAGCCCACCGCGCACCGCCTGCTCGAAGAACTCTGTGCGCACTACAGCCTGGCCGTGATGCCCGCGCGCCCGGCCAAGCCACGCGACAAACCCAAGGTGGAGGTCGCCGTGCAGGTGGTCGAGCGCTGGATTCTGGCCCGGCTGCGCCACCAGACCTTCTTCAGCCTGGCCGAGCTCAACCGGGCGATTGCCGCCTTGCTGGTGGACTTGAACCAGCGCGCGTTCAAGAAGCTGCCGGGCAACCGCGCCAGTGCCTTCGCCGAGCTTGACCGGCCGGCCCTGCGCCCCCTGCCGGCGGTGCGCATGCCCATCGCGCGCTTCAAACCCGCCCGCGTCAACATCGATTACCACGTCGAGCTCGATGGCCACTACTACTCGGTGCCCCACGCCCTGGTGGGCGAGCCGGTGGAGTTGCGCATCACGGCCGGCACGGTCGAAGTCCTGCATGGCGGCAAACGGGTGGCCGCCCACGCCCTCAATCCCCGCCGGGGTGCACACACCACCACACCTGAGCACATGCCGGCCTCGCACCGGGCGCACCTGCAGTGGACGCCGGCCAAGCTCATCGCCTGGGGCGAGCGCGTGGGTGCGGCCACCGCCGCCGTGGTGCGCTGGCAGATGGAGCACCGCCAGCATCCCGAGCAGGGTTACCGCTCCTGTCTGGGCCTCATGCGCCTGGGCCGTGAGTACGGGGCTGACCGGCTGGAGGCCGCCTGTGCGCGGGCGCAGTCGATTCGCTCACCGTCCTACAAGAGCATCGCCTCCATCCTGGGCTGCGGCCTGGACCAGCGGCCGCTGGATGCGCCGATGGCCGCACAGGCGAGCCTGCCGCTGCACGAGAACGTGCGCGGGCCGGACTACTACCACTGAGCTCCAACGCGCAAGCAAACCCAACAAGGAAGAACCATGCTCAACGAACAGACCTTGAACCAACTGCGCGCCCTGCGCCTGGACGGCATGGTGGCCGCCCTCAGCGACGCGGCCACCCACATCACAGCCAGCGAACTGCCCTTTGAACAACGTCTGGCGCTGCTGGTGCAGCGCGAGGTGGACTGGCGTGACAGCAAACGCCTGGAGCGCCTGCTCAAGGCGGCCCGCCTGAAGGTCTCCAGTGCCTGCCTGGAGGACATCGACTGGCGCGCCAGCCGGGGCCTGGGCCGGGAGGTCATCACCAGCCTGGCCGGCGGCGACTGGCTGCGCCATGGCCACAACGTGCTGCTGACCGGCGCCACCGGGTGCGGCAAGACGTGGCTTGCCTGCGCACTGGGGCAGCAGGCCGCGCGTCTGGGCTTCTCGGTGCTCTACACCCGCGCGCCACGGCTGCTGCAGGAGTTGCACGTGGCCCACGGCGATGGCAGCCTGGGCAAACGGCTGGCGCAACTGGCGCGGCTGGACCTGCTCATCCTGGACGACTTCGGCATCGCGCCGATTGCCGCGCACGAGCGAAACGACCTGCTGGAGTTGCTCGACGACCGGGTGGGTGCGCGCTCGACGCTCATCACCAGCCAGTTGCCGGTGACGGCCTGGCACGCCTGGCTGGACGAGCCCACGCTGGCCGACGCCATCCTGGACCGCATCGTGCACGGCTCGCACAAGATAGCCCTCAAGGGCGAGTCGATGAGAAAGCTGGCAAAGGCCGTCTGAGCCGGCCGCGCCGACCGCCATTCCACGCTGATGGCGGACACTTCGGCTACGATTTGAGCGTCACTCAGGACACCCGCGCAACGTGTCCGCCATCGCCTGGAACGCTGTCCGCGATGGGAATGGAATCACTGTCCGCCATCAGTGGAATGCGCATAGGCGCCATAGTGCGGAACCTTGACGGGCCGCAGGTGCAGGTCGATGTGGTACTCCTTGGCGGCCACGCGCAGCATGTTGCCCCGGAACTCCCGGGCGTTGTCCATCTGCAGGATGTCCATCACGCCATAGAACGGCCACTCGATGTCGCCGCACCCCAGGCGTGACATCCAGCTCTCCTTGGGCATGATGGCGTGGGAGACGCACATGCCGGCCGACATGGCCGAGGGGCTGTCCAGCGACAGGTACAGGCCCAGGCACACGCGGCTGAAGGAGTCGATGGCCAGCGTGATCCAGGACCGGGCGATGGGCAGGCGGTGCTCGTCGTCGACGATCATGACGGGCAGCAGTGTGTGGTCCATCTGCACGTGGGCCAGGGGCCACTCTGCGTTTGGCACGGGGTTCTTGTGAACAGCGTACTTCTCGCGTGCAACCTTGACGCCTTCGCGGCGCTTGAGCTTGACCTGCTCGGAGATCCAGTCCAGATGGCGATAGATGGTCGTGGCCGCAGGCAGTGGTTCGATCTTGGCGTTCGAACACAGGCGCCGGATCTCGCGGGCGGCAGCGGCAGGCGTGGGCTTTTGCAGCGTGAGGAACTTGTCCTTGATGTACTCCTGGAGGATCAGCAGGACTTCGGGGCTCAGGCGGCTCTTGCCGCGGCCGCCTGAGCGCCGGATGGGCAGCAGCACGGACAGCGCCTCGGTGGCTCGGTAGTCGGCCACCCAGCGGTAGATGGTGGCCACGCTGACGCCGGCCTCTTCCCCCACCCGCCGGTAGTCCTCGCGAGACCGGTCGCGTCTCGGACTGAGCAGTGGCTCCAGCAGGGTCAACCGGTTCTCGGCGATCTCCCATTCTTCCTGGGACACGGCTTCCAGGTCGCGCTCGGTGTCGGTGGCCCTGGTCGGGGTCAGGCGCGCCGGTGCTTCAAGGGTGCCGATCTGGAGCAGGACCTTTTCGTTCGACGAGGGCTCGCGGGCCAGGACCTGGTTGAGGTCGACCACGCGAAGGACCTGGTACTCGCGGCCCATGTGGGTGACCGTCGCGCCCTTGGCCACATAGAGCACCGGTGCTTGGGTCTTGGGCTGAGACGGGCTCATGGGGCCTCTGCGGGGCGCCACAGCGCCACATCCGCGCCAAACGGGCTGTCCCAGTGGGTGTCCAACTGCCCGGTGGCCAGCAGATGCCAGATCACGGGCAACAGTTCTGCGCGCTCCTGGTCCGTGGCACAGGCTGCGGCCAGGGTCTGGCTGGAACTGCGGCGGCCCCTGGAAGCGCCGAGCGCCAGAAATACCTGCTCGACCAGGTGGGGCAGCGGTGAGTGGTGCAGAAAGCTGCGCAGGAACTTGATGTTCTGCAGGCGGGCTGTGCGGATGTCCTTGTCGGACTTGCGCACAAACCGCCAGCCGCGCTCGTTGGCGAATTGCTCTGCAGCGGCGAACTTGGGGGCGTAGAGCGCCTCGTTCGCCCGGTAATCCTCTGCGGTCTTGATCTCTGTGAGTTCGCTGGGGGCAACGTGCCCCGAAGCGTCCGGGCAGAAGTGGACCAAGACATCGGGCACATAGCCGCGAGGGACACCGGAAACCGGCACCCGGACCGGCTGGACCTCGTACCGCTCAACCCGGGGATCGAAATCCAGCAGGATCAGGTATTCCCATTCCAGGGGCGACTCGAAGTCGGCATGTCCCTGCGCCTTGGCCGAGGCATGGCGCCCAGTAACGTGGATGTGGTTCTTGGGGATGCGCCGGACGGGCATGTGCCTTGGTCTGTGATGGGCTGGTGAGGAATCCATCCAGTCTCATCTTCTTCGCTCCGAGGGGGCATCCTCAAATTCGAGGGTGACTGATATGCATTGGGTTGTGTCAGGGGCGCTGGTCACTACAACGAACACCTGGCCCAGCGCGCGCTGGACTTGAGTACACCTGTTCAGGCGCCCAGAAAATGGCAGACCACGCATCAAGATCTATTCGCCAGGCGGGTGATCAATCACCCGGTACCTGACAGATACATCCTTCTCATGCCCCGCGGTTCCTCGGCTCGGCCCGTGTTAGATCGTGCCCGCAGGCACTGCATCGCGAACCAGCAAACCCAGCGTATATACCCACCCCGCCAACGCGCCCCTTAAATACAACTCGCGCTCCGCAGTTCGGGCACTTTATAGATGCCAGCCAGATGCTTCCTATAAGCAACCACCCATAAAATAAATATTCAACCACTTGACTCTGTGATTCAAGTAGCGCCACTATCAAGCCAATGGCAACGATGAGAAAAGAAATGAGAATAACATTAAATCTTGATCTAACTGACATTGATAAACCCCCGGCCTTAATTTTGCAACTTTCTACCAATCACTCTTAGAGTCAATTAATTTCCATTTTCACTCTTGGGCTTCTTCGGCTCTTCTGGTTTCTTGTTGTTGTCGCCATTAGTTGGCTTAAATATTATTTCAAATATTTTTCCCAACAGACCCCGGAGGCCGGCCGTTCCGGTCGTAGAGTTTGTTTGAGAAGCGCCCAGCTTGGCCGCAGGCCCGGCGGTGCCCCCTACTACTTTCCCAGTCTTCGGGTCCCTCATTACCGTACCGCTCAAGAAAGCAGTCGATACATTTGTGTTTTTTGTGTCGCCGCTGATATTGGATGTCGGTCCTGGCACGAGCCCGATCTGCTCTGATAGACCAACACTAATGCCGTACCCGTACCCGCCTGACGCAAAAACGCCAATATCAGGTTCCGGGAATCCAGTTACGTACACACCCAAGCTGCCTTCGACACCCACCCCAAATACAGCACTGCCGCCAACTTGCACGATAATGCTGTCCTTGCCGTCTGGGTCAACGAACTTGTAAGGACTATTATTGGCGTAGTTGTAGCGCCCGAATGATTTCCCCGTATTCGCATCGCTCATCAACGGATCAACACTGAGGAACCTGCCTGCGATGGGGTCATAGTAGCGCTGCTGCATCTGCACCAGGCCGGTGTTGCTGTCGAAGACGTGGCCGGTGAAGCCGATGTTGTCGGGCTTGGTCGGTACAAAGCCCGAAGCCACATTGCCGTAGGGCTCGTAGCGGGTCTTGCTGATGAGCGCGGCGGAGTCGTTGGTGCGGGCCACCGGGCTGCCCAGCGCGTCCTCGTGGGTGTAGGTCCCAGCGGAGTTGACCTCCGTCACAAGCCGGTTGCCCAGGTACAGGTACTTGGTGTCCTTCTTGGTGCCACTGGCCCAGTTGCGCTGGAATCTCAGCACCCCGGTGTGGTCGTAGACGTACTGCTGCGTGGTGCTGTCCGCGTTGTTCCAGGCCGAGACGCGGCGACCGTTGCCATCGTAGGTGTAGCTGGCGACGCCGGTGGTCTGCTTGAGCCGATTGCCCAGGTCGAACACCAGGGCCTGAGGCGTGCCGTTGCTGCTGCGGCTGCTGATGTTGCCGTTGGCGTCATAGTCGTAGGCCAGGCTGGCCCCGGTGCCGGCGACGGTGGTGAGCCGGTTGGTGGCGGCATCGTAGCTGTGGGTGAGCACCCGCGAGCCCACCGTGCTGCTGCGGATGTTGTCCTGCACGTCATAGGTGTAGCTGCCACTGCCCCAGATGCCATTGGCGGTCTTCAGGCGGTTCAGCCCGTCGTACTGCATGGTGCGCGTGGACGAGCCGTCGATCAGATCGGTGATGCCCAGCACGTTGCCGTTGGCGTCGTAGCTGTACTGGTCGCTGAGCACGCTGCCGTCGGTGATCTGGCTGGGCAGGCCGCGCACGTTCTGGCTCACGGTGTGGGTGATGCCATTGCCCAGGGTGTAGCTCTTGACTGCGCCGTTGGGCCAGTAAGTGGCGCCAGAGACGCGGGCATTGGCCGCGGTGGGCTCGCCCAGCGCATTGGGGCTGAAGTTGACCAGCGCCCCATCGGGGTAGGTCAGGGCCGAGACATTGCCGTTGGCGTCATAGCCCCAGGTCAGAGGAAACGCCGAGGTGCCGATGTTGAGGGTTTCCTTGGTCAGCAGGCGGCGGTTGTTGTACTCGTAAGTCCAGTTGTTGTAGTTGGTGCCACCTGCCGTGGTCGGGTCGGTGTAGAGGGTGGCGATCAGCCCGTCGTCGGTGTAGGTGCGGGTGATGGCGGGGCTGCCGTCACCGAAGGTGGTGCTGGTCAGGCGGTTGCGGGCGTCGTAGCCGTAGCTGATCTTCCGGGCCGCGGCCACGCTGGCGGTGTCGCAGCTGCCGGTGCTGGTGAGCGAGACCCCTCCGCTGCGCCAGGCCAGGTTGCCTGCGGCGTCCCAGTCCTGCACCGTCGCGCCCAGCTCCGGCTCCACCGTCTTGCACAGCTGGTGGTAGCTGTCGTAGACGTAGCTGCGGGTGACGCTGGTGGTGGCACCACCGCTGGTGCCGCTCTTGACCATCGACGTGGTGGCGCCGAAGGCATCGCGGTAAATCTTCAGGTTCAGGCCCTCAGGGCCGCTCAGGCCGGCCAGCACCGCCTTGTCCGGGTTGTCGTAGGCCTGAAAGCTCGAGGTTGAGACGTTGCCGTTGAAGTCCTTGGTCTGGGTGGTGAAGCCGCTCTGGTAGACATTGGTGGCCGTGCGCTGCGCCGGCGACAGCTCGGTGTCGATGGTGCGGCTGGTCTCGCGGCCCAGCGGGTCATAGACCGTGGTCGTGCCCTTGGGCGTGTCGGTGATCGAAGGCACCGTGGCCTGCGGGTAGCCCTGGAAGGTCACCCGACCGTCCGAGTCGTATTGGGTCAGCGCAGCCCGCAGGGTGCTGGCCACCGCCGTGTCCTGGCTGAGCGTGACGCGCTTGCGCCAGAGCGCGTCGAAGTAGTTCTTGGTCACCCCGTTGCCGGTGGTGACCGTCTGGCGCCAGTGGCCTGCAGGCAGGCCGTACTCGGCCGTGGTGACCGGCTCGAACACCAGGGTGGTGTTGTTGTAGGTGACCGCATCGCCCGTGGGGTAGGTGATGCTCTTGAGCCGACCGGCCGCGTCGTAGTCGTAGCTGGTGGTGGTCAGCGCCTCGTTGGTCAGGCTGGTGATCAGGCCCAGGTCGTTGACCACCGCCTGCTGGTACTTGTTGTCGGCGTAGGTGATCTTCTGCGGCAGGCCGCGCTTGTAGTTGCTGAAGGTGGTGACGTTGTCGCGTCCGTCCTTCACCGTCTTGAGCGTGCCGTCCGTGTTGTAGGTGTACGTGGCCTTCAACTTGCCAAAGGCGTATTCCTGATAGGGCAGGCCCAGCGTGGTGTACGTGGTCTCCTTGGGCTTGAGACCGGTCGTGGACTCGGTGAGGCTGCTCACCAGGTTGATCACCCAGGGGCCCTTGAGATCCTGGTAGGCCGTGGTCTCGGTGACGGTGTTGGGCGTGGCCGTGAGCGTGCTCGAGCGCGTGACCTTGGTCGGGCGACCCACCGCATCAAAGTCCGCCGTCGAAGCTTCAAAAGTAAAAACCTTGTCCTGCTGCGTGATCACACGCTTCTGTAGTGCGCGGATGGTCCAGCCCAGGAAGTGCCCATTCCACTGTCCGCTATCGCCTGTGGCGACGTTCGGACTGTAGTAGGTGTTGACCGTTGTCCTGAGGGCGGTTGAACCGCTCACCCCTTCTTCAAGTTTGACGAGTTCGCCATCCTTTTCGAAGATGTTGTTGAAGGTGTAGCGAGTTGCGTTGCCTTCGGGGTCGGTAACGGTCACGGTTTTGGTGCCGGTGCAACCGGCTCCGCAGTACCAGGTTCCCTCGGGCACGCTCCAGCTGTAGTTCCAGCTCGCCCCACTGCCCATGCCTGGGCCAGTGATTGTCTTGGTCTTGAGCGACCATGCACCGTATATCGGCGTGGGCGATGGCAATGTGGCATTCCGCAACGGACAAGGGTTGTACGAGGCGGAAGAGGCCAGACCTGAGGTCCCATGGGCCACCCAGTCCATGGTGAAAGACACCGTGGCGCCGGACGGGGTCGTGACCGTGCTGGTCTTGGGCCCGGGGGACAGCGTTCCATTGGTCCACACGTCGTTGGACCCACAGCCGGCTGCAGGATAGAAGTATGGTTTTCCGTTAGCCGCGGCCTGCAAGTTGTATTGCCACTGGGTCTGGTCTGGCAGTGTCACTGTCATCCCGTCGGCGCTGTAACTCCAGGTACGTTGGAGTGCGGTGGTCGTTGAATAGGCCGTGACGGTGTAGGACCCATCGGTCTGGTAGATAAACCGCAACTCCCGCCCGTCGCTGGCCAGGATGTTGGTGACCTTCCAGGGATCGGTGCCGTCGTAGGTGTAGGTCACCGTGTTGCCAAAGCGATCGGTCACCTTGCTCGGTAGGATCCAGATTTCCTGGCGAGGCGTCGTTCCCTCCAGACCTTGAATGGCGTCATATCCCCGACTTACCAAGTGGTCAAACCGATACTGAGTACCGGAAGGCGATAGCGCAATGAATCCTTCACTTTCAGACCCTGGTGCCAAGGTGATGCAACTCAGTTGCCAATGGGACTTGGTAACGACGGGATAGCTGCCGGTTGTAGGCTGAAATGTGTTCTGCGTGCCGCGCCCTAGAAGCAACTCATCAACTTGACCGGGCACATAGAGGTGATGTCCGCTCCAGTACTCGTCGGGATCGACTGAGCCCTGGGTTTGTCTCTGCATTACGACCGGAGGGCCGCTGAATTTGGAGCAGCGCGCCGTGCTGCTTCCGTCGATACCGACCCAACCTGTAGGGGACACTACTGTCTTACCTGAGGCATAGGTTCCCCAAATGCGGGGAATCTCTGGATCCCAATGGTGCAGGCGCGGTCCCAGCGCAAAGCGCATACCCCAAGACACTGGCAACGTGTTGTTGCCCGGAATGTCGATGTCGGTACGCGTCAGGGTGACGGCACCGGTGTAGAGATCGATCTTGTCGCCTGCCAGATCCGGCCCCAAGACCGTGATGCTGCGGCTACCGCGCTTGAGTTCCCCCTGCTCTTCAAACGTCGACAGCGAGGACTGTGCCAAAGCCATGTCGACCTTTAGCAAGCCCAGCAAACCCAGCAGAAGACAAACACCCCAACCGCGCCACCGGCGCAGAGCCACCTTCATTGGAATCTCCCTGTCGATTCTTTGGCCAGTGCACAGCAGCGCTGGCATTTCAAGCTGCTCAGGCCGCGTCCCTCTTGCAGGGGACAAAGGCTGATCGCCTCACGATAGCTTTGCATCCACAAACGCATAGGTAAAGATTCACGTTTGGCCTCGCGACTGCAACTTCCTGGATGAGGCGTCGGCGTGCCGCACCTCGCCTGGCACCGCATCAACGTTGGAACCGGATCGGCTCTTGACGGCCTCAATGCCACCATCGGTGCCCATCACCGCAATCCAATCCGTCTTCCCGGTCAAGGGATCTGCGGGAATGCGCCTCAAATGCCTAAGAAGGCGACCGCCCCGGGTGTCTGCCAGCAGGTCCTCCAGGCGATTGGGGCCCATCACCGGCTGTCCCACCGGGGTGTTGAAGCGATAGCTTTCCAACGCCTGCTTGAAGTCCTCTTCGATGGCGCGGGTCTCGCGCTGTGCATCTTGGCGAGACATGGCAGCGCCCAATGTCACAGAGGCTGCCGATGCGATGCCGACGATGGCCAGCATGATCAGCAGCAGCAGGTAGGTGAAGCCCGCCTGCCGCGCCTTGCACCCCAAGAACCTGACTTGTGGGCGCTCACCACTTGGCATAGGGCTGTCCGTTCTTGCCGACCCCGGCTGCGATGCTGCGGATGTCATAGACCTTGCCTGCGTAGCCGGCGGGTGGGGGAACCACGACCCAGCTCGCAGTGGAGTCCGTCAAGGGGTCCACCGGCAGACTGCGCAGATAGCGGCGATCAACCAGTTCCTGCAGGCTTTCTGGATAGCGCCCGGTGTCGCCGTAGAACCTGTCCAGCACCTCGCGCAGGGTGCGCAGGTTCTCGCGCAGCGCCGTCTCCTTGGCTGCCTCCACCTGGCCGTAGTAGCGCGGCAGCGCCAAGGTGCCCAGCAGCGCAACGATGGCCAGCACCACCAGCAACTCGATCAGCGTGAATCCGCGACCTGGTCCACGAACACGCGAGAAGTTCCGACAGCGGGGCGTCATGACTTCACACCATGGGGTTGCCGCTGCATCACCACTGTCCTCACCACTGTCCTCACCACTGCGCATAGGGCACACCATTCAGGCCTGTGAGCTTGGAGCGGCTGTAGACGTCATACACATCGTCCCCGGCCCGCGGGTCGGTGGCCTCGCTCTCGTAGCTGCGCAGCCCCCATTGCTGATCCGGTGGCGTGCGCTCGTCTCCGGGATAGAAGGGGTCGCGAGGAATGCGCCGCAGGAAGTAGATCTTGCGGTGATGCGCGTCCTGCCAATCTTCGGCGCCGTCGACCAGCGCATTCAGCGTGGTGGGGTAGCCGTTGGACCCCATGCGCACCACGATGCGTCCATCCTGGACCGCCAGGCGGTAGGCGTCAATGGCCTGGCGGATTTCTCGCAGGCTGAGGCGAAGTTCGGCCTCTCGCTGGCGCGTCACCGCCACCTGGGCCAGCGGCACGACGCTGCTCGCCAGCGCGGCCAGCAGCGCCAGGGTCACCAGCATTTCGATCAAGGTGAAGCCCCTTGGGCGAGCAGCGGGTAGGCCGCAACTCAGGGCCTCTGCGAACACGATCTGACCCTGGCTCTTTGGGGTGCTCATTGGACCTGCAGCGACAAAGGCGCCGGACGGGCCACCGACAGCGCTTGACCCTGGGAATCCACCGGTGCCGCCTTGACCACCACCAGCTGAGAGCCCATCACAGCCGAAGCCTGTCGGGCCCGCAGAGACAGCACCGCCAGAGGGCCCGCCTGGGCCGAGCCCTCCTTGGGCCACTTGACCTGAAGAGACACCTGCCCACTGCCGTCGATGCGCGAGGTCAGCTCCGCACCGCTGCCCAGGGCCTTGAATTCATCGGCAGCGCTCACCAGGTAGGGCTGCAGCACCGAGGGATCGAACTCCAGCACCAGGGGCATCTCGGCCGGCACATGCTCGCCCTCCAGGCTCAGCTGCACCTTGAAGTCTTCTCCGGCCTTGACCTTGGCCGGTCCGCTCCAGACCAGCCTGAGCTTGGGTGGTTCGGGAGGGACGGCCTCGATGGGCTTGTCGAGGGCTGCGCCCGCGCCCGGTGGCAGGCCCCCAGCGCCTGCCTGCGTCGAAATGCCTGAGGATGTGCCTGCGGATGTGCCTGTGGATGGGCCCGCAGGTGTGTTCGCGGCCGCGGCGTTCGATGCCCCGGCGTTGCTGGGCCAGGGACGCAGGCGGTTCTCGGTGCCCGAATCGAACTCCTGCTCCTGTGCCCCAGGGCGCCGGATGTTGCGCAGGATGTGCGGTGTGATCGAGAGCACGATCTCGGTCTTGGTGTGGTCTTTGGACTGTTCGCCGAAGAGACGGCCGACGAGGGGCAGATCCCCCATCCCGGGGAGCTTCTTCGCCGTCTTGCGGTCCTCGTCGTTGATCAGGCCCGCCAGGATCTGGTTCTCGCCATCCTTGAGGCGCAGCGTGGTCTGTGCGGTGCGGGCCCCGATCTGGTAGATGAGCGCGCCCGACTGTGTCTGCTGCTGCTTGGTGATGCTGCTGACTTCCAGGCCGATGTTGATCGCCACCTCGTTGTCCACGTAGATGGTGGGCTCCACGTCGAGCTTCAGGCCGACGTCCAGGTAGTTGATCGACTCGGTCGAGACCCCGGTGGAAGTGACGTTGGTGGTGATGGTGGGCACGCGGTCACCGATCAGGATCTTGGCCTTTTCCCGGTTGCGCACGCGGATGCGCGGGTTGGCCAGCAGGTTCGTGTCGGAGTCCTGGGCCGTGGCGGAGACCGAGGCCGAGGCCCCGGTCACGCCGATGGTGGAGCGGTTGAGGTTGCGCAGGTCGTTGAGCGTGATGGCGCCGCTGCTGCTGGACGAGGAGGACAGCGGCGCGAAGCCGAGCTGCTCGGGCCAGGCAACCCCCAAGTCCAGCAAACGTCCACGCTTGACCTCCAGGATCTCCACATCGAGCATCACCTCGGGGGCCGGCACGTCATGCAGGGCCACCAGCTTCTCGGCCAGGCGCACCGCCTCCGGGCTGTCTCGCAGGATCACCATGTTCAGGCTCTCGTCGACCACGACGTTGCGGCTCTTGAGCAGGGTGCGCAGCGTCTCGCCCACCCGCTTGGCATCGGCATTGGCCAGGTAGAAGCTCTTGACCACCATGGGCTGGTATTCCTGCTGCTTGGTGGAGATGGCCGGGTAGATCAGCATGGTGTTGGCGTCGAGCTCCCGGCCTTCCAGCTGGTTGGTCAGCAGCAGCCAATTGACGGCCGCCTCCACCGTGCTGTTGCGCAGGTAGATCGAAGCGCGCTGATCCACCCGGACCTCCTTGTCAAACAGGAAGTTGAGCCCGGCCGTGCGGGAGATCACCTCGAAGATCGTCTGCAGCGGCGCATCCCGGAACTCCAGGTTGATCGGCTGGCGGTAGGCGGCCGCCAATCGGCCCGCGCTACGGCTCTTGCGTTCCTGTTCTGCCGTGCGCTGATCGATCTGCTGGGCCAGAAGCGCCAACTCGGTGTCATGGGGGGATTCCTGACGCAGCTGCACCAGATCGGCCCGTGCGGCCACCCAATCGGCTTGATCGATCTCGTTCTGCACGCGGGCCAGCTGCGCATCGCGTCCCCGCAGCCGTTCAACCTGGCGCAGCCCTTCCAGCGCGCGGTCCTGGGCCTGTGACTGGGTCAGCAGCGCACGGTAGGCACCGTCGGCCTCGTCCCACTTCTTGGCCTTGAGCGCCTGGTCGGCCCGGTTCAGGGCCTGCTGGATCAGCTGCTCGCGGGCGCGCAGCAGCCCGGCACGGTACTCGGCCGAGCCGGGCTCCAGGCGATTGGCCTCTTCCAGCTTGCCGAGTGCTGCCACAGGCTGGCCTGAGGCCATCAGGGCCTGGCCTTCGCTGTAGGCCTGCTCGGCAGCGCACCCCCCCATGGCCAGCAACACGGCGGCCAGCAGCACGGCCAGCAAGACTGCCGGTATCGGGGTCTCAAACAGCCCTTGCCTGGCGCGAGATTTGAGCGGAAGTGGATTGGTCAAGGACATGGGTCGGTTCCGGAAGGCGCTCATTCGCCGATGTCGAGCGACTGTTCCTGTTGAAGAGGCAAGTAGCGCAGCGTCAGGCGCGGAGGCTCAATGCGCAGGACCTGGTAGGTGTCCAACAGCTTCTCTCCCTGGCGAGCCACCACAAAGCCACTGCCGGTGCCCAGGTAGACCTCCCAGTGGCCATCCTGTTGCTTCTTGCCCAGGAAGCTGAAGGGCAGTGGCGGCGCCGTGGGTGGTGGCGGTGGCGCCGGCTCCACCTTCGGGGGCGGCGGCTGCCAACTGCGTACCGCGAAGATGTCCTTGAAGGACGCCGGCGAGGAGGCAGCATCGGAGGCCCTGTCGGACGCCGCGTGGACGGTCTCGGACGCAACAGATGCCGCTGAGGCAATGGACCGTCCAGGCGAAGGTGTGGCATCCGCTGCGCTTGCCGCCCTTGGGCCTGGGCCGGGACGAACCACTTGCGGCGCGCGTGCGTTCACGACCTGGGTGTCCGTCGACGTGGCTGACCCGAGGTGCTCACGCAGGTTCAGCCCCAGCAGGATCAACAGGAGAGCGCCCCAGAGCCACCCCCGACGCCCCATGGTTGTCCGTGTGGCTTTCATGGCCGGGCCCCCTGCACGAGAGGCGCTGAAGCGCCGGCCATGGGAGCCAACGACTCGTCCGGGTCACGGCGGTACCAGAGCGAGAGCTGTGTCGTCATCTCGAGATCGCTGTCGCCTACCGCATTGCGCTTGAAGCTCAGTCGATCCACGGTGAGGTTGGGCAGCTCGCGCTGCGCCGCCACCAGCCAGGCCCGCACCGGCGGGTAGCGGCCCTTGAGGGGCACATTCAGCCGCAGCCGCCCCAGGGCGGGGGCTGCGGCCTCGTAGGCGAAGTCCGTGCGGACCAGGCTGATTTGCTGCGCTTGTGCGAGCACGCGCAAGCGCTCGATCTCTGCGGTCAAGTCTGCTTTGGTTGGCAGCTGCGCCGGGGATTGCAGGGCCATCGCCTCATCGACAAGCAGGGGCGGCTTCGTGGCGTCGGCGGTGGTGAATTCTGGCGACGAAGCCGCCGCGGCAGCCTGCTCCCAGCTTGCTCGCTGCGCGGCCAGAGCCCTTGCGTCCTGCTGCAACCATGCCTGACCGGGCCATGCCAGCAGCAGGTTGCCCAGGATCAGGCCCAGGCACAGCACCGAGACCCAGCCATGGCGCCAGACCCAGAGTTCGGCACGGACCCGAACTGCCCCCAGAAGTGCCGACAGGGACACCGGCAGGCGGAACCGGTTCTCATCGTTCATGGCGCTCCCCCCGATGCGGCCATATCCGCCGGCGGTGGGAGCCCCCATTCAAACTGGGCCCGAGTGGGACGCTGAGCGTCCTGCTCATTGGTTTCGAAGCGGCGCCACTGGACGGCCGCCCCCAAGCGGCCTTCCAGCGCCGTGCCGTAGGCCAGAAGGGCCTGCCAGCTCCGGGCCTCGGCCTGCATGCGCACCGAGCGGCGCTCCGCATCCAACTCCAGGGACAGCAGGCCGATGTCCTCGCTGTCCTCCTCGGCCAGCAGATCCAGGCCCGCAGGCCAGGGTGCCTGCCTCAGGCGCTGCAGCGCCTGCATGGCACCGGCCTCCTCCAGAGAGGGTTTGGGAAGATCACGCAAGCGGCTTTGCCGTTCATCTTCTTGAATGGCAAAGCGTTGCGCCAGCGATCGCCTCTCTTCGTCGATCTCGCGATGCGACACGGCCAGCTGCCAGGACTGCAGGAGCAGCCACAACAGGGCACAAAGGCTCACGAGCCCCCACGCCCAACGCACCGTGCGGGAGCGGCCATACCCGAAGCTGGCCACCCGCCACGCGGCTTCCCCAAAGCGAACAGGACCCATGCGGCTCATGTCGGTGCCTTTGACGTGGGCTGCGCAAGGTTGGCGCCACCAGTGAGGCCAGCCATGCGCTGGACTTGGGCCAAAGGAAGGAGCGCGGCCACCCAGGCATCCTGTTGAGGTGGCGCGGCCGTCAACTTCAGCGCATCGAACAGGGCAGACCAGGCCGGTGGCTGGGACACGACGCAGGTCCTCTCACCCAGCACCAAACTCTGGAAACCCGGCAGCCGCGCGAGGCCAGGATGCAGGGCCAGCACCCCCACTGGCGCTTGGACATCCAGGCCAGCGCGCACGCTGTCTCCCTGCAGGTTCAGGCAGGCTTGCTCCAGCACGTCGGTCAGCAAGGGCTCGCCCCCCTGCGGTGTCTCCGTCAGACGGATGCTGTGCAGCCACCTCAAGCGGCCCGCCTGCCAGGCCACCCAGGTGAACAGGCCAGGCGTCCAGAACCCTTCCCAGACCACCTCACCGGAGACAGCGGTCGCCCTGCGCAAGCCTGACAACAGCGTGCTCAAGGCGGTCTCCACGGGAACGGACCGTCCCAAGCCCATGTGCACCCCGTCGATCAACCACGCCGGCAATGCGCAGCACAGAAACGGTCGCCCCAGCTGCCAGTCGGCCTCCATGACCCAGCCGGACATCGGGCCGAACATCGGCCCGAACATCTGCTCTGCGCGCGCCCGGGCCACCGCCTGCAGCTCGGCCAGGGATTGCAGCCCGGCGGGCGGGTCCACCACCCAGTGCCGGGCCAGTCCGTCGGCCACCACGACCTGGGCCACTGTTGCGGAGCGCAGCGACAGCCCGGCCACGGCAGACGCGAGTGCCGACGCCAGATCAAGGGGGGCCGTGGCCTGAGGAGGCTCGGTCCGGTAGTCCCTCACCTGCACGGCAAGGTTTTCGGGGCCCACCGGCCTCGCCGGCAGTGAGACCAGCGACGATGCGCCGATGCCGATCACCACGGACTCACGCCGCCATCGTGACACGCCGCATCTCCTCCAACGTGGTCTTGCCCTGCAGCACCAGCCGCAGGGCAGCGTCGTGCAGGCTCCGGGTGCCTTTGCGGTAGGCGGCTTCCTTGATGTCCTTGACGGCGACCCTGCGGATCACCAGGTCGCGCAGTTCGTCGTCCAGGCGCAGGATCTCGGCAATCGCCTGCCGGCCCTTGTAGCCGGTGCCGCGGCAATCGCCACAGCCCCGTCCCCGCACAAAGCTCGCGCCGACCACCATGGGGGCAGTCAGGCCGTGCCTGGCCAGCTCCTCAGCGTCCGGATGGTGGGTTTGTGCGCAGCGCGGGCAGTTCACCCTCAACAGCCGCTGGGCCCAGATGCCATTGAGGGCGGACGCCAGGGCGTAGGGGTCCAGCCCCATGTGCGTGAAACGGCTGAAGACGTCGAACACATTGTTGGCGTGCACGGTGCTCAACACCAGGTGACCTGTCAGGGCCGACTGCACCGCGATCTCGGCGGTCTCCTGGTCCCGGATCTCGCCGATCATGATCTTGTCCGGGTCATGGCGCAGGATGGAGCGCAGCCCACGGGCAAAGGTCAGACCTTTGCGCTCGTTGACCGGGATCTGCAGCACGCCTTGCAGCTGGTACTCCACCGGGTCTTCGATGGTGATGACCTTCTCCTGCCCGGTGCGCGATTCGGTCAGCGCGGCGTACAGCGTGGTGGTCTTGCCCGAGCCCGTGGGGCCGGTCACCAGGACCATGCCGTGTGGTGCCTCCAGCAAGTCCCGCAGGCTGCGCAGGGCGATGTCGTCGAACCCCAGGGCGGTCAGTGATAGCGCGCCATGGGCCTCGACCAGGGCCTGCTTGTCCAGGATGCGCAGCACCGCATCTTCCCCGTGGATGCTGGGCATGATGGACACCCGCAGGTCGATGTCCCGTCCTTGGGCTGACACCCGGAAGCTCCCGTCCTGCGGGACGCGGCTTTCTGCAATGTCGAGCTCGGCCAGCACCTTGAGGCGGGTCATGACCTGGTCGGCCGTGGCATGGCCCTCCGGGCGCGCCATGCTCTCGAGCACGCCATCGATGCGGAACTTGATGTCCAGGCCCTGTGCGGTGCTCTCGAAATGGATGTCGCTGGCCCCTGCCCGCAAGGCGTCGTAGAGCATCGAGTTGACCAGCCGCACGGTCTGGCTCGTGGCCGCGGACAGGCTCTCAAAGGAAAGCACCTCGGATGAGAGCAGCCCGGATCCTGCCGAACCCGCGTCCTCACCTGGTGCCGTGGTCAGTTGCAGACTGTCCTGCGCCCGGGAGCGCGCCTCTTGTTGCTTCAGCCGGGCCCGGATGTCGGCCGGTGTGGCCAGCAGGAAGCGCAGGGGCGCCTGTGCCAGGGCTTCGAGTTGGGTGATCAAGTGGCTGGCCAAAGGGTCGCCGATCACCGCGTCCTGCCAGGGTTCACCTGCCCGCCGCTGGAGAAGCAGGCATTCGAGCTGCTGCGCCCGGGCCAGCGGAAGCCGCTGCAGGTCCAGCTCGTGCCCTTGCAGCGCTTCGGAGCGCACGGGCGTCAGCCCGGCGACCTCGGCCAATCGGGGCAGGCAGGCAGCCTCGTCCAGGCTCAGGTGTTCGGCCACCTGCGCCAGGGTGCCGCGCGTGTCCTGGCGCGTCAGAGCGCGCAGGAAGCGCTGTAGATCTCGGGTGTCCTGACTCACTGCAGCGACCCCGCCAGCTCAAAGATCGGCATGTACAGCAGCACGACGATGGCCCCGATCACCAGACCGATCGCCGCCATCAGCACCGGCTCGAAGACCTTGGAGAAGCGCTCGATCCAGCGTGAGGCCTCGTCCTCGAAGAAGGTGGCCGTGCGCACCAGCATCTCGCCGAGTTGGCCGGACTTCTCTCCGACTTTGAGCAGGCGCTGCGCCAGGACGGTGGTCAGGCCTTCCTGCTGAAGGCTGTCGGTCAGCGCCTCGCCTTCGCTGACCCGCTGCGCCACGCGCTGCAGGGCCTGGCGGCGGTCCTGGCTCAAGGTTTGCTCGCTGAGCCGCAGGGCCGCGAGAATCGGCAGGCCGCCCTGCAGCAGCATGCCCAGGGTGAGGTACAGCCGCGAGATCTCCAGCGCTTCGAGCTTGGGCGCCGCCCCCGGCAGGATGCTGAGCAAGCGCCACCAAGTGCCGTCGCGCAGGTGCCGACGAACGCGGACCATGAGCGCCAAGACCAGACTCACCGTCGCCGCAAGCACGAGCCAGCGGTGGTCCCCCAGGAAGGTGCCCGTGTCCAGCAGCAGCCGTGAAGCCCAGGGCAGTTCCTTGCCCCCACTGCGGTAGACCTGGGCGAAGCGGGGCACGACGTAGCCCATCAAGAACGCGGCCACCCCGGCGCCCACCCCAGCGAGGATGACGGGATAGATGGCTGCACTGACCAGCTTCTGCCGCAGTGAGGTCAGCCGCCCCTCGTAGTCGATGAAGCGCTCCAGCGCCTGGGGCAGCTCGCTGGTCATTTCCGCCGAGCGCACCAAGCCCACCAGCAGGGGCGGGAAAATCTCTGACTGCTGGGCCATGGCTGCAGACAGACGATACCCCTGCTCCACGGCCTTGAGCAGGGTGGCCAATACCTCATCGCCTGCCCCGGTACCTTTCTTTTGCCGGAGCAATTCCAAGGATTCCCTGACATTGAGACCCGCGGTCAGCAGGGCATGCAATTCCTGGCAGAACAGGACCAGATCGATGGAGCGAGATACCCCCCAAAGCGAGGATCGATTTCGCTCGGGGTGAATATCGACCGTCGTCCAGCCTTGCTGGGTCAACTGCAGTTTGGCGGAATCCAGATCCGTCGCCTCCACCCAATGGGTGGCCAAGCGCCCATTGGCATCCATGGCTCGGGCACGGAATTTCACGAATTGGGCCTGGTAGGAGTTGGCTTGCTGGAACGACGGCTCAATTGCCGATGTCGGCGGACTCGCCTTCACCACCCTGAACACCATCCTTGCCATAGGACAGGATCTCGAAATCCTGCCCATTCGCTCCGGGAGCTCGGTAGTGGTAGGCGTTGCCCCAGGG
Organism: Ideonella dechloratans; assembly: GCF_021049305.1. Classification (GTDB taxonomy): domain Bacteria; phylum Pseudomonadota; class Gammaproteobacteria; order Burkholderiales; family Burkholderiaceae_C; genus Ideonella; species Ideonella dechloratans. Next base: position 565,992 of record NZ_CP088081.1, read on the forward strand.
GTCCAGGGGGATGGCGCGTTCCATGTAGGGGCCATTCCACCTGGTGGCGCCTGCAGGGCGCTCCACCAGTGCCGTCAGGCCTTCCTGAGTGGAAGGAAAAGCGCCCACATCCAAGCGGTAGGTGTTGAGGGCGCGGCCGAAGGCCTGGATCTGTGAGCGGGCCACCGTCTGCTCTGACCTGCCCAGCTGAGCGAAATACTTGGGCCCCACATAAGCGGCAAGCAAACCGATGATCACGATGACCACCAGGAGCTCCAGCAAGGTGAACCCAGCCTGCGCCTTCCCAACGCGAGAGGCAAGGGGTCCAGCCATCCGGTGGGACCCGTCAGTCGCTCTATTCATGTGTACTTCTCCCTGACGGCGCGGATTCTCTCATCACCCTCGTGATTTTCCCATCCGACCTCGACAGGTAGGGCCGCCAACGCACGCCTGAGTGGCGTGTCAGATTATGCCGTCGTTAGTTTTGATGATGCGCTGATCGAGGGATCTCCGTGGCACGTCATTTTCATGAGCGACCAGAACCGATTGAGGTATCGTCCCCGCCTTCATGCATGACATAGAAGCGCCATGCCCAAGCAGTGGGGCGCAACAGGGGGGTCTGATGTTGAGTCGAGTTTTGAACAGGGTCTCGCGTGGGCGAGTCTTGGTTTTTCTGCTTGCGCTTTGCAGCAGTGTGGGTGCTCAGGCACAGGACGAAACCGCTTATACCCAGCAGGGCCAGCTGATCCGGGCCAATCAGGCCGTGACCGCGCTGGGGCCGGACCTGATGGGCGACAAGGTCAGCCTTTTCAATGGCTCCACCGAGTTTGTTCAGACCGATATCAGCCTGCCGGGGAATTTTTCGATCCCCGTGGAGCTGTCTCGTCGATACACGGTCTCCAATCAACGGGTGGCTTCCTACGCCTTTGGCGACTGGGATCTGAACATTCCGCACATCCACGGCATCTTCTCGGGCGCCACCGTTACCAACAAAGGCTGGGTGGTTCTCGGTGCCGGCAATGTGGTCACCAACAGCCGGTGCACCTACTTTGGTCCACCCGCTCCCGCTGTGAAGCGCAACACCGACATCGAGTGGGAGATCGACAACGTCTGGGGCGGCAACTTCCTGTATGTCCCGGGCGTGGGCGACGAGAAGATGCTCAAGCGTGATGCGGCATACACAGCCACACCGGCTGATGGCAATACCTATGGGGTAGTGACCAAGTCTAATTGGCAATTCCGGTGTACCACCATGGCATCTGATGGCGAGGGCTTCATTGGTCTGGCGCCGGACGGTACGACATATAACTTCGACAAGTTGGTCAGCCGCGATGCTCCTTGGCTCAGCTCTGTCGTTGGAAGCATGACGCGGTATGAAGTCTGGCTGCTGCCCACGCAGATCACCGACCGCTTTGGCAACTGGGTCAAGTTCACCTACGACACCACCAATCCGTGGAATCTGACCAAAATCTACTCGTCGGACGGTCGCGCCATTACACTGAACTACAGCGGTGGGAGTGTGACCTCGGCGACAGATGGAACAAGGACTTGGACCTATGCGTACACCAGTGGCTCGCTGACCCAGGTCACACTGCCTGATAACACTGCGTGGAAGTTCTCCATGTTGGAGCCAGGAACTCGGCCATCCGGAATTTCGGCGGGCAAATGCACCACTGGCGCAAATAGCACTTGGCAAGATGGTGATGGGATACCCACTGCAAATCCGGTAACCAGCACCATCACCCATCCTTCGGGCGCTGTGGGTAGTTTCACATTCCAGTGGGTCAGAGAGGGCAAGAACCTTCCATATAACGGCACACCTCAGTGCCCCGGGTCCCTCGTGGATGATGTTCGACAGAGCATCACTTACCCGGTCCGCGCGCTTACGCAGAAGTCTTTGACAGGCCCGGGCCTTGGAACCCAGAACTGGGCTTACACCTGGGACAGCACGCCGGGCAGTTGGTACTGCGGCTCAGGCTGTGTGGGGACAAAGGTCAACTTGGTTGCCGGGCCGACAGGCACCACCCGCTATACCTTTGGCAACAAGCTCATGAGCAACGAGGGCCAACTACTCTCGCAGGAGGACGGTTGGGACGGGTCTACCGCCTTGAAGAAGACGGTCAACTCCTATCGCGCAATGGCCGCGGGCCCCTATGTCAAGGTACCTGGCTGGAGTGGCAACGCCGCAGCTGACGACATGCAGGAAATCGCCTTCCTGCCACTGGAAAGGCGCGTCATCTCGCAGCAGGGGACGAACTTCACCTGGCAGGCAACGAGCTTTGACAGTACGGTGACCTTCCCGCGGGTGACGTCGGAAACCAAGTCGAGCGACCTGGGCTACAGCAAGACGGAGGGAACGAGCTACTTGGACAACACCACCAAGTGGGTGATGAGCCAGGTGAGTGCGCAGACCGTGGGAGGAACCACGGTGGCCAGCACGGAGTACGACCCAACGACCGCACTGCCGCTGAAGAAGTACGCCTTTGGCAAGCTGAAGGCCACGTACACCTACAACACGGACGGCACGCTCAAGACGGTGAAGGACGGACGCGACAACGTCACCACCTTCAGCAACTACAAGCGCGGCCTGCCGCAGAAGATCACCTACGCCGACAACAAGTACCAGCAGGCGGTGGTCAACGACCTGGGCCTGATCACCAGCCTGACCAACGAGGCGCTGACCACCACCAGCTACGACTACGACGCGGCCGGTCGGCTCAAGAGCATCACCTACCCCACGGGCGATGCGGTCACCTACAACAACACCACCCTGGTGTTCGAGCCGGTCACCACGGCCGAGTACGGCCTGCCTGCAGGCCACTGGCGCCAGACGGTCACCACCGGCAACGGGGTGACCAAGAACTACTTCGACGCGCTCTGGCGCAAGCGCGTCACGCTCAGCCAGGACACGGCGGTGGCCAGCACCCTGCGGGCTGCGCTGACCCAATACGACTCGGACGGTCGGGTGACCTTCCAGGGCTACCCGCAGGCCACGGTGCCTTCGATCACCGACACGCCCAAGGGCACGACCACGGTCTATGACCCGCTGGGCCGCGAGACCAGCCGCACCATCGACACCGAGCTGTCGCCGGCGCAGCGCACGGCCACCAATGTCTACCAGAGCGGCTTCACCACCCAGACCAAGGACTTCAACGGCAACGTCTCAACCTCGAGCTTTCAGGCCTACGACAACCCGGACAAGGCGGTGCTGGCCGGCCTGAGTGCGCATTCCACTGATGGCGGACAGTGATTCCATTCCCATCGCGGACAGCGTTCCAGGCGATGGCGGACACGTTGCGCGGGTGTCCTGAGTGACGCTCAAATCGTAGCCGAAGTGTCCGCCATCAGCGTGGAATGGCGGTCGGCGCGGCCGGCTCAGACGGCCTTTGCCAGCTTTCTCATCGACTCGCCCTTGAGGGCTATCTTGTGCGAGCCGTGCACGATGCGGTCCAGGATGGCGTCGGCCAGCGTGGGCTCGTCCAGCCAGGCGTGCCAGGCCGTCACCGGCAACTGGCTGGTGATGAGCGTCGAGCGCGCACCCACCCGGTCGTCGAGCAACTCCAGCAGGTCGTTTCGCTCGTGCGCGGCAATCGGCGCGATGCCGAAGTCGTCCAGGATGAGCAGGTCCAGCCGCGCCAGTTGCGCCAGCCGTTTGCCCAGGCTGCCATCGCCGTGGGCCACGTGCAACTCCTGCAGCAGCCGTGGCGCGCGGGTGTAGAGCACCGAGAAGCCCAGACGCGCGGCCTGCTGCCCCAGTGCGCAGGCAAGCCACGTCTTGCCGCACCCGGTGGCGCCGGTCAGCAGCACGTTGTGGCCATGGCGCAGCCAGTCGCCGCCGGCCAGGCTGGTGATGACCTCCCGGCCCAGGCCCCGGCTGGCGCGCCAGTCGATGTCCTCCAGGCAGGCACTGGAGACCTTCAGGCGGGCCGCCTTGAGCAGGCGCTCCAGGCGTTTGCTGTCACGCCAGTCCACCTCGCGCTGCACCAGCAGCGCCAGACGTTGTTCAAAGGGCAGTTCGCTGGCTGTGATGTGGGTGGCCGCGTCGCTGAGGGCGGCCACCATGCCGTCCAGGCGCAGGGCGCGCAGTTGGTTCAAGGTCTGTTCGTTGAGCATGGTTCTTCCTTGTTGGGTTTGCTTGCGCGTTGGAGCTCAGTGGTAGTAGTCCGGCCCGCGCACGTTCTCGTGCAGCGGCAGGCTCGCCTGTGCGGCCATCGGCGCATCCAGCGGCCGCTGGTCCAGGCCGCAGCCCAGGATGGAGGCGATGCTCTTGTAGGACGGTGAGCGAATCGACTGCGCCCGCGCACAGGCGGCCTCCAGCCGGTCAGCCCCGTACTCACGGCCCAGGCGCATGAGGCCCAGACAGGAGCGGTAACCCTGCTCGGGATGCTGGCGGTGCTCCATCTGCCAGCGCACCACGGCGGCGGTGGCCGCACCCACGCGCTCGCCCCAGGCGATGAGCTTGGCCGGCGTCCACTGCAGGTGCGCCCGGTGCGAGGCCGGCATGTGCTCAGGTGTGGTGGTGTGTGCACCCCGGCGGGGATTGAGGGCGTGGGCGGCCACCCGTTTGCCGCCATGCAGGACTTCGACCGTGCCGGCCGTGATGCGCAACTCCACCGGCTCGCCCACCAGGGCGTGGGGCACCGAGTAGTAGTGGCCATCGAGCTCGACGTGGTAATCGATGTTGACGCGGGCGGGTTTGAAGCGCGCGATGGGCATGCGCACCGCCGGCAGGGGGCGCAGGGCCGGCCGGTCAAGCTCGGCGAAGGCACTGGCGCGGTTGCCCGGCAGCTTCTTGAACGCGCGCTGGTTCAAGTCCACCAGCAAGGCGGCAATCGCCCGGTTGAGCTCGGCCAGGCTGAAGAAGGTCTGGTGGCGCAGCCGGGCCAGAATCCAGCGCTCGACCACCTGCACGGCGACCTCCACCTTGGGTTTGTCGCGTGGCTTGGCCGGGCGCGCGGGCATCACGGCCAGGCTGTAGTGCGCACAGAGTTCTTCGAGCAGGCGGTGCGCGGTGGGCTCGTAGCGGTCGGGGCGGGCCATGAGGGCGCGCGGCTGGTCGGGCACCAGCAGGCGGGGCACGCCGCCGATGAACTCCAGCGTGGCAATGATGCTGGCCACCCAGTCAGCGGCCTTCTGGCTGGCAGTGGCGCAGGCGTAGGTGTAGTTCGATGCGCCCAGCACTGCCACGAAGACCTGGGCCGGGCGTATCTCGCCGGTGCTGGCGTCCACGACGGGCACGGTCTGGCCGGCGTAGTCCACGAAGAGCTTGTCACCGCCCGAGTGGGTCTGGCGCATGGAGCGCTGCAGGCGCCGGGCCCAAGCCTTGTACTTCTCGCAGAAGGCGCTGTACTTGTACGCCTGACCGCTGTGCTGTTGCTGGTATTCCTCCCACAGCAGCTGCAGCGTCACGCCAGGTCGGCGCAGTTCGCGGTGGATGTGGGCGTGGTCGGGTTCGAGGTGCCGGGACTCGCGCGCCACGGGTGGCTTGTAAAGCCGGGCCTGGAGTTCGTCGTCGTTCAGGCTCTGGGCCGTAGCCCAGTCCACGCCGGCCACGCGCGCGTAGCTGGCTATCTCGCTGACAGTGGATTTGGAGATGCCGAGGGCGGCACCGATTTGACGGGTGCTCAAGGCCCCGCGGTGCAGCAGTTGCAGTGTGTGTCGTAGTTTGCTCATGGTGACCCTGGGTGTGGGCATCGCTGGCTCCGGTCAAAAAAACCGGGCAGCGTATGCCGCGTTCGGGTCACTCAGAACACCCCGCAGGTGTCCGCCATCAGTTTGGAATGCTGTCCGCCTTCAGCGTGGAACACTGTCCGCCATCATGGTGGAACACTGTCCGCCATCAGCGTGGAATCGTGTCCGCCATCGCGTGGAATACGCAGCCTGAGCGGCCCTGAGGGCCTGAACCTGAAGATTTACCGCGATGCCTTCGGCGCCACCACGTCGATGGTCAAGAGCGGCACCAGCGGTGGTGCCACCACCAGCGTCACCCGCAGCTACGTCTACGACAGCTACCACCAGCTGTGCAAGACGGTGGAGCCGGAGCTGGGCGCGACGGTGCAGGACTGGGACGCCGCAGGCAACCTGGCCTGGCGCAGCGGAGGGGTCTCGCTCACCAGCACCGGCAGCTGCGACACCGCCAGCGTGGCCGCGGCCCGGAAGATCAGCTACGGCTACGACGCCCGCAACCGCCTGACCAGCACCACCTTCGGTGACGGCAGCCCCGCCATCACCCGCACCTACACCGACGACGGGCTGATCGCCACCCTCTACACCGACCCGACCACGGCAGGTGGCACCAACTACAACAACTGGACTTACGAGTACAACAACCGCCGCCTGCTGACCAAGGAAACCCTCAACATCGGCACCTCGGCGTTTCCTCTGACCTGGGGCTATGACGCCAACGGCAATGTCTCGGCCCTGACCTACCCCGATGGGGCGCTGGTCAACTTCAGCCCCAATGCGCTGGGCGAGCCCACCGCGGCCAATGCCCGCGTCTCTGGCGCCACTTACTGGCCCAACGGCGCAGTCAAGAGCTACACCCTGGGCAATGGCATCACCCACACCGTGAGCCAGAACGTGCGCGGCCTGCCCAGCCAGATCACCGACGGCAGCGTGCTCAGCGACCAGTACAGCTACGACGCCAACGGCAACGTGCTGGGCATCACCGATCTGATCGACGGCTCGTCCACGCGCACCATGCAGTACGACGGGCTGAACCGCCTGAAGACCGCCAATGGCATCTGGGGCAGTGGCAGCTACACCTATGACGTGCAGGACAACATCCGCAGCAGCACGGTGGGCTCGCGGGTGCTCACCCACAGCTACGATGCCGCCACCAACCGGCTCACCACCGTCGCCGGCACCGGGGCCAGCCTGGCCTACGACTATGACGCCAACGGCAACATCAGCAGCCGCAGCAGCAACGGCACGCCTCAGGCCCTGGTGTTCGACCTGGGCAATCGGCTCAAGCAGACCACCGGCGTCGCCAGCTACACCTACGATGGCAACGGTCGCCGCGTCTCGGCCTGGAACAACGCGGACAGCACCACGCAGCAGTACGTCTACGACCACACCGGGGTGCTGAGATTCCAGCGCAACTGGGCCAGTGGCACCAAGAAGGACACCAAGTACCTGTACCTGGGCAACCGGCTTGTGACGGAGGTCAACTCCGCTGGGACCTACACCCACGAGGACGCGCTGGGCAGCCCGGTGGCCCGCACCAACGACTCCGCCGCGCTCATCAGCAAGACCCGCTACGAGCCCTACGGCAATGTGGCTTCGGGCTTTGTACCGACCAAGCCCGACAACATCGGCTTCACCGGCCACGTCTTCGACAGCAACACCGGCCTGGTGCAGATGCAGCAGCGGTACTATGACCCCATCGCCGGGCGCTTCCTGAGCACCGACCCCGTCCTCGCCGATGTCAGCAACGGCGGCAACTTCGGCAGGTATACCTATGTTTCAAACAATCCATTCTCGCGCATCGATCCAGACGGGCAACTGGATTGCGCCAGCATGGGAGGGAATTGCACTGTAATCTCCGCTGGCTTTAGCGAAAAGTCACACACCGCGCTTGATATTGCTAGCTTTCAACCCGGAGCAATAGGGGCCATTGCAGCAGGTGCCAATGGAATCCTGTATCTTGTGGAAGGAAATCTTCCAGAGGCAGTTATCAACGGTGGATCTGCTGTCTTGGGTATCGCTTCTGACGCAGGAGTTGTAAAGGCCACCGTGGTGGCTCTGGTTCGATTCAAGAGTATAGGAGAGGCTGCCAGTGGAGCAGGGGCGCTGGAAAGGGTCATCGCTCGAAATGGCGGTGAGCTGGTTGACGGTGGAGCGCGGTTCGCGACACGTCGGGACGCGCGCCAGGCAGCGTCAGAGTTGGCGGGAAATCTTGGCTCTGATGCTCAAGCAATTCGAATGCGAGACTTTAGGCAGTCGAATGTACCTTGGGGTCTCAAGGATTCCAACCGGGTCATCGGTAGGCGCTCTGCAGATGGCTCTACTGGTTGGCGAGATGATTTCCTTGGTCACCCGCAGTTCGATATGGGCCCTCACGTGAATGTGTGGAACGGCGACCAAAGCCTGCATTTCTTCTATTGAATTGAAAATGAAAATATTTAGGCGCTATCGCTGTGACTTCGAGCATGAATGGGTTGTGCAAAGAATGAGCGACGAGGCGGAGCAGCCTGCTGATACGTTTTGTCCTGAAGGTCATCCGGCTGTCACTTGCCGAGAGGAACTGCCCGTCGAAGATGTGCAGATACTTATTACCCCAGCGGCGCGTATCGTGGATCCATTGAGGAAGCAGAGAATTCTTGATGATCGTTATTTACTTTCTCTTTTGGATAAATCAGGCGTCGAGCTTTGCTCGACAAAAGATAACTATGACTGGGAAGCAATCGTGAAGTTTGCGGCCTTCTTCAAGGGAAAGTCGCGTGAACAAGCGTTGACTTGGTGGCGCAAGCGCCGCTTATAGTTTGACAAGCTGTCATGTCCCGGATTAGTGGCCGCCTCAGTGTACGGTATGCGATCCTTATGGGGCGAAGGAGCTGATGGCAGATAACCTGCTCCCCCTGGGCCGTACTAATGTGAAATAGCAAGGGTGTCCCGGTGACCCTGCACCCGATTCAGTACCGTTCAGAAGTGGAAACTTCTGGCTCTTCAGGTATCGCAGCGCTGGGTGTTGACCGGCAGCTGCGGGCGAAATCCGCTGGAGTGGACCATCCTAGCGCGGAGTGGGGTCGGTTCTCGTTATAGTCCGCGCGCCAGGCTGCGATCTTTGCCTTGGCGTCGTCCAGCGACAAGAACCAATGCGTGTTCAGGCACTCCTGCCGCAGGCGGCCATTGAAGCTCTCCACCCGGGCGTTATCGGTGGGCTTGCCGGGGCGGCTGAAGTCAAGTTCGACCTGTCGCTCATAGCCCCAGCGGTCCATGGCCTTGGAGATGAACTCGCTGCCGTTGTCCGTCTTGATCGTCTTGGGCGAGCCGCGCTCGGCACAGATGCGATTCAGGCTGTTGACCACGTCTTCTCCCTTCAGGCTCTGTCCGACGTCGATGGCCAGGCATTCACGCGTGTAGCAGTCCACCACCGTCAGCATGCGCAACTTGCGGCCATCGAACGGAGCATCGGCCACGAAGTCCATGCTCCAGAGCTCGTTGGGCCTTGAGCACAATTGCTTGGGTTGTGTCACCGACCGGCGTAATGGAGCCACTTCGTGATCGGCATATTGGAGCCAGCCGATGATCGGCGTTATGGCGCCAGTGCGTGATCGCCGTATTGGAGCCAGGGGCGGATCGGCGTAATGGAGCCAGTCTGCGCTGACTGAACAGCCTCCCGAATCGATACGGGCCATCTCTACCCTGTGGGCTTTTGCCTGGAGACAGGGGATGGCCCGCAGGAGATTCGAGATGCATCACTACCGACAGGCCCTGCTGCGCATGCGTCAGGGTGACTCCGACCGGGATATCGCCGAGGCCAAGATCATGGGTCGGCGCAAGGCGGGCCACTGGCGTGCGCTGGCCCAGGCGCATGGCTGGATGGATGCTCAGGCGCCGCTGCCCGACGATGAGGCTGTGGCGGCCGCCCTGCAGCCACCCAAGCGTGCCAGCACCACCGTCTCCAGCCTGGAAGAGCATCGCGCGAAGGTGGCCAGCTGGGTCGAGCAGAACGTGCCCGGCACAGCCATCCACCAGGCGCTGCAGCGCCAGTATGGCTGGACGGGCAGCTACTCGGCCGTGCGCCGCATGGTCGCCGGCATCCGCGCCAGCTTGCCCCCAGAGGTCACCTGCCGGCTGGACTTTGCCCCGGGCGAAGCTGCCCAAGTGGACTTCGGTGCCGGCCCCATCTTGCTGCACCCGGACGGCAAGCCCCGACGTACCTGGGCCTTCGTGATGACCCTGGCGCACAGCCGCCACCAGTACCTGGAGTTCGTCTGGGACCAGACGGTGGCCACCTGGCTGGGCTGCCACCGCCGAGCCGTCGAGTGGTTCGCCGGCGTGCCCGAGCGCATCGTCATCGACAACGCCAAGTGCGCGATCACGAAGGCTTGCGCCCAGGACCCGGTCGTGCAGCGCGCTTACGCCGAGTGTGCCGAGGGCTACGGCTTCAAGATCGACCCATGCCCGCCGCACGACCCGCAGAAGAAGGGCATCGTCGAAGCCGGTGTCAAGTACGTCAAGGGCAACTTCCTGCCGCTGCGCGAGTTCCGTGACCTGGCCGACCTCAATGCCCAGGCCAAGGCGTGGGTCATGGAGACGGCGGGCCAGCGCATCCACGGCACCACGCGCCAGCCACCGCTGGCGCTATTCGCCCTGGAGCAGCCGCTCTTGAAGCCACTGCCGGCCATCGCGCCAGACCTGGGCACTTGGCACCGGGTGAGCGTGCACAAGGATTGCCACGTGCAACTCGAGCGCATCTTGTACTCGGCCCCGTTCGCGCTGGTGGGCAAGACGCTGTGGCTGCGGGCCACCGACGCGGCCGTGGCCCTGTACGAGGACTACCGACATGTGGCTACGCACCCGCGAGGGCAACGCCCCGGCCAGCGGGTCACCTGCAAGGCGCACCTGCCGCCCGAAGCCCAGGCCTTCTTCGCCAAGGACCGCCAGTGGTGTGTCAATCAGGCCGTGCAAGTCGGGCCCCAATGCCGCGCGCTCATTGAGCGGCTGCTGGCAGACAACGTCCTGGAGCGGCTGCGGGCTGCCCAGGGCGTTCTGGGCCTGCTCAAGCCCTATGGCGCCAAGCGGCTGGAGGCCGCCTGCGCACGTGCCCTGGCGCACGACTCGCCGCACTACCGCACCGTCAAGACCATCTTGAGCACGAAGGCTGATGTGCAGGCTGCTCAAGCCGACAGCCACACCCCGCCAGCCTATGCCGGTGCCAACCGCTTCACGCGGCCTGCTGCCGAACTCTTCCCCGCTCCAACCCCAAACCCGCAGCCCAGCGCGCTGCATTGACCACCCAAGGAGATCGCCATGACGACCATGAACCCCGCACCCGAACTGGGCCCCCAACTCAAGCAACTGCGCCTGTCGGGCATCCTCGACTCCCTGGATGCCCGCAACCGCGAAGCCATCCAGGGCAAGCTGGCCTACACCGACTTCCTGGCCCTGCTCATCAGCGACGAGGTGGCACGGCGTGAGCAAAAGAAGTTCAGCTCCCGCCTGCGCCGAGCCCAGTTCCGCACCACCAAGACGCTGGACCAGTTCGACTTCGAGCGCCTGCCCAACCTCAACCGCAGCCTCGTGCACGACCTGGCCACCGGACGGTATCTGCAAGAGAAGGCGCCCGTGCTCATCGTCGGGCCCTGCGGCACCGGCAAGTCGCACCTGGCTCAGGCCCTGGGGCACTGCGCCGTGCGCCAGGGCGTCGATGTCATCTTCACCACCTGCGCTTCGCTCACCCAGAGTCTCAACGCCGCGCGCGCCACAGGCGGCTACGAACGCAAGCTCGCCACGCTGGCGCGCGTGCCGCTGTTGATCATCGATGACTTCGGCCTCAAACCGCTGCGCTCGCCCGCAGACGAGGACCTGCACGACCTCATCGCTGAGCGCTATGAGCAGGCCGCCACCATCGTCACGAGCAACCTGGACTTCCCGGAGTGGGATCAGGCCTTCCCCAACAACCGACTGCTGGCCAGCGCCACCTTGGATCGCCTGCGCCACAACGCCTATTGCATGGTCTTGGATGGCGCGTCGTACCGTGCGCCCAGAACCGCCGCTGGCAGCGTCAAACCCACCCCCGCCAAAGCGGCAAAATAACCCCGTTCCTCAAACCCTCGGGAGCCCTGTTCAGCAGCCAGAAACTGGCTCCATTACGCCGAACATCCCTGGCTCCATTACGGCGATCCGTGACAGGTTGGCGCCATTGGGCCGTCTTGTTGCGCTTGGGGCGCTTGAGCCGCAGCGATAGCCCTTGTTCCCGGTAGAGGCGGTAGATCCGCTTGACGTTGTCCCGGTAGCCTTCTCGACGCAGCAGGACGTGAACCCGCCGGTAGCCATAGTGCACCCGGGTCTGGGTGATCTCTTTGATGCGCAGCTTGAGCGCCGCCTCATCCCGCCGCTTGGACTCGTACAGGTAGGTCGAACACGACATGCCCACGATCCTCAGCGCATTGCGCTGGCTGCATCCGAAGCGCTGCATCAGCTCCGGCACCAGCGCCCGACGGAATGAGGGGCTCAGACTTTTTTTGCGACCACCGCCTGCAGCATGGCCTTGTCCAGGCTCAGGTCCGCGACGATCTGTTTGAGCTCGCGGTTCTCCTCTTCGAGCTGTCGCAAGCGCCGCAGCTCGGACGGTCCGATACCACCGTACTTCTTGCGCCAGGCATAGAACGTCGCGTCGCTGATGCCCATCTTGCGGCACACCTCCTCGACGCTGATGCCCAGTTCGGCCTGCTTCAGTGCGAACGCGATCTGGTCTTCGGTGAACTTGCTCTTCCTCACGACATGCTCCTGGCCCGTCACGGGCCTTCATCATGCCGGTCGTTCTGTTACTGAACGGTTCGATTTAGTGGGACAGGGTCAGAGTCACCGTGGCTTTGCGGTAGGTAATGCCGCGGGGTATCAATCAGATCTTCCCAACTTCGCTATTTTTTCTCGTTGTCTTCGCTACGAATGGTGCGAGACACGCAGTATTTTCTCAGGTACTTCGATCATCTGACAGTGCTCTGATCGCGCCCGTCGCCGGGCGGCCCCAGGGGATCAGCCCGCGGCGCGGACGACCCCGTACATCACCGCAGCACCCAGGGCCGTGAGGCCGATCAGGCGCAGCGAGGCGCCCGGCCCGGCCTGGGAATGGGCTTGGGGCAGGATGTCGGCCACGCCGATGTAGAGCAGCACGCCTGCAAAGCCGCCCAGGTAGAGCACCAGCAGGTCGGGCGGCAGGGTGAAGGCCAGCGTGGAGGCCGCGCCCAGCACGGGAGCCAGGGCGTCCAGAACCAGCATCACCACCGAGTGCGAGGTCTTGTTCCGGTGCAGCAGCATCAGGCCCACGGTGTTCAGGCCGTCGCAGAAGTCGTGCGCGATGACGGCCAGGGCCACGGTGATGCCTGCGGCATCGGACACCTGGAAGGCCAGACCGATGCCGGCGCCGTCCAGAAAGCTGTGGCTGATCAGGGCCAGAGCCGACACCACGCCGACATGGGGATGGGCGTGATGGGCGTACTCCTCTTCGTGCGCGGTGTGCACCAGCACGAACTTTTCCAGGGCATGGAACAGCAGGAAGCCGGCGACGAGCGCGACCATGGCCTTCAGCCCGTTCTCGCCCTGCGCGCCCGAGAGTTCGAAGACCTCGGGCAGCAGATCGAAGGCGACCACGCCCAGCATCACGCCGGCCGTGAAACCCAGCAGGTGGTGCAGCCGGTCCCGGAATTTCAGGGCCAGCAGGCCGCCCAGCGCTGTCGAGACAAAGGTGAGGAACGACAGGGCAAGCGCGGTCATGGGCGTGAGGTCGGCAATCGGCCATTGTCGCCGAGTGCGGCAGGCCCTGCCGGCGGCTCGGTCTGAGTGTGGGCCGAAGCGCGCTGGCGGGCTCAGGCCTCGGCCAGCAGTTGGCCGATCAGCTGGTGGAGCGCCGTGAAATCGGGCTCGCCCACGTACTTCTTGACGATGTTGCCGTGCTTGTCCAGCAGGAAGCTGGTGGGAGTGAGTCGCACCTGGCCGAAGGCCTTGGCCGCCTCGCCGGTCTTGTCCAGGGCCACCATGAAGGGCAGGCCGCGGGTCTTGGCAAAGCCGGCCACGTAGTCGGGCTGGTCGTAGCTCATGGCCACCGCCAGGGTCTCGTACCCTTGTCCCTGGAATTTCTGGTGGGTGCTGACGATCTGGGGCATTTCATGCACGCAGGTCGTGCAGCTGGTGGCCCAGAAGTTCACCAGCACCACCTTGCCGCGCAGGGCTGACAAGGCCTGCTGGCGGCCATCCAGCAGGGACACCTTCACATCGGGGGCGGCTTCGCGGCTGGAGCAGCCGGACAGGACGAGTGGCGCCGCGGTGGCAGAGGCCAGGAGGCCGGCGACGAGACGAAGGTGCTGACGGCGACGCATACGCTACCCGAGAGAGTCCTGCAGATGAGCCTGCAGTGTACGTCCCGGCTCCGACACCCCTCAGAGGTGGCGGGTGTATTCCGACTCCAGCAGGGCCACCAGCTGTCCGGACAGTGCGTCGCGGCCGATGCGGGCGGGGCGCCCCAGGGCGGGCTCCCCTGCCAGGGCGTGCAGGCCTTCGGCGGCCATTTCGACCCAGACCAGTTGGGGGGCGCGGGCACTCAGGCGGTGGCGCAGACGTTCCACGCGCTCGCCGCCCAGGATGGCCTCGAACAGGATGCCGTGGGGCAAGCTGTCCTGGCAGAAGCTGGCCGCCTCCTGGACGCTGCCCACGAAGTCCACCAGCATGCCGCTGGTGGACAGGGCCTCGCGCACTTCCGTGCGGACGTCGCGCTGGCCGGCGATCACCAGCCAATGGCTGCCCGCCAGGGGCCGCGAGGCCTGGGACAGCGCAAAGGCCGAGGACAGCTGCTCGGCGTCGTCGTCGCCCACGCCGAAGTCCGCGTCCTGGTTCAGCGTCTGGGGAAAGCCGATCACCAGCTGGGTGACATCCGGCCGGTCCAGGCGCTCCAGCCTCAGGTGTTGGGCGCGGACCATCTGTTCGATCAGGCACCAGGCCAGGAGCTGGTCGCTGGACGGGGGCTCCTCCGAGGGCTGGGGGTGGCTGGCGGTGAGCTGAAGACGGGCCTGGGGCGGCCAGTCGTGCAGTTCCAGCCGGATGTCGAGCTGGTCCTGGGCCTGGGCCAGGGCCCAGTCGGTCAGATGCTGGACGAAGCTGTGCAGCAGGCTGGGGTCCAGCAGCACCGTGGCCGGGTGCATCGCTCGGTGCAACTCCACACCGCGCAGCGCTGCACGTGCTTTCTGCTGCGCCAGGATCTCGCGCAGGATGGTGGTCAGCGAGACCTCTTCCGGTACCTGATGGACCTCGCCAGCGGCCATGCGGGCCAGCTGCTGGCCCAGCATGCCGATCTGTCGCACCCGTGCCAGCCGGTCCTGGAGATCCTGCAGCTCAGGCGCCGCCGTCAGAATGGGGCTCAGGGCCTCCAGATGGGCCTGGGCAGCCGAGAGATGCATGGCCACCTCGCCACCCATCTGGCTGATGATCTGCAGCCAGTAGCGTTCGTTGGTGGCAGGGGCCAGGGCAGTCATGGAACTCTCCGGATGAGCCGACGGGGTCGAGCTTGGCCAGATTGTGACAAAGTGAAACCCGAGTTTGCAGGGGGGCGGGCAGGGTGGATCCGCTGGTCGAAGATTCGCGTTGTGCCACAGCATGTCGGTGCGCGCTACGCTTCTTGGGGGGATGTGTTGGGGGGCGGATCGCGATAATGCCGGGCCGATGACGGCCGATCGTCCGTCAATCCCCTTGTCGATGGCCCGGAAACGCCCATGCCTGGTTTGCTGATCGTTGCCCACACGCCACTGGCCTCTGCCCTCCGGGCCGTGGCCGCCCATGTCTTTCCGGAGCGGCTGGACCGGGTGCAGGCCTTGGACGTGGCGCCGGATGAACCCGTCGAACAGGTGGAGGCGCGGCTGCGGGAGGGGCTGGCCGGCATGTCCGGTCGGCCGGTGCTGATGCTGACCGATGTGTTCGGGGCCACGCCCAGCAATGTGGCGCAACGTCTGATCGATGGGGTGGAGGTCCGTCTGGTGACGGGCGTCAATGTGCCCATGCTGTGGCGTCTGCTGAGCCATCTGGACGAGCCGCTGGAAGCCTTGGTCGGGCGCGCCGTGGCCGGAGGAAGCCAGGGGGTGATGCAGATCGCCTCGCAGCGCCCGCAGAACCAGGCCTTAAACTCGCTGTCCCATGATCAAAGCCACGCTCACCATCAGCAATAAGCTCGGCTTGCACGCCCGGGCCTCGGCCAAGCTCACCAAGCTGGCCACCACCTTCAAGTCTGAGGTGTTCATGAGCCGCAACGAGCGTCGGGTCAATGCAAAAAGCATCATGGGCGTGATGATGCTGGCGGCGGGATTGGGTTCCCAGGTCGAGCTGGAGGTCGATGGTCCCGACGAGCAGGCCGCCTTCGACGCCATCAAGGCCCTCATCGACGACAAGTTCGGCGAGGGGCAGTGAAACGCCTCCGGGCGCGAAGGATCGCGCCCGAGTGCCTCAGAGCCCACCCAGGAAGTGGCGGCGATAGCGGCTGGGCAGGTCGTTCAGGCGCATCAGCATGGGCAGATCGGCCGTGTTGAAATCCGGATCCCAGGCCGGCGCGCCCAGCACCTTTGCGCCCACCCGCAGGTAACCCTTGATCAGGGCGGGGGGCTCCACCGGCAGATCCTGGTTCAGTTCTTCCACCGGCAGCGGATGGCGGGGGCGCACCTGGTGCTCCACCGGGGCCAGATGGCTCTGGCTCAGTCGGTGCCAGATGCTGGCCGCGGCATGGCCGCCGTCGCGCATACCGATGCTGGCGCAGCCCACCATGGTGTCCAGCCCGTTCTGGTCCATGAACGAGGCCAGAGCACCCCACAACGCCAGGATCACGCCGCCGGAGCGGTGGTCCGGGTCCACGCAGGAGCGCCCCAGCTCGGCCAGGCGTTCGCGCAGCGGACGCAGCCGGGTCAGATCGAATTCCGTGTCGCTGTAGTACCCCCCGGCACGTCGCGCGGCTCCGGGCGTGAGCACGCGGTAGGTGCCGATCACCTGGGCGGGCTGGTCATCCTGGGGCAGGGTACGCACCAGCAGGTGTTCGCAGAAGTCATCGAAGAGGTCCACGTCCAGACCCTCCGGCGCACCGGGGGGCGGGCGCAGGCGGGCACCCATCTCCTGGGCGAACACCCGGTGGCGCAGCGCCTGGGCTTCGCGGACCTCGTCCTGGTGGCGCGCCCACAGCACCTCGAAGGTGCCATCGCCGACCGGCGCCGCGGTGTCGACCGTGGCCTTGCGCACGGGCACCTGGCGTGGGGCGCGGAAGTCCAGCATCCCGATCAGCGGCAGTGTGGGGGTGGGCAGCTCTTTCATGGGCGAGGTCTCCTGATCCATGGGGAGATCCTCTCCAGGCCAGGTGACCGTGGCATGACGCAGGATTGACGCTTTGGTGACGAGGTGTTCGGCCCTCCCGGGTGGGTGAGCCGGGCTGCTACATTGCTGGCATGAGCATCCAGGTCTTCGGTTTGCCGGTGTCCCGGGGCGTTGCGATCGGCCGGGCGGTGCTGCTGGCCTCCAGCCGCTTCGATGTGACGCACCACTTCATCGACCCCGCCGACGTGGGACATGAAGTGGCACGCTTGCGGCAGGCGCGCGACGAGGTTTCGGCCGAGTTGATGGCCCTCAAGCGCGAGGTGCCGGAAGAGGCTCATGCCGAACTGGTGGCCTTGCTGGACGTGCACTTGATGATGCTGCATGACCCGATGCTGACGGATGCCATCGTCAA
The DNA here is from genome assembly GCF_021049305.1 of Ideonella dechloratans. Lineage (GTDB taxonomy): Bacteria > Pseudomonadota > Gammaproteobacteria > Burkholderiales > Burkholderiaceae_C > Ideonella > Ideonella dechloratans. The sequence goes on from NZ_CP088081.1 coordinate 583,390, forward strand.
CTGGATCATCCAGCGCCACTACAACGCCGAGTGGGCCGTGGCCTCCCAACTGGAGGTGCTGTCTCGCCAGTTCGACGACATGGGCGACGAGTACCTGCGCGAACGCAAGGCGGATGTCGAACAGGTGGCTGAGCGGCTGATCAAGGTGCTGGTGCGCCACCGCAAGGGGCTGACGGCACCGGACGCCGTGGTGTCTTCGGCTGGGCGTGACCAGTCGAGCGAAGAGCCCCTGGTGTTGGTGGCCAATGACATCGCCCCGGCGGACATGCTGCAGTTCAAGCGCAGTCTCTTCACCGGCTTCGTCACCGATGTGGGAGGGCGAACGTCTCACACCGCGATCGTGGCCCGCAGCATGGACATTCCGGCGGTGGTGGGGGCTCGGGAGGCCAGCCGGCTCGTGCGCCAGGATGACTGGGTGGTGATCGACGGGGATGCGGGCATCCTGATCGTCAACCCGCCGCCGATGGTGCTGGAGGAATACCGGTTCCGCCAGCAGCAATCCGAACTGGAGCGGGCGCGCCTGAAGCGGCTTCGCAACACCCCTTCCGTCACCCTGGACGGCCAGGCGGTGGAACTGCTGGCCAACATCGAACTGCCCAGCGACGCGCCGGCGGTGCTGGAGGCCGGGGCCGTGGGGGTGGGGCTGTTCCGAAGCGAGTTTCTGTTCATGAATCGCGGCGGGCACCTGCCCGACGAGCAGGAGCAGTACGAGGCCTACCGTGCCGTGGTGACGACGCTCAACGGCTTGCCGGTGACGATCCGCACCGTGGATGTGGGGGCGGACAAGCCGCTGGATCGGCTCTCCGTCCAGGAACTGCGCCACGAGCACAGCCTGAATCCGGCGCTGGGCCTGCGGGCCATCCGCTGGAGCCTGTCCGAGCCGGACATGTTCCTGCAGCAACTGCGGGCCATCCTGCGGGCGGCCGCCCACGGACGGGTGAGGGTTCTCATTCCGATGGTGGCCCATCTGCAGGAGGCGCAGCAGGTACTGGCGCTGATCGAGCGGGCTCGCTCCAGCCTGGTGGCAGACGGACTGGCCTTCGGTCCCGTCGAACTGGGCGTGATGATTGAGATCCCTGCAGCGGTGCTGATCCTGCCCAGTCTGCTGCGCCACTTCGATTTCATCTCGATTGGCACGAATGACCTGATTCAGTATGCGCTGGCCATCGACCGTGCCGACGAAGCGGTGTCACATCTGTATGACCCTTGGCATCCGGCCGTGCTGCGGCTGATTGCCCAGGCCATTGAGCAAGCCAATGCCATGGGGCGTGGCGTGAGCGTCTGCGGTGAAATGGCGGGCGACCCGGCCTTCACCGAACTTCTGCTGGCCATGGGCCTGCGCAGCTTCTCCATGCATCCGGCGCAGATCGGCGCGATCAAGCAGCGGATCCTGCGGGCCGACGCTCGTGCCCTGGGGGCGGCCCTTCCGGCGGTGCTCGAGGCTGACAACCCTCAAGAGGTCGGTGGTGCGCTGCTCCGCTCGGGGGCAGGACGCGTGCTTCGAGCGGGGCTTGCGTAGTTCTCAAAAGCTGCGCTATACTGCAAGGCTTCGCTGATCACTGATTGCGGTGGCGGCGAGGCAAGTCAAGCGAAGCGCGAAGCGAAAATCTTCAAAAAGCGCTTGACAAGCAAAAGAGAGCGAATCAAAATTCACCCTCTTCGCTGATGACAAGTCAGCGCGATCGAAAGATCAGCTCTTTAACAAGTAACAGCCGATAAGCGTGGGCGTTTGAAGGCGAGTGCCAAGAGTCCTTAGGACTCGAGGTCGAAAGACTTTAAACGCTCATGGAAACTGAAGTGAAGTTCACTTCAATTCCTGATTGAGCAAATTCAAGATCGAACTGAAGAGTTTGATCCTGGCTCAGATTGAACGCTGGCGGCATGCCTTACACATGCAAGTCGAACGGTAACGCGGGGCAACCTGGCGACGAGTGGCGAACGGGTGAGTAATGCATCGGAACGTGCCCAGTAGTGGGGGATAGCCCGGCGAAAGCCGGATTAATACCGCATACGACCTGAGGGTGAAAGGGGGGGATCGCAAGACCTCTCGCTATTGGAGCGGCCGATGTCAGATTAGGTAGTTGGTGGGGTAAAGGCCTACCAAGCCGACGATCTGTAGCTGGTCTGAGAGGACGACCAGCCACACTGGGACTGAGACACGGCCCAGACTCCTACGGGAGGCAGCAGTGGGGAATTTTGGACAATGGGCGCAAGCCTGATCCAGCCATGCCGCGTGCGGGAAGAAGGCCTTCGGGTTGTAAACCGCTTTTGTCAGGGAAGAAATCTTCTGGGCTAATACCTCGGGAGGATGACGGTACCTGAAGAATAAGCACCGGCTAACTACGTGCCAGCAGCCGCGGTAATACGTAGGGTGCAAGCGTTAATCGGAATTACTGGGCGTAAAGCGTGCGCAGGCGGTTTTGTAAGACAGAGGTGAAATCCCCGGGCTCAACCTGGGAACTGCCTTTGTGACTGCAAGGCTTGAGTGCGGCAGAGGGGGATGGAATTCCGCGTGTAGCAGTGAAATGCGTAGATATGCGGAGGAACACCGATGGCGAAGGCAATCCCCTGGGCCTGCACTGACGCTCATGCACGAAAGCGTGGGGAGCAAACAGGATTAGATACCCTGGTAGTCCACGCCCTAAACGATGTCAACTGGTTGTTGGGAAGGTTCCTTCTCAGTAACGTAGCTAACGCGTGAAGTTGACCGCCTGGGGAGTACGGCCGCAAGGTTGAAACTCAAAGGAATTGACGGGGACCCGCACAAGCGGTGGATGATGTGGTTTAATTCGATGCAACGCGAAAAACCTTACCTACCCTTGACATGGCAGGAATCCTGAAGAGATTTGGGAGTGCTCGAAAGAGAACCTGCACACAGGTGCTGCATGGCCGTCGTCAGCTCGTGTCGTGAGATGTTGGGTTAAGTCCCGCAACGAGCGCAACCCTTGTCATTAGTTGCTACGAAAGGGCACTCTAATGAGACTGCCGGTGACAAACCGGAGGAAGGTGGGGATGACGTCAGGTCCTCATGGCCCTTATGGGTAGGGCTACACACGTCATACAATGGCCGGTACAGAGGGCTGCCAACCCGCGAGGGGGAGCCAATCCCAGAAAACCGGTCGTAGTCCGGATCGCAGTCTGCAACTCGACTGCGTGAAGTCGGAATCGCTAGTAATCGCGGATCAGCTTGCCGCGGTGAATACGTTCCCGGGTCTTGTACACACCGCCCGTCACACCATGGGAGCGGGTTCTGCCAGAAGTAGTTAGCCTAACCGCAAGGAGGGCGATTACCACGGCAGGGTTCGTGACTGGGGTGAAGTCGTAACAAGGTAGCCGTATCGGAAGGTGCGGCTGGATCACCTCCTTTCTGGAAAAAGCACTCAAGTTCAAGCGCTCACACTTATCGGCTGTGAAAACACAGCAGTGGTTAATTGGTGAAACGTGTGAGCCTGGTGAGCGTCAAGATGGCCTCGAACGCCGGGTTGACGCGGATGACCAGGCGAAGCACGACCTGCGAGATGCGTGGGTCTGTAGCTCAGTCGGTTAGAGCACCGTCTTGATAAGGCGGGGGTCGTTGGTTCGAATCCAACCAGACCCACCAAGAGTTCTCGAGAGAAATCGAGGGAATGGGGGATTAGCTCAGCTGGGAGAGCACCTGCTTTGCAAGCAGGGGGTCGTCGGTTCGATCCCGTCATCCTCCACCAATTGATACGCTGTTGAATGGAATGCAAACCTAAGGCATGGTGTTTTAGCCGTGGTGCTTTAGGTTTGTCTTCGTTCAGAAGGCTGTGTTCTTTAACAATTCAAAGAGTCGAATCAGCGTTGTCGACGGAAAGTTGGTCAGGGGTAAAGGCCTGGTCAGCACCGTGCCGTCGGCAACATATGATTGCGTCACCAGACTTCAACTCGAATATGAGTTGTAGAACGGCATAACGCGAATACTCACAAGCTGGTCGTCCTAGCGTGGGCGATCAGTACCAGTCCTTGATCGACGTTCTTAGCATTGGACGTCAAAGTTATAGGGTCAAGTGACTAAGTGCATGTGGTGGATGCCTTGGCGATTACAGGCGACGAAGGACGTGATAGCCTGCGATAAGCTTCGGGGAGCTGGCAAATTAGCTTTGATCCGGAGATTTCCGAATGGGGAAACCCACCCTTAGGGGTATCAACATCTGAATACATAGGGTGTTGAGGCGAACCGGGTGAACTGAAACATCTCAGTAGCTCGAGGAATAGACATCAACCGAGATTCCGAAAGTAGTGGCGAGCGAAATCGGAACAGCCTGTGCTCTTTAGCAAGTTTCTTATCAGAACGGTCTGGAAAGTCCGGCCACAGCGGGTGATAGCCCCGTATGGAAAAAGAAGTTTGTGGAACTAGGTGCACGACAAGTAGGGCGGGACACGTGAAATCCTGTCTGAAGATGGGGGGACCATCCTCCAAGGCTAAATACTCGTAATCGACCGATAGTGAACAAGTACCGTGAGGGAAAGGCGAAAAGAACCCCGGGAGGGGAGTGAAATAGATCCTGAAACCGCATGCATACAAAAAGTCGGAGCCCGAAAGGGTGACGGCGTACCTTTTGTATAATGGGTCAGCGACTTACATTCAGTGGCAAGGTTAACCGAATAGGGAAGCCGAAGAGAAATCGAGTCCGAATAGGGCGTCTAGTCGCTGGGTGTAGACCCGAAACCAGGTGATCTATCCATGGCCAGGATGAAGGTGCGGTAACACGCACTGGAGGTCCGAACCGACTAGTGTTGCAAAACTAGCGGATGAGCTGTGGATAGGGGTGAAAGGCTAAACAAACCTGGAGATAGCTGGTTCTCTCCGAAAACTATTTAGGTAGTGCCTCAAGTATTACCGTCGGGGGTAGAGCACTGTTTAGGCTAGGGGGTCATGGCGACTTACCAAACCTTGGCAAACTCCGAATACCGATGAGTACAGCTTGGGAGACAGAGCACCGGGTGCTAACGTCCGGACTCAAGAGGGAAACAACCCAGACCGCCAGCTAAGGTCCCTAAAATTGGCTAAGTGGGAAACGAAGTGGGAAGGCTAAAACAGTCAGGATGTTGGCTTAGAAGCAGCCACCATTTAAAGAAAGCGTAATAGCTCACTGATCGAGTCGTCCTGCGCGGAAGATGTAACGGGGCTAAGCCAGTTACCGAAGCTGCGGGTGCACAGCAATGTGCGCGGTAGGAGAGCGTTCTGTAAGCCTGCGAAGGTGGATCGTGAGGTCTGCTGGAGGTATCAGAAGTGCGAATGCTGACATGAGTAGCGTTAAAGGGGGTGAAAAGCCCCCTCGCCGTAAGCGCAAGGTTTCCTACGCAACGTTCATCGGCGTAGGGTGAGTCGGCCCCTAAGGCGAGGCAGAGATGCGTAGCTGATGGGAAACAGGTCAATATTCCTGTACCGATCAATAGTGCGATGTGGGGACGGAGAAGGTTAGCTCAGCCGGGTGTTGGATGTCCCGGTTCAAGCATGTAGGCGTGCTCTCTAGGCAAATCCGGAGAGCTTAGCTGAGGTGTGATAACGAGTCTGCTTGCAGACGAAGTGAGTGATACCCTGCTTCCAGGAAAAGCCACTAAGCTTCAGCTATTGACGACCGTACCGCAAACCGACACTGGTGCGCGTGATGAGTATTCTCAGGCGCTTGAGAGAACTCTGGAGAAGGAACTCGGCAAATTGACACCGTAACTTCGGAAGAAGGTGTGCCTTTAGTAGGTGAACCTGTACAAGGGGAGCCCAATGAGGCCGCAGAGAATCGGTGGCTGCGACTGTTTATTAAAAACACAGCACTCTGCAAAGACGAAAGTCGACGTATAGGGTGTGACGCCTGCCCGGTGCTGGAAGATTAATTGATGGGGTGCAAGCTCTTGATCGAAGTCCCAGTAAACGGCGGCCGTAACTATAACGGTCCTAAGGTAGCGAAATTCCTTGTCGGGTAAGTTCCGACCTGCACGAATGGCGTAACGATGGCCACACTGTCTCCTCCAGAGACTCAGCGAAGTTGAAATGTTTGTGATGATGCAATCTCCCCGCGGAAAGACGGAAAGACCCCATGAACCTTTACTGTAGCTTTACATTGGACTTTGAACAGATCTGTGTAGGATAGGTGGGAGGCTTTGAAGTACGGTCGCTAGATCGTATGGAGCCGACGTTGAAATACCACCCTGGTGTGTTTGAGGTTCTAACCTTGGCCCGTGATCCGGGTTGGGGACAGTGTATGGTGGGCAGTTTGACTGGGGCGGTCTCCTCCCAAAGCGTAACGGAGGAGTTCGAAGGTACGCTAGGCACGGTCGGAAATCGTGCTGATAGTGCATTGGCATAAGCGTGCTTGACTGCGAGACTGACAAGTCGAGCAGGTACGAAAGTAGGACAAAGTGATCCGGTGGTTCTGTATGGAAGGGCCATCGCTCAACGGATAAAAGGTACTCTGGGGATAACAGGCTGATACCGCCCAAGAGTTCATATCGACGGCGGTGTTTGGCACCTCGATGTCGGCTCATCTCATCCTGGGGCTGTAGCCGGTCCCAAGGGTATGGCTGTTCGCCATTTAAAGAGGTACGTGAGCTGGGTTTAAAACGTCGTGAGACAGTTTGGTCCCTATCTTCCGTGGGCGCTGCAAGATTGAGAGAGCCTGCTCCTAGTACGAGAGGACCGGAGTGGACGCACCGCTGGTGTATCGGTTGTCATGCCAATGGCATTGCCGAGTAGCTAAGTGCGGAAGAGATAACCGCTGAAAGCATCTAAGCGGGAAACTCGTCTCAAGATGAGTCTTGCCGGGGCCTTGAGCCCCCTGAAGAGTCGTTCGAGACCAGGACGTTGATAGGCTGGGTGTGGAAGCGCAGTAATGCGTTAAGCTAACCAGTACTAATTGCTCGTGAGGCTTGACCCTATAACTTTGATGTAAAATGCATCAAAGAACTGGGTGAGAATTCAAGTTAGACCGTTCAAGTCGGTTGACGCAATCATCTGATTCACAAGACTCTTTGAATTGGCTTGGCCGCCCAGCACTTCCCAGTGCAGCGACCAGGCAACAAGTTAAGCCTGATGACCATAGCGAGGTGGTCCCACTCCTTCCCATCCCGAACAGGACAGTGAAACGCCTCTGCGCCGATGATAGTGCGGATTCCCGTGTGAAAGTAGGACATCGTCAGGCTAATATCCGAGTGAAACGCCAGGCTTTGCCTGGCGTTTTTCTTCCCTTAAGGATGAGATCGTGCTATGATCCCATCCTTCAGTGAAGAACTGATCGATCAGCGGATCGAACCGGTTGCAAGACCGAGCTCTTTAACAAGTAACAGCCGATAAGCGTGGGCGTTTGAAGGCGAGTGCCAAGAGTCCTTAGGACTCGAGGTCGAAAGACTTTAAACGCTCATGGAAACTGAAGTGAAGTTCACTTCAATTCCTGATTGAGCAAATTCAAGATCGAACTGAAGAGTTTGATCCTGGCTCAGATTGAACGCTGGCGGCATGCCTTACACATGCAAGTCGAACGGTAACGCGGGGCAACCTGGCGACGAGTGGCGAACGGGTGAGTAATGCATCGGAACGTGCCCAGTAGTGGGGGATAGCCCGGCGAAAGCCGGATTAATACCGCATACGACCTGAGGGTGAAAGGGGGGGATCGCAAGACCTCTCGCTATTGGAGCGGCCGATGTCAGATTAGGTAGTTGGTGGGGTAAAGGCCTACCAAGCCGACGATCTGTAGCTGGTCTGAGAGGACGACCAGCCACACTGGGACTGAGACACGGCCCAGACTCCTACGGGAGGCAGCAGTGGGGAATTTTGGACAATGGGCGCAAGCCTGATCCAGCCATGCCGCGTGCGGGAAGAAGGCCTTCGGGTTGTAAACCGCTTTTGTCAGGGAAGAAATCTTCTGGGCTAATACCTCGGGAGGATGACGGTACCTGAAGAATAAGCACCGGCTAACTACGTGCCAGCAGCCGCGGTAATACGTAGGGTGCAAGCGTTAATCGGAATTACTGGGCGTAAAGCGTGCGCAGGCGGTTTTGTAAGACAGAGGTGAAATCCCCGGGCTCAACCTGGGAACTGCCTTTGTGACTGCAAGGCTTGAGTGCGGCAGAGGGGGATGGAATTCCGCGTGTAGCAGTGAAATGCGTAGATATGCGGAGGAACACCGATGGCGAAGGCAATCCCCTGGGCCTGCACTGACGCTCATGCACGAAAGCGTGGGGAGCAAACAGGATTAGATACCCTGGTAGTCCACGCCCTAAACGATGTCAACTGGTTGTTGGGAAGGTTCCTTCTCAGTAACGTAGCTAACGCGTGAAGTTGACCGCCTGGGGAGTACGGCCGCAAGGTTGAAACTCAAAGGAATTGACGGGGACCCGCACAAGCGGTGGATGATGTGGTTTAATTCGATGCAACGCGAAAAACCTTACCTACCCTTGACATGGCAGGAATCCTGAAGAGATTTGGGAGTGCTCGAAAGAGAACCTGCACACAGGTGCTGCATGGCCGTCGTCAGCTCGTGTCGTGAGATGTTGGGTTAAGTCCCGCAACGAGCGCAACCCTTGTCATTAGTTGCTACGAAAGGGCACTCTAATGAGACTGCCGGTGACAAACCGGAGGAAGGTGGGGATGACGTCAGGTCCTCATGGCCCTTATGGGTAGGGCTACACACGTCATACAATGGCCGGTACAGAGGGCTGCCAACCCGCGAGGGGGAGCCAATCCCAGAAAACCGGTCGTAGTCCGGATCGCAGTCTGCAACTCGACTGCGTGAAGTCGGAATCGCTAGTAATCGCGGATCAGCTTGCCGCGGTGAATACGTTCCCGGGTCTTGTACACACCGCCCGTCACACCATGGGAGCGGGTTCTGCCAGAAGTAGTTAGCCTAACCGCAAGGAGGGCGATTACCACGGCAGGGTTCGTGACTGGGGTGAAGTCGTAACAAGGTAGCCGTATCGGAAGGTGCGGCTGGATCACCTCCTTTCTGGAAAAAGCACTCAAGTTCAAGCGCTCACACTTATCGGCTGTGAAAACACAGCAGTGGTTAATTGGTGAAACGTGTGAGCCTGGTGAGCGTCAAGATGGCCTCGAACGCCGGGTTGACGCGGATGACCAGGCGAAGCACGACCTGCGAGATGCGTGGGTCTGTAGCTCAGTCGGTTAGAGCACCGTCTTGATAAGGCGGGGGTCGTTGGTTCGAATCCAACCAGACCCACCAAGAGTTCTCGAGAGAAATCGAGGGAATGGGGGATTAGCTCAGCTGGGAGAGCACCTGCTTTGCAAGCAGGGGGTCGTCGGTTCGATCCCGTCATCCTCCACCAATTGATACGCTGTTGAATGGAATGCAAACCTAAGGCATGGTGTTTTAGCCGTGGTGCTTTAGGTTTGTCTTCGTTCAGAAGGCTGTGTTCTTTAACAATTCAAAGAGTCGAATCAGCGTTGTCGACGGAAAGTTGGTCAGGGGTAAAGGCCTGGTCAGCACCGTGCCGTCGGCAACATATGATTGCGTCACCAGACTTCAACTCGAATATGAGTTGTAGAACGGCATAACGCGAATACTCACAAGCTGGTCGTCCTAGCGTGGGCGATCAGTACCAGTCCTTGATCGACGTTCTTAGCATTGGACGTCAAAGTTATAGGGTCAAGTGACTAAGTGCATGTGGTGGATGCCTTGGCGATTACAGGCGACGAAGGACGTGATAGCCTGCGATAAGCTTCGGGGAGCTGGCAAATTAGCTTTGATCCGGAGATTTCCGAATGGGGAAACCCACCCTTAGGGGTATCAACATCTGAATACATAGGGTGTTGAGGCGAACCGGGTGAACTGAAACATCTCAGTAGCTCGAGGAATAGACATCAACCGAGATTCCGAAAGTAGTGGCGAGCGAAATCGGAACAGCCTGTGCTCTTTAGCAAGTTTCTTATCAGAACGGTCTGGAAAGTCCGGCCACAGCGGGTGATAGCCCCGTATGGAAAAAGAAGTTTGTGGAACTAGGTGCACGACAAGTAGGGCGGGACACGTGAAATCCTGTCTGAAGATGGGGGGACCATCCTCCAAGGCTAAATACTCGTAATCGACCGATAGTGAACAAGTACCGTGAGGGAAAGGCGAAAAGAACCCCGGGAGGGGAGTGAAATAGATCCTGAAACCGCATGCATACAAAAAGTCGGAGCCCGAAAGGGTGACGGCGTACCTTTTGTATAATGGGTCAGCGACTTACATTCAGTGGCAAGGTTAACCGAATAGGGAAGCCGAAGAGAAATCGAGTCCGAATAGGGCGTCTAGTCGCTGGGTGTAGACCCGAAACCAGGTGATCTATCCATGGCCAGGATGAAGGTGCGGTAACACGCACTGGAGGTCCGAACCGACTAGTGTTGCAAAACTAGCGGATGAGCTGTGGATAGGGGTGAAAGGCTAAACAAACCTGGAGATAGCTGGTTCTCTCCGAAAACTATTTAGGTAGTGCCTCAAGTATTACCGTCGGGGGTAGAGCACTGTTTAGGCTAGGGGGTCATGGCGACTTACCAAACCTTGGCAAACTCCGAATACCGATGAGTACAGCTTGGGAGACAGAGCACCGGGTGCTAACGTCCGGACTCAAGAGGGAAACAACCCAGACCGCCAGCTAAGGTCCCTAAAATTGGCTAAGTGGGAAACGAAGTGGGAAGGCTAAAACAGTCAGGATGTTGGCTTAGAAGCAGCCACCATTTAAAGAAAGCGTAATAGCTCACTGATCGAGTCGTCCTGCGCGGAAGATGTAACGGGGCTAAGCCAGTTACCGAAGCTGCGGGTGCACAGCAATGTGCGCGGTAGGAGAGCGTTCTGTAAGCCTGCGAAGGTGGATCGTGAGGTCTGCTGGAGGTATCAGAAGTGCGAATGCTGACATGAGTAGCGTTAAAGGGGGTGAAAAGCCCCCTCGCCGTAAGCGCAAGGTTTCCTACGCAACGTTCATCGGCGTAGGGTGAGTCGGCCCCTAAGGCGAGGCAGAGATGCGTAGCTGATGGGAAACAGGTCAATATTCCTGTACCGATCAATAGTGCGATGTGGGGACGGAGAAGGTTAGCTCAGCCGGGTGTTGGATGTCCCGGTTCAAGCATGTAGGCGTGCTCTCTAGGCAAATCCGGAGAGCTTAGCTGAGGTGTGATAACGAGTCTGCTTGCAGACGAAGTGAGTGATACCCTGCTTCCAGGAAAAGCCACTAAGCTTCAGCTATTGACGACCGTACCGCAAACCGACACTGGTGCGCGTGATGAGTATTCTCAGGCGCTTGAGAGAACTCTGGAGAAGGAACTCGGCAAATTGACACCGTAACTTCGGAAGAAGGTGTGCCTTTAGTAGGTGAACCTGTACAAGGGGAGCCCAATGAGGCCGCAGAGAATCGGTGGCTGCGACTGTTTATTAAAAACACAGCACTCTGCAAAGACGAAAGTCGACGTATAGGGTGTGACGCCTGCCCGGTGCTGGAAGATTAATTGATGGGGTGCAAGCTCTTGATCGAAGTCCCAGTAAACGGCGGCCGTAACTATAACGGTCCTAAGGTAGCGAAATTCCTTGTCGGGTAAGTTCCGACCTGCACGAATGGCGTAACGATGGCCACACTGTCTCCTCCAGAGACTCAGCGAAGTTGAAATGTTTGTGATGATGCAATCTCCCCGCGGAAAGACGGAAAGACCCCATGAACCTTTACTGTAGCTTTACATTGGACTTTGAACAGATCTGTGTAGGATAGGTGGGAGGCTTTGAAGTACGGTCGCTAGATCGTATGGAGCCGACGTTGAAATACCACCCTGGTGTGTTTGAGGTTCTAACCTTGGCCCGTGATCCGGGTTGGGGACAGTGTATGGTGGGCAGTTTGACTGGGGCGGTCTCCTCCCAAAGCGTAACGGAGGAGTTCGAAGGTACGCTAGGCACGGTCGGAAATCGTGCTGATAGTGCATTGGCATAAGCGTGCTTGACTGCGAGACTGACAAGTCGAGCAGGTACGAAAGTAGGACAAAGTGATCCGGTGGTTCTGTATGGAAGGGCCATCGCTCAACGGATAAAAGGTACTCTGGGGATAACAGGCTGATACCGCCCAAGAGTTCATATCGACGGCGGTGTTTGGCACCTCGATGTCGGCTCATCTCATCCTGGGGCTGTAGCCGGTCCCAAGGGTATGGCTGTTCGCCATTTAAAGAGGTACGTGAGCTGGGTTTAAAACGTCGTGAGACAGTTTGGTCCCTATCTTCCGTGGGCGCTGCAAGATTGAGAGAGCCTGCTCCTAGTACGAGAGGACCGGAGTGGACGCACCGCTGGTGTATCGGTTGTCATGCCAATGGCATTGCCGAGTAGCTAAGTGCGGAAGAGATAACCGCTGAAAGCATCTAAGCGGGAAACTCGTCTCAAGATGAGTCTTGCCGGGGCCTTGAGCCCCCTGAAGAGTCGTTCGAGACCAGGACGTTGATAGGCTGGGTGTGGAAGCGCAGTAATGCGTTAAGCTAACCAGTACTAATTGCTCGTGAGGCTTGACCCTATAACTTTGATGTAAAATGCATCAAAGAACTGGGTGAGAATTCAAGTTAGACCGTTCAAGTCGGTTGACGCAATCATCTGATTCACAAGACTCTTTGAATTGGCTTGGCCGCCCAGCACTTCCCAGTGCAGCGACCAGGCAACAAGTTAAGCCTGATGACCATAGCGAGGTGGTCCCACTCCTTCCCATCCCGAACAGGACAGTGAAACGCCTCTGCGCCGATGATAGTGCGGATTCCCGTGTGAAAGTAGGACATCGTCAGGCTAATATCCGAGTGAAACGCCAGGCTTTGCCTGGCGTTTTTCTTCCCTTAAGGATGAGATCGTGCTATGATCCCATCCTTCAGTGAAGAACTGATCGATCAGCGGATCGAACCGGTTGCAAGACCGAGCTCTTTAACAAGTAACAGCCGATAAGCGTGGGCGTTTGAAGGCGAGTGCCAAGAGTCCTTAGGACTCGAGGTCGAAAGACTTTAAACGCTCATGGAAACTGAAGTGAAGTTCACTTCAATTCCTGATTGAGCAAATTCAAGATCGAACTGAAGAGTTTGATCCTGGCTCAGATTGAACGCTGGCGGCATGCCTTACACATGCAAGTCGAACGGTAACGCGGGGCAACCTGGCGACGAGTGGCGAACGGGTGAGTAATGCATCGGAACGTGCCCAGTAGTGGGGGATAGCCCGGCGAAAGCCGGATTAATACCGCATACGACCTGAGGGTGAAAGGGGGGGATCGCAAGACCTCTCGCTATTGGAGCGGCCGATGTCAGATTAGGTAGTTGGTGGGGTAAAGGCCTACCAAGCCGACGATCTGTAGCTGGTCTGAGAGGACGACCAGCCACACTGGGACTGAGACACGGCCCAGACTCCTACGGGAGGCAGCAGTGGGGAATTTTGGACAATGGGCGCAAGCCTGATCCAGCCATGCCGCGTGCGGGAAGAAGGCCTTCGGGTTGTAAACCGCTTTTGTCAGGGAAGAAATCTTCTGGGCTAATACCTCGGGAGGATGACGGTACCTGAAGAATAAGCACCGGCTAACTACGTGCCAGCAGCCGCGGTAATACGTAGGGTGCAAGCGTTAATCGGAATTACTGGGCGTAAAGCGTGCGCAGGCGGTTTTGTAAGACAGAGGTGAAATCCCCGGGCTCAACCTGGGAACTGCCTTTGTGACTGCAAGGCTTGAGTGCGGCAGAGGGGGATGGAATTCCGCGTGTAGCAGTGAAATGCGTAGATATGCGGAGGAACACCGATGGCGAAGGCAATCCCCTGGGCCTGCACTGACGCTCATGCACGAAAGCGTGGGGAGCAAACAGGATTAGATACCCTGGTAGTCCACGCCCTAAACGATGTCAACTGGTTGTTGGGAAGGTTCCTTCTCAGTAACGTAGCTAACGCGTGAAGTTGACCGCCTGGGGAGTACGGCCGCAAGGTTGAAACTCAAAGGAATTGACGGGGACCCGCACAAGCGGTGGATGATGTGGTTTAATTCGATGCAACGCGAAAAACCTTACCTACCCTTGACATGGCAGGAATCCTGAAGAGATTTGGGAGTGCTCGAAAGAGAACCTGCACACAGGTGCTGCATGGCCGTCGTCAGCTCGTGTCGTGAGATGTTGGGTTAAGTCCCGCAACGAGCGCAACCCTTGTCATTAGTTGCTACGAAAGGGCACTCTAATGAGACTGCCGGTGACAAACCGGAGGAAGGTGGGGATGACGTCAGGTCCTCATGGCCCTTATGGGTAGGGCTACACACGTCATACAATGGCCGGTACAGAGGGCTGCCAACCCGCGAGGGGGAGCCAATCCCAGAAAACCGGTCGTAGTCCGGATCGCAGTCTGCAACTCGACTGCGTGAAGTCGGAATCGCTAGTAATCGCGGATCAGCTTGCCGCGGTGAATACGTTCCCGGGTCTTGTACACACCGCCCGTCACACCATGGGAGCGGGTTCTGCCAGAAGTAGTTAGCCTAACCGCAAGGAGGGCGATTACCACGGCAGGGTTCGTGACTGGGGTGAAGTCGTAACAAGGTAGCCGTATCGGAAGGTGCGGCTGGATCACCTCCTTTCTGGAAAAAGCACTCAAGTTCAAGCGCTCACACTTATCGGCTGTGAAAACACAGTAGTGGTTAATTGGTGAAACGTGCGAGCCTGGAGAAAGCGTCAAGTTGGCGTCCGACTGCCAGGCGACGCGGATGACGCCAGGCGCTGCGCGGCTCCAAAGAGATGCGTGGGTCTGTAGCTCAGTCGGTTAGAGCACCGTCTTGATAAGGCGGGGGTCGTTGGTTCGAATCCAACCAGACCCACCAAGCGTTCTTGAGAGTGATCGAGAGAATGGGGGATTAGCTCAGCTGGGAGAGCACCTGCTTTGCAAGCAGGGGGTCGTCGGTTCGATCCCGTCATCCTCCACCAAGATCCTGTCACTGGGTGGTGATCATCAAGGATATCCACGCTGCGAGAAGCGAGCACAAACCTAAGGCATTGAGCTTTAGGTTTGTCTTCGTTGAGAAGGCTGTGTTCTTTAACAATTCAAAGAGTCGAATCAGCGTTGTCGACGGAAAGTTGGTCAGGGGTAAAGGCCTGGTCAGCACCGTGCCGTCGGCAACATATGATTGCGTCACCAGACTTCAACTCGAATATGAGTTGTAGAACGGCATAACGCGAATACTCACAAGCTGGTCGTTCTAGCGTGGACGATCAGTACCAGTCCTTGATCGACGTTCTTAGCATTGGACGTCAAAGTTATAGGGTCAAGTGACTAAGTGCATGTGGTGGATGCCTTGGCGATTACAGGCGACGAAGGACGTGATAGCCTGCGATAAGCTTCGGGGAGCTGGCAAATTAGCTTTGATCCGGAGATTTCCGAATGGGGAAACCCACCCTTAGGGGTATCAACATCTGAATACATAGGGTGTTGAGGCGAACCGGGTGAACTGAAACATCTCAGTAGCTCGAGGAATAGACATCAACCGAGATTCCGAAAGTAGTGGCGAGCGAAATCGGAACAGCCTGTGCTCTTTAGCAAGTTTCTTATCAGAACGGTCTGGAAAGTCCGGCCACAGCGGGTGATAGCCCCGTATGGAAAAAGAAGTTTGTGGAACTAGGTGCACGACAAGTAGGGCGGGACACGTGAAATCCTGTCTGAAGATGGGGGGACCATCCTCCAAGGCTAAATACTCGTAATCGACCGATAGTGAACAAGTACCGTGAGGGAAAGGCGAAAAGAACCCCGGGAGGGGAGTGAAATAGATCCTGAAACCGCATGCATACAAAAAGTCGGAGCCCGAAAGGGTGACGGCGTACCTTTTGTATAATGGGTCAGCGACTTACATTCAGTGGCAAGGTTAACCGAATAGGGAAGCCGAAGAGAAATCGAGTCCGAATAGGGCGTCTAGTCGCTGGGTGTAGACCCGAAACCAGGTGATCTATCCATGGCCAGGATGAAGGTGCGGTAACACGCACTGGAGGTCCGAACCGACTAGTGTTGCAAAACTAGCGGATGAGCTGTGGATAGGGGTGAAAGGCTAAACAAACCTGGAGATAGCTGGTTCTCTCCGAAAACTATTTAGGTAGTGCCTCAAGTATTACCGTCGGGGGTAGAGCACTGTTTAGGCTAGGGGGTCATGGCGACTTACCAAACCTTGGCAAACTCCGAATACCGATGAGTACAGCTTGGGAGACAGAGCACCGGGTGCTAACGTCCGGACTCAAGAGGGAAACAACCCAGACCGCCAGCTAAGGTCCCTAAAATTGGCTAAGTGGGAAACGAAGTGGGAAGGCTAAAACAGTCAGGATGTTGGCTTAGAAGCAGCCACCATTTAAAGAAAGCGTAATAGCTCACTGATCGAGTCGTCCTGCGCGGAAGATGTAACGGGGCTAAGCCAGTTACCGAAGCTGCGGGTGCACAGCAATGTGCGCGGTAGGAGAGCGTTCTGTAAGCCTGCGAAGGTGGATCGTGAGGTCTGCTGGAGGTATCAGAAGTGCGAATGCTGACATGAGTAGCGTTAAAGGGGGTGAAAAGCCCCCTCGCCGTAAGCGCAAGGTTTCCTACGCAACGTTCATCGGCGTAGGGTGAGTCGGCCCCTAAGGCGAGGCAGAGATGCGTAGCTGATGGGAAACAGGTCAATATTCCTGTACCGATCAATAGTGCGATGTGGGGACGGAGAAGGTTAGCTCAGCCGGGTGTTGGATGTCCCGGTTCAAGCATGTAGGCGTGCTCTCTAGGCAAATCCGGAGAGCTTAGCTGAGGTGTGATAACGAGTCTGCTTGCAGACGAAGTGAGTGATACCCTGCTTCCAGGAAAAGCCACTAAGCTTCAGCTATTGACGACCGTACCGCAAACCGACACTGGTGCGCGTGATGAGTATTCTCAGGCGCTTGAGAGAACTCTGGAGAAGGAACTCGGCAAATTGACACCGTAACTTCGGAAGAAGGTGTGCCTTTAGTAGGTGAACCTGTACAAGGGGAGCCCAATGAGGCCGCAGAGAATCGGTGGCTGCGACTGTTTATTAAAAACACAGCACTCTGCAAAGACGAAAGTCGACGTATAGGGTGTGACGCCTGCCCGGTGCTGGAAGATTAATTGATGGGGTGCAAGCTCTTGATCGAAGTCCCAGTAAACGGCGGCCGTAACTATAACGGTCCTAAGGTAGCGAAATTCCTTGTCGGGTAAGTTCCGACCTGCACGAATGGCGTAACGATGGCCACACTGTCTCCTCCAGAGACTCAGCGAAGTTGAAATGTTTGTGATGATGCAATCTCCCCGCGGAAAGACGGAAAGACCCCATGAACCTTTACTGTAGCTTTACATTGGACTTTGAACAGATCTGTGTAGGATAGGTGGGAGGCTTTGAAGTACGGTCGCTAGATCGTATGGAGCCGACGTTGAAATACCACCCTGGTGTGTTTGAGGTTCTAACCTTGGCCCGTGATCCGGGTTGGGGACAGTGTATGGTGGGCAGTTTGACTGGGGCGGTCTCCTCCCAAAGCGTAACGGAGGAGTTCGAAGGTACGCTAGGCACGGTCGGAAATCGTGCTGATAGTGCATTGGCATAAGCGTGCTTGACTGCGAGACTGACAAGTCGAGCAGGTACGAAAGTAGGACAAAGTGATCCGGTGGTTCTGTATGGAAGGGCCATCGCTCAACGGATAAAAGGTACTCTGGGGATAACAGGCTGATACCGCCCAAGAGTTCATATCGACGGCGGTGTTTGGCACCTCGATGTCGGCTCATCTCATCCTGGGGCTGTAGCCGGTCCCAAGGGTATGGCTGTTCGCCATTTAAAGAGGTACGTGAGCTGGGTTTAAAACGTCGTGAGACAGTTTGGTCCCTATCTTCCGTGGGCGCTGCAAGATTGAGAGAGCCTGCTCCTAGTACGAGAGGACCGGAGTGGACGCACCGCTGGTGTATCGGTTGTCATGCCAATGGCATTGCCGAGTAGCTAAGTGCGGAAGAGATAACCGCTGAAAGCATCTAAGCGGGAAACTCGTCTCAAGATGAGTCTTGCCGGGGCCTTGAGCCCCCTGAAGAGTCGTTCGAGACCAGGACGTTGATAGGCTGGGTGTGGAAGCGCAGTAATGCGTTAAGCTAACCAGTACTAATTGCTCGTGAGGCTTGACCCTATAACTTTGATGTAAAATGCATCAAAGAACTGGGTGAGAATTCAAGTTAGACCGTTCAAGTCGGTTGACGCAATCATCTGATTCACAAGACTCTTTGAATTGGCTTGGCCGCCCAGCACTTCCCAGTGCAGCGACCAGGCAACAAGTTAAGCCTGATGACCATAGCGAGGTGGTCCCACTCCTTCCCATCCCGAACAGGACAGTGAAACGCCTCTGCGCCGATGATAGTGCGGATTCCCGTGTGAAAGTAGGACATCGTCAGGCTAATATCCGGAACCCCGATTGCGCAAGCGGTCGGGGTTTTTTCTTGCCTGAAATATTTCGTCCCAGTATCGGTTCTAGTCTGCCGTGAGGCAGCGCAAGGCCTCTACGACTGCCGCATTCGGTTGGCCTGGCACAGAGTAGCCCGATGACATCGGTGCTGCACATGCGATGTTGCTCCGCGCCGCGATCCAGGCGGCTTGGCGCGCGGGGCTGGCACGCTGAATCGGGCGGGGCATCGCCCAGCCCATGCCCATCCGCTGGATGGCCGCCGCGTTCTCGAACTGGTCGTAAGCCCGGGGCATCAGGATCTGAGGAACACCGGCCGTGAGACCTTGGGCGCAACTGCCGATGCCGCCGTGGTGGACAAAGGCGTGGGCCCGGCGCAGCAGAGGGGGCAGGGCCTGCAGGGGCAACCTGGTGATCTGGCTCTGGCTGTCGCAGGTGGGCCTGTCGCGCCCCGGTTCCAGCATGACGCAGGGTTTGCCGGAGTGGGCGATCAATTCCCGCGCCAAACAAAGCGCTTGGTCGACGCCGTGGGTGCCCGCGCTCCCACCGAAGAGCACCCAGGGGTGTGCCTCGCTCGCCTTCGGCGATGCACCCGCATCCGGCGAAGCCCATTCGAAGTTGGGAAAGCCCACCTGGTGCAGTCTCTCCAGCCAGGGCGGTGCAGAGAGGGCACCATGGAGCCGCCGAGGCAAAGCGGCAAAGGCGGCGTCGTAAAGGGCCAGACCTCCGTCCGGGGAGTGGATCCAGTCGCCAAAGACACTGCCCTCCAAAGGTTGGGCGCCTACTTGGGTGGCCAGGGCGGAGAGTGGGCCGCGGGCCATGGGTTCCAGCTTCCAACGGTCAAGGGCCTGCCAGGCGGTTCTTCGCCAGCGCAGCGGCACCCAAGTCGGCACCCGCCAGGGCCCCAGGAACATCGGGTCGTCGAGCGTGCGCAGTGCGGCAGGGGCCAGGTAGCCCGTCCACAGCCGGATCGGCAAGGTGTCACGCGCCAAGCGTGCCCCAACAGCCAAGGGAGAGGCCAAGACCCGCAGAGGTTGGCCCGGCGGCAGGCCCTGGGACAGGCGGCGCAGTGCTTCCCAGGTGGGCTGCGCGGCAGGCAGGCACAGGTGACGCCAGAGCACCCCCAGCCCATCCACCGGATGCCAGAGCTTGGGATGAGACAAGGTGCGCTCATGCGCCTGGGCGTCGGCCACCGGGATGAACTGGAGCCCGGCGCGAACGGCGTCCCTGCCATGGGGGGCCTGGCTCAACAGGAAGACCTCGTGCCCCTGTTCGTGCAGGGCCCGGCCGATGGCCAGAAAGGGGTAGAGATCGCCGGTGCTGCCCAGCGTGACCAGGGCGAACCTCATCGCCGCGGACTGCCGAAGCGCTGTAGACCCCGGTAGTCCGTCACCCCCGGCAGTGCCGCCGTGGCGGCCGCCAGGCAGCGTGGCCCGGCGACCCAGTTCAGCACATCGCACGGCCCCGGCAGCTCGGTGGCCTGGAGGTACTGGAAGTGACATGCCATCTTGTTCCGCTTGAGCGCGCGATAGCTCTGGGGGCTGAAGCACTGGACCCAGCGCGGATTGAGGCACTTGGGGGTGCCGGGGGCGGGTGTCGGCGGCGCGGGCTGCCCATCCAGGCAGACCAGGGTGGGGTCGCTGAGCGCAAAGCAGCAACCGTCCACGGGCGAACTGACGTCCACCCAGGTGAGTGTCTCGCAGGCACGCAACAGGGCCAGTTCTCGGCGAAAGCCATGGGCTTCGGGTTGGAAGCTGAGCACCGGCGTGCACTGACCCAGGGTCAGCAAGGACAGGACCGGGCGGGTCTGCGCGGGATGCCCTTGCCACTGGGCCAGGGCGCGGGCCACCACGCTCACCGCCAGCATGCAGCCAGAGCTGTGCCCCACCACCAACACCTCATCCACGCGCTGCGTCCCCTCCTGCCCCGCCAGGGCGGCCAGGGTGGCTGCATGCTGGTCGATGCGGGCCTCGAGCTCGGGGGTCTGCCCCCGGGCCTGCCGCAGGATGTAGCGCGCGCTGCGCATCAGCCAGTCCATCTGCACCCGCGACTGCAACCACGTGAAGGCGCTGGTCAACACAAGCCATCCGATCAGCCCACCGAGCAATGCCAGGCCTGCCGCGCCCCAGCCCCAGGAGAGGGCGCGGGTCAGCGCGACCCAACCGCTCCCCCAGACCAGGCCGAGCAGGCCCAAGGCGAGCAGGCTGAACGCCGGCAGCGTCAGCGCCAGAAAGGCCGGCCAGCTGGTCTGGAGGATGCGCCACAAGGAGCCGTTGCCCACCATGCGTGCCGTGGCGCTCAGGGTGAGCGCGACCAGCCGCCAGCGGCTGCGTGGCCACTGCGCGCGCACCAGATCGTCCCAGCGCAGAAAGTGGTACTGCGTCTCGCCCTGCCCGCCATGGCCGTCCGGCCAGCGCAAGGTCCAGCTGCTGGTGTGCGGGGCCTCCCCCCGACGCCGCGGCCCCACCGTCACCCCGGCGTCCGGGCGGGCAGCGGCTCCCGCCTCCACCATCGCGTGATAACGGGCCGGCCCCTGGGGATCGAATCCACCCAGGTAAAGCACCACGCGCCGGCGGACCGGGCGTTCGGTCGGGTCGTCACCGGTCGCAGGCGGGTTCATGCCGGCCACCGGTCAGAAAATCGTCTGCCGGTGCAGGCCCTTGGCCAGCACCAGATCCACCACCGGCTGCTCGCGGCGGTTCGCACGTTCACAGTGGTTCTTCTGAAAACGGTCGGTGACCCAGATCACCACCCGGGCCCAGCGCCGGTGCCGCATGCGCCAGGCATGCGAGGACACCGACTCCCAGGCATAGCCGTTGAACAGCGTGGCATTGACGAAATGGTCCAACGCCCGCACGCCGGCACGTCCGCGCTCGGTGCGCCCCACAAAGCCCACCCAGACCAGCAGCAGATAGCCCGCCACTGCCAGCGGCACGATCACCGTCATCAACACGAATCCAGCCAAGCGTTCCTTCATCCTGCCTCGCGCGGGAAGATCTTCAGACGGATGCCATTTTCCGCGCGGATGGTGAGCCGACCCACCGGTTCAGGGGTTTCGCCGGGCACTGGCTCGACCCGCACATGCCGCGCCACCAGGGCCAGGATCAGGGCCGCCTCCTGCAGCGCGAACGCCGCGCCGATGCAGATGCGCGGCCCCATGCCGAAAGGCAGGTAGGCCTGGCGCAGCGACTCGCGCGCCGCCGGCTCATCCAGTGGCTCGGCCATCGAGGGCTGGTCACGGCTGTAGCGGTCCGGGTCGAATTCGTCCGGGCGCGCCCACAGCTCGCGGTGGCGCTGGATCAGCCAGGGCGAGACCACCACCGATCCGCCAGCGGGTACCGTCTTGTCGCGCATCGGGCAGGCCTGGGCCGACTGCCGCGCCAGAAAGCCCACGGGCGGGAAGAGACGCAGGGTTTCGCGGAACACATCGCGCGCCAGCGTCAGATCCTTGATCGCGTTGGCGCCCTCGGTGTCCAGGCCCGGCAGCACACGGCAGGCCTCCTCGTGCAGCCGCTCCTGCACCTGCGGATCGTGGGCCAGCAGGTGCAGGGCCCAGGACAAGGCGCTGGCCGAGGTTTCGTGCCCAGCCAGGAAGAGCATGGCCACTTGGTCCACCAGTTCGTCGAAGCCAAAGCCTTCGCCGGTGGCTTCGTCGCGCACCCGCAGCAGCGAGGCCAGGATGTCATCTTCGGCCGTCTCATCCGCAGGGCCGCCCGCGCGGGCGGCCTCGTAGCGCGGACGGATGTAGGCCTCCAGCAGGCTGCGAATCTCGCGGGCGGCGCTGCGGCTGCGACGGATCTGCCACCAGGGCCGCAGCCAGCGCAGGCCAAAGAAGGCCGGCATCATCAGCCGCGGCGCCAGGGCCTGGTAGCGGGCGAAGGCGGCGAAGATGCGTTGCGCCCCCTCGCTGTCGAGCGACTGGGACAGGATGGTGCGCAGGATGATGTCGGCGGCGACGTGGGTCATCTCCATCTCCACGTCGTGCACGCCGCCAGGGGGCACCGCATGCAGCCGCTGCACCATCGCGTCGCCCGCGGCGCGCATGCGCCCCAGCACCTTGCGCACCCGCGCGCCCTCGAAGGAGGGGTTCATCAGCGTGCGCTGCCGCTGCCACACCTCGCCGTTGGTGGTGAAGATGCTGTCACCCAGCAGCGGGCGCAGCGCCTCGCCCAGCATCTCGTGCTTGGGAAAGGCGTCGGCGTGGTCCATCACCTGGTGGACCAATGCGGGCTCGTTGACCATGTACAGGTCCACGCCCGGCAGATGCACCTCGCCCATCTTCATCCGGTAGCTGCGCTCGTACAAGCCGTCCAGCCACGAGCGCCGCTTGCTGAAGAACATGCGCCACACCGAGGGCCGGCGGGCAGCGGGGCGGGGATAGTGGGGGCAGAAGCGGCTCATGGGGCGTCGGACAGGCCCGGCGCGCCGTCACTGGCCCGCAGCGCCCGGTGGCGCTCGGCCAGGGACAGGGGCCCGGCGGTGAAAGTCACCGGATCGTAGCCGCCGGGCCGCTCCGGGGCTCTGAGGTAATGCAGATGCAGGGCCTGGCGGTCCCGCTTCAGCGCGGCGTAGGCGGCCTCCGACATCGTCTGGTGAAAGCGTGGCGAGGTGGCGTGTCGGCGTGCCGGGCCGCTCGCCTCGGTCCAGGGGGGGACCCGGGCGAAGGCAGCCCAGTCGGCCGGGGCGGTGAAATCCCACCAGGTCAGGTCGACGGTCTCGGCCAGGCGCGCGAGTTCGGCACGGAACGCGTCGGCCCGCGGCTGCCAGGCCAGCAGCGGCGTGCAGTGCCCCAGGGTGAGCAGGCCGATGTGCTCGGCGCAGGCCGTCAGGTCGGGCCCGCGCTGCAGCGCCCGGGCCAGCACGGCGGCGGCCTGGATGGCCCCGGTGCTGTGGCCCACCACCAGCAGCTCATGGGCGGGGTGGGCACGGGCCTGTTCGAGCAGGGTGTCGGCCAGTGCGTCGAGTCGCGCCTCCAGGTCCGGCAACTGGCCCTCGCCCTGTGCGCAGGTGAAGGCGTAAAGCCGCAGCAGCCATTCGGTGTCCAGCCGGCGCTCCAGCAGCCGCCACAGCAGACCGCCGACGGGCAGCGCGAGGAGGCCCAAGGCGAGGGGCAGGCCCTGCGCACGGGCCAGTGCCGTCCCCAGCAGCCCCGCCGCCGTCAGGCAGCCCAGGGCCAGACCCAGTGGCAGGTTGCCCAGCCAGAAACAGGCGGGGGCCGCCGCATGGATGCGGGCCATCGCCCGCAGGGCGCCCCGGCGCAGATACATCAGCCGCCAGTCGCCCAGCACCCGGCGCAGCCCGCGGCCCCAGTGGTGCAGCACGATGTCGTCCCAGCGCAGCACGACATGGCGGGTGTGCAGGGCCGGTCCCTGGGCTGGGCGCCAATGCACGTCCCAGACGTCGCTCAACGCATCGTGGGTGCGGCGTGGCCCCACGCTCAGCTGCTCGCCCTCAGGCCCCGGGGGGTGCGCACGGGCCGCCGCCCGGTAGAGGCGGTGGTAGTGGCGCGGCGTCTTGGGGTCGAAGCCGCCGAGAAAGAAGACCAGCCGGTGCAGGGGCATGGGCCGATTGTGGCGGGAGATGGGCCTGCCGCCAGCCCCGGTCCGGTGGACGGGCCCCAGCCCGCTGAGACGGCGCCTCAGGGGGAAGGCATCGGCTGCAGCCGGGTCCCGACGCGTCGCACCAGGCCATCGCCCACCAGGCCCTCGATCAGGTCCAAGGCCCAGCGACTGAGGTCATTCGCCCCGAGCTGCCGGGCCATGGCGACGAACAAAGGGGTCTGGACGATCCAGCGCTGCAGTTCCGTCGCGTCGACGGCGCCGAGTTCCATCAGGTGGAACATCAGCAGGGCCCGGGCCGCGTGGCGGGCGTGGCGGCGTGGGTCGGCTTCGAAGGCGGACAGCCGGCCGCGGCTGCCGGCCAGGGCCTCGGCCACGTCCTCGAAGGGTTCGCCATGGCCCGGGATGACCCAGCGCGGGGCCAGCCGCTCGATCAGCTCCAGCGTGGCCCGGGTCTCGGCAAAGCCGGAGGCCTCCACCAACTCCGGGAAGATCACCGCCAGGCGGTTCTGCCACAGCGCATCGCCCGCGATCAGCGTGCGCGACTGGGGCTCGAACAGCAGGATCGCGTCGGGGTCGTGCCCCGGTGCCGCCAGCACCTGCCAGTCCGTGGGGCCCAGGCGCACCCGGCTGCCCGGCACGAGCACGCCGTCGACGGCAAAGCGCGGGCAGTGCTGCCCCGAGGGGCGGTAGCTCAGACGGTCCTCATCCCACTGCACCACCGCCGCATGCGAGGCGGCTGGCACCCGGGTCTGCACGCGCCAGCGGGCCTGCAGCGCGGCATTGCCGCCGCAGTGGTCGGAATGCAGATGGGTGTTGAGCACCTGCTGCAGCGCGGCCCCGCCCAGGGCATGCTCCAGCAGGGCCAGGGTGTGCTCGGCGTGGCGGGCGTGGCCGGTGTCCACCACCGTGCTCGGGGCGTCCCCGCAGGCCGCGAACACCGTCTGGTTGGCCGACAGCCAGTCGCGCTGCAGCACCTGCAGCCCCAGGGCGGCTGCCGTGGCCGCGAAGCCGCCGCTCATGCCACCACGGCGGCGGCACCGTGGTCGCGCAGCGCGCGGCGCAGCACCTTGCCCACCGAGGTCTTGGGCAGCTCCTCGCAGAACTCGACCACCTTGGGCCGCTTGTAGGCCGTGAAGTTGTCGTGGCAGTAGTGCCGGATGTCGTCCTCGCTGAGCGTCGGGTCGCGGCGCACCACGAAGAGCTTCACCGCCTCGCCCGAATGCGGATCGGGAATGCCGACCGCGGCACATTCGCGCACGCCCGGGTGCAGGTTGACCACCTGCTCGATCTCGTTGGGGTACACGTTGAAGCCGGACACCAGGATCATGTCCTTCTTGCGGTCGACGATGCGCACATAGCCCCGCGTGTCCATGATGCCGATGTCCCCGCTGCGCAGGAAGCCGTCGGCGGTCATCACCTTGGCGGTCTCGTCCGGGCGGTTCCAGTAGCCGGCCATCACCTGCGGGCCGCGGATGCAGATCTCTCCGGGCAGGCCGGGCGGCACATCCTGGCCGGCCTCGTCGCGGATGGCGATGTCGGTGGAGGGCACCGGCAGGCCGATGGTGCCGCTGAAGGTGTTCAGGTCCATGCGGTTGCAGGTGGCCACCGGCGAGGTCTCGGACATGCCGTAGCCTTCGACGATGGGGCAGCCGGTCAGGCGCAGCCAGCGCTCGGCCGTGGCCTGCTGCACCGCCATGCCGCCGCCCACCGACACCACCAGTTCGGAGAAGTCCAGCTTGGCGAAGTCCGGATGTTCGGTCAGGGCGTTGAACAGGGTGTTGACCGCCGGGAACAGGTTGACGCGGTGCTGGCCCAGCGTGCGCACCAAGCCGGCGATGTCGCGCGGGTTGGGGATCAGCAGGTTGAGCATGCCGCGCTGGGTGCTGAACAGCCCGCACAGGGTGAGCGCGAAGATGTGGTACAGCGGCAGCGCGGCCACCATGGTCAGCGGGCGCTCCCCCAGCCGGTGCAGCACCGGGCTGAACCAGGCGTCCATCTGCAGCACATTGGCCACCAGATTGCGGTGCAGCAGCGTGGCCCCCTTGGACACGCCGGTGGTGCCGCCGGTGTATTGCAGGAAGGCCACGTCGTTGGGGCCCAGCGGCACGCGCTGGAAGGGGTGCTGGCCGCCTTGGCGCAGCGCTTCGGCAAAGCGCAGCACGCGGCGCTTTTCGGTGCTGCCCAGGGTGTGCTCGGGCACCAGCTTGCGCACATGGCGCACGACGAAGTTCACCATCGCGCCGCGCCAGAAGCCCAGCAGGTCGCCCATGGCGCACAGCACCACCTGGCGCACCGGCAGCGGCTCGGTGATGGCCTCCAGCGTGGCCGCGAAGTTCTCCAGGATGAACAACACCTTGGCGCCCGAGTCGCGCAGCTGGTGGCTCAGTTCGCGCGGGGTGTAGAGCGGGTTGACGTTCACCACCACGCAGCCCGCCCGCAGGATGGCGCCCATCACCGGGTAGTACTGGGGCAGGTTGGGCATCATCACCGCCACCCGGTCGCCCTTGACCAGGCCCTGCTGCTGCAGCCAGCCGGCCAGGGCCAGCGACAGGGCATCGATGTCGCGGTAGCGCAGGCGCGCGCCCATGCACAGGGTGGCCTCGCGGTCCGCGTGGCGCTGCCAGGCGTCCTCCAGCAGCGACACCAGCGAGGCGTGGGCCTGCTCGTCGATGGTGTGCGGCACATCGGTCGGGTACTGGCCCAACCAGGGGCGGGGCGGGGCAGCGGGGCTGCGCGGGTCAACTGAACTCATTTGGACTCTTGCGTGGGCGGGGCAGCCATCCGGCCGTGCGGTGCCCGGATGGTCGTTCAGGCCCGAGGGCGCGCGCAACGGTAGTTGTCCTATCGGGGCAGGGGGCTGCCCTGCGGCGTGCCACACTGTCGGCATGCAACGACGATCCCTTTTGCGCCTGGGCCTGCTGGCGTCGGTGGCGCTGGGTGCGGCCGGCGCGGGCGTGGCCCTGTGGACGCCGGGCTGGCGGCAGGACCGCTTCAGCACCTCCGCACGGGCCCTGTGGCGGGCCGTGGCGCAGGCCGTTCTGGCCGATCTGCTGCCCACCGACGCGGCGGCGCGCGAAGCCGCGCTGGACCAGCACCTCGACCGCCTGCAGGCCACCGTGGCCGGCCTGCCGCCCGCCACGCGCAAGGAGCTCAGCCAGCTGCTGGCGCTGCTCGACCTGGCCCCCAGCCGCCTGGCCCTGACCGGTCTGCGGCAGGGCTGGGCCGCGGCCGATCCGCAGGACGTGCAGGCCGCGCTGCAGGCCATGCGCCTGTCGGACAACACCACCCGCCAGCAGATCTACCACGCCCTGCGCGACCTCACCCAGGCCGCCTACTTCGCCAGCCCCACCACCTGGGCGGTGCTGGGCTATCCGGGACCGGCCTCCCTGGCCGGATCCGCCGCACCATGACCGCACCGCAGTCTCCCGTGGCGGATCCGATCCGCGAAGGCCTGGCGCGTGGCTGGAAGGTGCTGGGCGGGCCGCATGGGCCCTTGCCCGAGCGCCTGAGCGTGGACGTGGCCATCGTCGGCACCGGGGCGGGGGGCGGCATCACCGCCGAGCTGCTCAGCCGCGCCGGCCTGTCGGTGGTCATGGTCGAAGAGGGGCCGCTGAAGTCCAGCAGCGACTTCCACCAGCGCGAGGACGAGGCCTACCCCGCGCTCTACCAGGAAAGCGCCGCCCGCAAGACGGCCGACAAGGCCATCACCATCCTGCAGGGCCGCTGCGTCGGAGGCTCCACCACCGTCAACTGGACCAGCAGCTTCCGCACCCCCGAGGCCACGCTGGCCTGGTGGCAGAGCCATTTCGGCCT
This sequence comes from Ideonella dechloratans, assembly GCF_021049305.1. Classification (GTDB taxonomy): domain Bacteria; phylum Pseudomonadota; class Gammaproteobacteria; order Burkholderiales; family Burkholderiaceae_C; genus Ideonella; species Ideonella dechloratans. Next base: position 611,140 of record NZ_CP088081.1, read on the forward strand.
GACCGAGTGGGATGCCCGCACCCTGGCGCCCTGGTTCGACCAGGTCGAGCAGCGCCTGGGCATCCAGCCCTGGCTGGCCGCACCCAACGAGAACAACGCCGCGCTGCGTCGCGGCGGCGAGCGCCTGGGCATCGCCACCCACCCCATCCCGCGCAATGTGCGCGGCTGCTGGAACCTGGGCTCCTGCGGCATGGGCTGCCCCACCAACGCCAAGCAGTCGATGCTGCTGACCACCGTGCCGGCGGCGCTGGACCGTGGCGCGACCCTGCTGGTGCAGACGCGGGTGGATCGGCTGGAATGGCAGGGCCGCACCGTGCAGGCCCTGCATGGCGTGCCGCTGCGCGCCGACGGCACGCCCGATACCGCACACCCCATCCGCATCCGGGCCCGCCATGTGGTGGTGGCCGGCGGGGCCATCAACTCGCCGGCCCTGCTGATGCGCTCGGGCCTGCCCGACCCCTTCGAGCGCCTGGGCCGGCGCACCTTCCTGCATCCGGTGCTGCTGTCGGCGGCCCACATGCCCGAACCGGTGCAGGGTTGGCAGGGCGCGCCGCAGAGCATCTACAGCGACCACTACCTGGACGCCCAGCCGCTGGACGGGCCCATGGGCTTCAAGCTGGAAGTGCCGCCGCTGCATCCGGTGATCTTCGCCTCCACGCTGCCGGGCTGGGGGCCGGGGGCGGCCGCGCTGATGCGCCAGTTCCCGCACACCCAGGTCACGTTGGCGCTGCTGCGCGACGGCTACCACCCGCAGTCGCCGGGCGGGCTGGTCAGCCTGCGGGGCGACGGCACGCCGGTGCTGAACTACCCGCTCAACGAGTACCTGATGGACGGCGCCCGCCGGGCCCTGCTGGCCATGGCCGAACTGCAGTTCGCCGCAGGCGCCCGCGAGGTCCTGCCGGTGCACGAGCTGGCCCGGCCCACCACCCGCTGGGCCGACGCCCGGGCCCAGATCCGCGACCTGCCGATGGAGCCGCTCAAGACCCGCATCGTCAGCGCCCATGTGATGGGCGGCTGCGCGATGAGCGGCCAGGAGTCCCTGGGCGTGGTGCGGCCCGACGGGGTGCACTGGCAGATCAACAACCTGTCGGTGCACGATGGCTCGCTCTTTCCCACCAGCCTGGGCGTCAACCCGCAGCTCACCATCTACGGCATCACGGCGCGGCTGAGCAGCGCCCTGGCCGAGCGTCTGTCGGGGCGGTCGGCGTCGTTGCTCGGATGATCGCCCGCTGGCAACGGGGGGCGCTGCTGCTGGGCTTCGCGCTCTGGGCCCTGGCCAGCGGCCTGGCCTGGGCCCAGGGGCACCCCGCGCTGGCGCTGGCCTTCACCGGGCTGGCGCTGGGCGGGCATGCCGCCTGGCTGGGCCTGACGGTGCTGCTGATGCGCCGCGTGCAGCGGGCCAGCGGGGTGGCGCCGCCCGCGGGGGCGGACGCCTGGCGGTCCTGGTGGGCCGAATGCCGGGCCGCCCCTCGGGTGTTCGCCTGGCGGCAGCCCTTTCGCACCCACGCCGAGCCCGACGTGTGGCCGGCCGATGCCGCGGGGCGCCAGGGCGTGCTGCTGGTGCATGGCTACCTGTGCAACCGCGCGATCTGGAACCCCTGGCTGCGGTGCCTGCGCGCACGGGGCATTCCGGCCGTGGCCGTGACGCTGGAGCCGCCCGGCGCCGCGCTGGACACGCATGTGCCCACGCTGGCGGCGGCGGCCCAGCAGCTCTGGCTGCGCACCGGGCGCGCCCCGCTGCTGGTCGGTCACAGCATGGGAGGGCTGGCGCTGCGGGCCTGGTGGCGCGCCGACGGCGGGCGCACCCCGGTGGCCGGGCTGGTCACGGTGGGCACACCCCACCAGGGCACCTGGATGGCCCTCTGGGGGCACAGTGACAGCGCCCGGCAGATGCAACCGGGCTCGGCCTGGCTGCGGCAACTGGCCGCGGACGAGGCGCGGCTGCGCGCCGAAGGATCAGAAGCGCCCGCGGTGCTCAGCGTCTTCAGCCCCTGCGACAGCATCGTGTTCCCGACCCAGGGCGCCGTGTGGCCCGGCGGTGAAGCTCTGGCGGTAGCGGGGGCCGGCCATGTGGACCTGCTCCAGCACGCGGCTGTCTTCGAGGCCGTATGCCAGCGGCTGGAGGGCGCTCGCGCCGAAGCGGGGGGCCGCAGGCACTGAGCGCCGCAGACCGGATTCGCGCACCGGGCCCGGGCTCAGCAGCCCGGCGGGCCACAGCCACAGCGGCAGCATTTCCAGCCAGAGCAGGGCGCGGCCATCGGCCACCTCGGTGAACTGCCAGCTGCCCAACCACCACAGCCAGGCCCCCAGCACCGCGGCAGCGCACAGCCAGCGCATGCGTCGGCCCTGCAACTGCGCGAAGCCCTGCCGCACGAAGGCCCGGCGACAGGCCAGGGTGCACAGCCCCGCCACGCACAGGTGCAGCAGCGCGGTCAGCAGCCCCCAGGGGCCGGCCTGTTCCCTCAGCACCTCCAGCGGGTCCAGCGGGGGCAGGGCGCTCAAGCCTGCGGCCACGGCCAGGGCCATGGCGCCATAGAGCATGAGGGTACTGCGTTGGGCGAGGTGGGCGGACATGGTCGGTGGGGCGGCAAGGTCGTTGCGTTCTGCAGCGGCGCGCCGCAGCTTAGCCCGACGGATGTGTCAGACGACAGCTGAGAATCCCCCAATTGGCGCATGCGGCACCAAGCCGGGTCAGCCGTCCAGCTCCTTCAGCCAGTTCAGGGTGGCTTCCGGGGCCATGGTCAGCAGCCGGGCGATGTCGCTCACGTCATCGGGGACGGCGGGGTTGTCCCATCCGAGGCTGGTGTGGCGCGCCAGCCGCACAGCCAGAAGCACATTGCGTACCTGGGGATCGTTTTCCTTGCGGTCGTCGGTGATGTGCACCAGCAGTTCCGGCAGGTGCCAGGTCTGCATCAGGGCCTGCTGCACCTCGCCCAGGGTGACGTGCAGGCATTGGCGCTGCACCGTGCTGCTGCGCAGCGTGCGATCGGCCTGCTGCTGCAGCTTCATCTGCAGCGCCAGCGTCGGGGCATTCAGCCACAGCAGCATCTCCGCAAAGTCGTGCAGCAGGGCCGCCAGATAGATGACCGCCGCGTCGTGGTCGCGCCGGTGCAGCGCAAAGGCCAGGGCGAAGCGGCTGGCGCGGTCGGCCCGGTCCAGCACGGCCTGCAGGCCGGCCAGGGCCTCGGGTTGACCTTCCAGATGCATGTCCACCGTGGGTTGCGGCCCGAAGGTGGCGAAGAAGGGCGTGATGCCGGTCAGCACCAGGGCCTCGCGCAAGGTTTCGGCGTCGTTGTTGCGCCGGTGCCGCTGCACGGTGGCGGTGTAGGCCAGCACCTTGAGCGTCATCAGCGGGTCGCTCATCAGCTCGTCGGCCAGCATCCGCGCGTCCACGTCGTCCTGCATCTGGCGCAATTCCTCCAGCACGGCCGCGGTGTGCGGCAGCACGGGGATCTCGACCAGCTGGAAATAGCGTACCCAGCTGCCCAGATCGGACGGATAGCAGGACGGGGACGGGGCTGAAGACATCGGGCGCACCCAAGGGTGTGGTCGCCTTGTTATCGGCATCCCGGGCCGGCGGCTTGAGCGCCGGCCCGGGGACCCCGGGAGGTCAGAGGCGATCCACCTCCAGCCTACCGATGAACTCGCCCTTCACATAGAGGGCTCCCTCGGGGGCCCCGGCCTGGCCGTGGTACTCCACGAGCGGCAGGTCGGCGGGCGGGGGCAGCCCGCGGTGCTGGCGCGCGAGCGGGCGGGGGGCCACCCCGCGGGCGGCACGGGCCAGGGCCAAGGCCAGGGTGCGCAGGCCACGGGCGACGAGGTGGCGCAGGCCACGGTCAGGTTGGGCCGCGCCCAGCAACTGCTCGGGCGTGGCGGCGCGAAGAAGGGTGCGATGCGGGAACATGGGTCTCTCCAGGGGCGCGCACCGCTTCCTCGGTGCGCGCGAAAGGGGGGCTCAGGGGCTGTGGGGGTCGGGGCGGGCGTGGGCCAGCTCGCGGCGCAGGGTCTGGCGCTGCTGCTGTCGCAGGGCCTTGCCGGAGCGGCGGTGCGGGCCGGCCTGGCGCAGTCGTGCCGGGACGGCCACCGGATTGCGCGGGGTGCTCAGGGTCAGCTGGATCTTCAGGGTCATGTCATCTCCTCGGGCCGGATGTCGGCCATGCGGCGGCCTGCCTTGCAGGCGCCACGGGGGCGCCACAGGGCGGCAAGGGGTTCACACGGTGCCCGTGGCACGGCCTGCGGTCAGCAGGGTCCGCCAGACGGGGTCAAGGGGTCAGGAACTGGGAGAAGGCCCGCACCGGACGGGCCATCAGGGTGCAATGCATCTGTCGGTCCAGAGGGTGGCGGGGCCGGCCGGTACAGCGCAGGGGCCGGGGCGGGCGCGGGATTCGGCAGGCGAACCCACCGCGCGGCGCCAGGTTCAGGAGCGGCAGAACCTCGGCGCGTCCGCAAATGATAAACATTTGATTATCTTGCGCAAGTGTTTTTTATCTTTTGCGCAACGACAAGCGCGTCACCCCGCGCGGGCGGCGGCCTGCCCGCGCCCTGCGGCGCGCCTGGGGAGGGGCCTCAGCGCTTGCCCTTGAGCGGGGCGACGCCGCGCTGGCTCAGGCGCCAGAGGTCGCTGTCGCTGGCCGGGGCAGGGGGCGGGACGGCGGCGGGACGCAGCACGCCGGGCGCAGGCGCCACCGGGGGGGTTGCGGCCGGGGTGACGGGGGCGGCCGGCGCGGCGGGCACCAGCACCTCGCTGAGCAGGTCCAGCAGCCGGGTGCGGGCCCGCTGCGGGTGCCGGCGGTAGTAGGTCAGCACCAGGCCGACGATGAAACGTTCATCGTCGTCGCGTGGCAGCGGGGATTCGGCCTGCGCGTCGGCCGGGGCGCCGTTGCCGGTGCCGTGGGGCTCGTCCATCCAGCCGACGGGCTTGCGGCAGTTCTGCTCGAACTGGCGGGCCAGGCGCTCGCCGATCTGGCGCGAGCGGCCCTTGATCTGGCTCCAGTAGCTGGGTTGGATCTGCAGCCGCTCGGCAAAGCGGCGCTCCAGGCCGCGCAGGGCGGCGGCATCGGCATTCTTGACGGTGGCCTGCACGAACTCGTCGAACAACAGCAGGGCGTTGTCCAGACGGATCGCGGCCACGTCGCGGGGGGCTTCCATGGGCCGCGATGATAAAGCCCCTTGCCCTGGCCGGACCGGGGCAAGGTCAAGCCGACGTCAGTGGCTGGTCAGTGGGCCGGCGCGGGCTGGCTGACGAAACCGATCTTGCCCAGGCCGGCGCGCGAGGCGTCGGCCAGCGTCTCGGCCACGGCGCGGTAGGCCGCGGCCTCGTCGGCCCGCAGGTGGATCTCGGGCTGCGGCTGGCGCTGGCCCTGGGCCTGCAGCCGGGCCTGGGCCTGTTCGCGGCTGACCTTCTCGCCGTTCCAGTAGCGCTGGCCCTGGGCGTCGATGGAGAAGTCGATCTTGTCGGCCACCGGCGGCACGGGCTGGCTGCTGGCGCGCGGCAGGTCCAGCTTGACGGCGTGGGACAGCAGCGGCGCGGTGACGATGAAGATCACCAGCAGCACCAGCATCACGTCGATCAGCGGGACCATGTTGATCTCCGCCACCGGGGCGGCGCCGCCCTTGCGGTCGAACGAGGCGAAAGCCATGTCGGTCTCCTCTGCGGGGGCTCAGGCCACGTGGCCGGCGGCCACCGGACGCAGCGCGGGCGGGGTCTGGCGGGCGGGCGACTGGGTGTCGGCCCCCAGGGCCTCGCCCATGGTCAGGAAGCTGTGCAGCTCGAAGGCGAAGGCATCGAGCCGGCCGGTCAGCACCCGGTTGCCGCGGGTGAAGGCGTTGTAGGCCACCACGGCGGGGATGGCCACGGCCAGGCCGATGCCGGTCATGATCAGGGCCTCGCCCACCGGGCCGGCCACCTGGTCCAGGCTGCCCGCGCCGCCGCTGCCGATGGCCAGCAGCGCGTGGTAGACGCCCCAGACCGTGCCGAAGAGGCCGACGAAGGGGGCGGTGGCGCCCACCGTGGCCAGCGTGGTCAGGCCGGCCTCCAGGCGGGTGGTCTCCTCGTCCAGCACCTTCTTGATGGTGCGGGTGATGAACTCGCTGGCGCTGCCGGCCTCGGCCAGCTTGGCGGCGCCATGGCGGGCGTGGTGGGCCTGGGCATGCAGGGCATGGGCCGACAGGTGCGAGAAGGGATCGCGCGCGCCGTGGGTCTGCAGTTCGGCGCGCACCTCGTCGAGCGTGCTGGCGTTCCAGAACTGGTCCAGGAAGGCGCGACTGCGGCGGGCGCGCAGGGCCTGGGCCACGCCCTTGGCCACGATGATGGCCCAGGAGGCGATGGACATGCCCACCAGCAGCACCAGCAGGGTGTGGCCCACCGCATCGCTCTGGGCGATGAAGTGGCCGATGCCGGGGGCGGGCGGGGGCGTGACGACGGAGGCGGTGGTGGTGTCCATGGCGGGTTCGGGAGAGAGTTGCTCAGGTTCGGGGAGGACGGAAACGGGGCGGGCTCAGCGCAGCTGGAAGGCCAGCGGTGCGATGGCCACCGCCTCGACGGCCTTGCCATCGACGCGGTAGGGCTGGAAGCGGGCGCCACGCATGGCGTCCAGCGCGGCCTGGTCCAGCCGGGGGTGGCCGCTGGACTGGTGCAGCGTCACCTCGCGCGGCAGGCCGTTCACGTCCACCACCACGCGGACCAGGGCGGTGCCGGTCTCGCCCAGGCGGCGTGCGGCGGCCGGGTACACCAGCCGAGGCATGGTGACGTAGCGCAGGGCGCTGGCGGGCAGGGCCACCGGGCCGGCGGGGGCGGCGGCCACCGGCGGGGCCGGGGGCGCGGGCGGGGCGGGCGCGGTCACCGGGGCGGGGGCGGGGGCGGCCGGCGCTTCGGCCACCGGGGTGGGGGCCGGGGCGGTGGTGGGCGTGGGCTGGGGCCGGGGGGCCGCTGTCACCAGCGGGGGCGTGGCGGGTGGGCGCGGGCTGGGGCGCGTCGATGGCGGCGGCGGCGCAACCGGGGCGGGGGCCGGCAGTGCGATCCACTGCACGGCGATCGGTGCCGGCTGCGAGGGGACTTCGGGGCGCGTCCCGATTTGCAGCAGGGCCCAGCCCGCGGCCAGGTGCACCAGCACGACGCTGCCGACCAGGGCGCGCCGGCTCCAGGGCCCCAGGTCCTCGACCGGGCCGTGCAGGCATTCCGGGGGCGGGGCCGGGACCGGCGTTGCGGGGGCGCGGGTGGCCTGCGCCGGGTGTGGCCGCGGGGGCCGCGCCGGCAGGCTGGGCAAGGAGGAGGAGGTCAGGGAAGACATGGTCGGGTCCGGGTTCAGTACACGTCGCGTCGCAGCCGGCCCTGCTGGCGCAGGGTCTGCAGGGTGGTCTCGCCCAGTGCCTCGGTCAGCACGGCATCGACGCCGCTGGCCATGCCCTGGCGGCTGCCGCACAGCAGGATCACGGCGCCAGCCTCGACCCAGTCGCGCAGGCGCGGGGCCTCGGCCGCCAGCCGCTGCTGCACATGGCGGTGGGGGCCGCCATCGCGCGAATAGACGCGGTCGGTGCGGCTGAGCACGCCGTTGGCCAGCCAATGGGTGATCTCGGCATCGCACAGCGCGTCGTGGGCGGCCTGCCGCTCGCCCAGCAGCAGCCAGGCATGCAGGCCCTGGTGGACCAGGCGGCGACGGGGCGAGTCCGCCAGGGCCAAGCGGCGCTCGGCGGCCTGCAGATGGGCGCGCAGGCCGGCCAGGCCGGTGCCGTTGCCGATCAGCACCAGCGGGCGGTGGGCCAGCGCGGGCGGCAGGCGGAAGGCCGGGTTCGGCTGGATGCGCAGGGACAGGGCGCCGCCGATCGGGCAGTCCCCGGTCAGCCAGCCGGAGGCGGCCCCCACGCTGCCATCCTCCCGCCGGTGGCGCCGCACCAGCAGCTGCAGGCCGCCGCCCGGCCCGGCTTCGGGCAGGCTGGCGATGGAGTAGCTGCGGGGCGTGCGGTCGGTGCCGGGCAGGCGCAGTTGCACCAGGTCGCCCGCCTCCCAGGCGGCGGGTGGGGGGCCGTCCAGGGGCGGCGCCATGTCGATCAGCCACACCGGCTCACCCAGGCTGCCCGGGTTCAGGTGGCGCCGCCCCAGCAGGATCCAGGGCTCGTAGGCCATGCCCGGCGCGCTCGTTTGTGCCGAAGACCGGCGCCGAGGCGCCGGTGTGGAGGGGGCGGCCGGGGGCAGGGTCGGGGTGAGGGCGCCCACCGCCGCCAGCCAGTGCTGAAGGGCCTGGGGATCGCCCCGGTCCATCAGCACCGGCTCGAACAGGGGCTGGGCACCGCTGTCGTGCAGCCAGCGCTGCAACTGCTGGCCGAAGCCGCAGAAGTGGCGGTACTCGCGGTCGCCCAGGGCCAGCACGCCGCAGGGCAGGCCCGCCAGCTCGGCGGGGCGGTCCATCCAGCGGTCGACGAAGGGCTCGGCGTGGTCCGGGGCCTGGCCATCACCGGCGGTGCTGGCGACGAAGAACACCGGCTGGTGCTGGCGCAGCTGCGCAGGGTCCAATTGTTCCAGTGGCGCCACCCGGGCCGGCAGACCGCCGGATTCCAGCGTGCGGGCCGTGTCCCAGGCCAGGGCTTCGGCCGCGCCGGTCTGGCTGGCCCAGGTGACCAGGGCGACGGGGCCGGGCGCACCGGATGCCAGGACCGAGGCCTGTGGGGCGTGCTGGCGAAGGCGGTGGCGCCGCCATTGCCACAGGCACAGACCGATCCAGGCCAGCAGCAGGGCGGCGGCCTGGGCCAGGCGGTGGGGCGGCGTGTGGCTCAGGGTCAGGGCGTCCATGGGCGTTCTCAGGCCAGCAGCGCGCGCAGGGCGGGGCTGAGGGTTTCGCGCCAGCCGGCCTGGGCCGGTGTGGGACGCTCGATCCAGAGGGCGGGCAGGTCTTCGGCTTCGGCCAGGGCCAGGCCTTCGACCGGCCCCAGCACCATCAGGGCGGTGGCCCAGGCGTCGGCCCACATGGCGCTGGGGTGCAGCACGGTGACCGAGGCCACCGCGTGGGCCACCGGCGCACCGGTGCGCGGGTCCAGGGTGTGGCTCAGGCGCTGACCCTGGGCGCCCAGGCGCCAGCGCCGGTAGTCGCCCGAGGTGGCCACCGCCAGCCCATGCAGGGCAACGCGCGTGGGGGGCAGCGGGCAGGCGGGGTCGGGCATTTCCAGGTCCACCCACCAGGGCTGGCCGCTGGGCTTGAGCCCTTGGCCGCTGAGCTCGCCGCCGATGTCCACCAGGTGGTGGGGCAGGCCGCTGTCGCGCAGCACCGCGCTCACCCGGTCCACCGCGTGGCCCTTGGCGATGGCCGAGAGATCCAGCCGCAGGCCGCCGGGCTGGGTCAGGCGGTGCGTGGCCGGCGCCCAGCCCAGCCGTGCCCAGCCGGGGGTTGCCGCAGTGTCGGTCTCGGGCCCGGCCAGCTCGGCTGGGCCGAAGCCCCAGCGTCCCACCGCAGCGCCCACGGTGGGGTCGAAGGCGCCGGCGCTGCGCCGGGCCACCTGCAGCGCGGTGTCGATCACCAGGGCGAAGCCGTCTGGCAGCACCAGGCTTTCACCGGCGGGCAGACGGTTGAAGCGGCTGATCAGGGCGTCGGGCTCCCAGGTGCTCATCTGGACGACCACGTCGTCCAGCACGGCCTGGATGGCGCGGCGCAGCGGCCGCTCGGGCAGGCCGGCGCCGGCCCAGAGCTGGACGGACCAGGAGGTGCCCATGGTGTCCCCGCCCAGGGTGTGCAGCACCTGGCCCCAGGGCGCGGGCGGGCCGGACAGCTCGGCAGGGATCAGCACACGGGCCTGGGCCCGTGGCGCGGTGGGAAGGGCGGGGGCGAACATCGGTCGGCCCGGGTCTCAGCGCGGCAGCACCTCGAAGGTGGCGCTCAGGCTGGCGCGCTCCAGGGGCTTGTCTCGGGTGCCGCCCATGGCCATGGGGCCGCCGGGCCCGCCTTGCGGTGCCGGGGCCGCGGCGGGGCGGTCGCCGTGGCTGACGCCCAGCCAGTAGCGGCCCGGGGCGGCCCAGCTCACGCTGAACTGGCCCTGGGCATCGGTGCTCAGCGTCTGTTCGCCGCGGTCGTAGCGGTAGCGGTTGCCTTCGCGCACCAGGGACAGCTTCTCGCCGGCCAGCGGCTGGCCGTTGAGCAGCAGGGTGAAGCGTGTGCGGTCGCCATCGCTGAGGTCGTTCACCGCGTCCAGCGGCAGGACTTCCAGGCCGCGACCTTCGGGGGCGAAGGCGGGCACGGTGGCCTTTTCCCGGCTGACGAAGGTCTGCTGGCGGGCCAGGGTGTGCACCAGCCCCAGCAGCTTGGCGTCGGCCGGCACCTTCTGGGCGAATTCGGCCGGGGTGCCGCGGAAGCGCTGGGGCTTGCCCTCGGCGTCCTGGTAGCTGGCCATCAGGCTCTCGCTGAGGTTGCTGATGCGGTAGCTGCCTTCGGCCGGCAGCTCGATCACCACGCTGCTGAGCAGGGCGGTTGCGCTGCGCTCACCGGCCGGCAGGGGCTTGCCGTCGGGGCCGGTCACCCGCAGTTCACCCCAGGCCAGCGGGCGCTCGGCGATGAACAGGTCGGTGGAGACCGAGGCGTCGACCACGACGCTCTGGTTGCGGCCGGTCACCAGGGTGGACGAGGGCAGCACCCAGGTGTCGTGGGCCCAGGCGAAAAGAGGCAGGGCGGTGGCCAGGGCCAGCGCAATGGGGTGGGGGCGGAGCAGGGTCATGGTGGACATCCTGTACAGGGGCGTGGATCAGGGGGTGGCCTTGAGCTGCAGGGCGCCCAGTTCATGGGTGCCCTGGGCCTGGGCCTGCTGGGCGGCCTGGATGGGCCAGGTCAGCGGCAGGCGCTGCACCTCGCGGCCGCCGCCTTCGCGGGCGGCTTCCACCACCACCGTGTACTGGCCGGCGGGCAGCCGGGCCAGCGCGGGCAACTGGTCCAGGCGCAGCACCTGTTCGCCCGGCGAGCGGGTGGCGCCGGTCACGCCGTCGGCGGGCACGCTCAGGTCGCGGCCGCCGGCGCGCCACCACTGGCGCATGTCGCGCAACCACTTGGCGCCGCCGTTGTTGGCCTTCTTCAGGTCGTACCAGACGGCCAGCTGGGCGGCGGCATTGGGCTGGCCGTCCTTCTCGAGCCAGACGGCCACATAGGGCTTGTGGTATTCGGCCACGCTCAGGCGGGGCAGCTCCAGCGTGAGCTGCAGGGTGGCGGCGCCGGCCGAGGCGCTGCCCAGCGTCAGCAGGCCCAGGGTGGTGGCGGTGGTGGCAGTGCGGGGGATGAGGGAAGTCATTGGCGTCGAGGTCAATGGATGAACAGGAGCACCAGCAGGGCTGGCAGCACGAAACCCGCGGCCGTCAGCGGCCAGGTCAGCGCGCGCTGGCTGGCATGGCGGTGCAGGATCAGCAGGCCGGTGATGCAGAACACCAGACAGCCTGCGGCGAAGACATCGAGAAAGGCGCGCCAGACGGCGCCGGTGTGGCGACCCTTGTGCAGGTCGTTGAGCAGGGCCAGCAGGCCGCGGTCGCTGTCCTCGAACTCGGTTTCGCCGCTGCCCAGATCGACGCGCAGCCAGGCATCGCCGCCAGGGCGGGGAAGGGCCACGTAAAGCTCCTCGGCGGACCACTCGGGGGCCAGGCCGGCGGCCAGGCGCAGCCCGTGCGACTCGGCCACCCACTGGCGCAGGGGGGCCGGCACCGGCGCGCCGCCGCCGGCCTGGGCCGGCCGTGCGGCCTGTACCGCCGCCAGCACCGGGGCCGGCAGCGTGGCCTGCCAGCGGGTGAGCACAGGCTGGGCCTCGATGTCGGCCGCGTGGTTGAGGGTGAAGCCGGTGACGGCAAACAGCAGCATGCCCACCAGGCACAGGGCCGAGCTGATCCAGTGCCAGCGCAGCAGGGTTTTGAAGCCGTGGGTGTTCACAGCTCGGCCCAGCGGCGCAGCAGGTTGTGGTAGTGGCCGGTGAGCTGCAGCACCTCGTCGCTGTCGCCCAGCCGCGCGCGCAGGCGCTGGATGGTCTGGTCCAGCTCGTAGAGGGCGGCGCGCTGGCCGTCGTCGCGCACCAGGCTCTGGGTCCAGAAGAAGGCGCAGGTGCGGGCGCCGCGGGTGACGGGCTCGACCTTGTGCAGGCTGGTGGACGGGTAGAGGATCAGGTCGCCCGCGGGCAGCTTGACCTCGTGGGCGCCATAGGTGTCCATCACCACCAGCTCGCCGCCCTCGTAGTCCTCGGGGTCGCAGAGGAACAGCGTGGTGGACACGTCGCTGCGCAGGCGCTGGCCGTCGCCCATGGCCATCACCGAGCCGTCCACATGCAGGCCGTAGTTGCCGCCGCCCTGGTAGCGGTTGAACAGCGGCGGCAGGATGCGGTGCGGCAGCGCCGCCGAGACGAACTGCGGGTGGCTGGACAGCCGCTGCACGATGCGCTGGCCCAGCTCGCGGGCCAGCGGGTGGTCGGCGGGCAGCTGTTCGTTGTGCTTGACCAGGGCCCCCTGCGGACCGACGGTGGCTCGCCCATCGGCCCAGGGGGCCTCGGCCAGGGCCTGGCGGAAGCGGGCGACTTCCTCCGCAGACAGAACGCCCGGGATGTGCAACAACATGCCGCGCCGCCTTGCCTCAGAACTGCACGCTGGCCGTCAGCTTGGCCGTGCGCGGCGCGCCCAGCGTGGCGCGCGCGCCGCTGTTGTTGAGCGTGCTGATGTATTCCTTGTCGAACACATTGCCCACGTTCAGCTGCAGCTTCAGGTTCTTCATGACCTGGTAGGACGCCATCAGGTCGGCCACCCAGTAGGCCGGGATCTCCGGCATGTTGGTGACCGACAGGTCGGTGTCGGCGGTGATCGAGCGCTTCTGCTTGGACACGTAGTTCGCACCCGCGCCCAGCGTCAGGTCGCCCAGCGTGTAGGTGCTCCACAGCGAGGCGGTCAGGTCGGGCGACCAGCGCACCCCGGTGGTCTGGGTGTCGTGGTCACTGTTCCAGACGCCGCTTTGCTTGGTGTCCATCGTCGCCACGCCGGCGGAGACCTGCCAGGCTTCGGTCACGCGCCCGACCAGGCCCAGTTCCACGCCCTGCACGCGGGTCTTGCCGGTCTGCACGGCGTTGCCCAGGTCGTCGTAGCTGACCTGGTTCTTGTTCTCGGTGTGGTAGGCCGCCAGGGTCAGGTTCAGGCGCCGGTCCAGCAGGTCCCACTTGGTGCCCAGCTCGAACGTGCGGGTCTGCTGGGGGGCCATCGAGGGGTTGTTGGCGTTGGTGCTGGTGGCCGACAGGGCGAAGTTGGCGCCGCCCGGTGGCGTGTACGCGTTGGCCGCGGCCAGGTAGATGCTGCCGTTCGCGGTGGGCTTGTAGGTCAGGCCCAGGTTCCAGCTGCTGAGGTTGTCGGCCAGGCGCAGGTTGGTGTTGGCGATGCTGCCGACCGCGTAGCCGGGGTAGGTGCTGCTGTTGCTGCTGGTGACGATGGTGCCCACCGAGGTTTCGGTGTGGTAGCGCTCGAAGCGCAGTCCGGCATTGAGCTTCCAGGCCTCGTTCAGGCTCAGCGTGTCCAGCACATAGAGCGCGCCGGTGGTGGTCTTGCCCTCGGTGTCCGCGCCGGTGAGGTAGGGCACGCCCAGGTCGTCGCCAGCGTCGGGGTGGTAGAGGTTGGCCGCCGGGTTGCTGATGGCGCTGTAGCTCACGCCGTTGATGGTCTGCGCCGTGGTGCCGGTGCCGCGGGTCAGCTGGCGCTCGTAGATCAGTTCCACACCGGCTGCCAGGTCGTGGCGGATGCCGGCCGTGGTGAAGTGGGTGCTGACGCTGGTCTGGTTGGTCAGGATCTCGTTGGTCTGGTCGGTGCGCTGGCGGATGCGGCTGACCGTCCAGGTCGAGGGGTCGTCGGCGGTGACGGCGGTGAGCGTGTACACGCCCGTCATCACCCGGTCCATGTGGGTCTGGCCGTAGCGGGTGATGTTGCGCACCGTGGTGCCGGGGGCCAGGTCATGCTCCAGCTTGACCGTGAACATGTCGGCATCGACCTTCTCGTGGTCGCTCTTGCTGCCGTAGAAGTTGTGGGTGTCCACCTTGGCGCCGCTGTTGAGCGCGCTGTCGGCGTTGTAGAAGCCCTTCATGCCGATGGTGGGGATGCCGCCATCGGGCACGTTGTCCTGGTGCACGTGCTGCGAGTACAGGTACAGGCGCGTGGGCGTGTTCAGGCCGAAGGCCACGCCGGGGGCAATGGCCCAGCCCTTGTTCTTGACCTCGTCGCGGCCATCCACGCCGCTGTCCTGGGTCATCACGTTGAGGCGCCAGGCCGAGGTCTCACCGAAGCCCCGGCCGATGTCGGCCGTGGCGCGCTTCGTGTCGGCCGTGCCCAGGGTCAGCGTGGCGTCGTTGCGCTCGTCGCGCTCGGGCAGCTTGCTGATCAGGTTGATGTAGCCGCCGGCCGCGCCGCGGCCGACATCGGCGCCGGACGGGCCCTTGACCACTTCGACCTGGTCCACGTTGAAGACATCGCGGGTGACGGCGCCCAGGTCGCGGATGCCGTCGACGAAGGTCGAGGTCTGGGTCGAGAAGCCGCGCATCTGGAAGGTGTCACCGGCGGCGGTGCTGCCGTTCTCACCCAGCTGCAGCGTGATGCCCGGTGTGTTGCGCAGGGCCTCGGTCAGGGTGGTGGCGCCCTGGGCCTGCATCAGGTCTTTGGTGATGACCTGCACGGACTTGGGCGTGTCCAGCAGCGGCTGGGTCAACTTGGGCGAGGCGCTGGCGTCGGCCTTGTAACCCTCGGCGGTGCCGGTGACGCTGACGGTGGGCAGGGTGGGGGCGTCCTGCGTGGGGGCGGTCTGCGCCTGCAGGGCCAGCGGCAGGCTCAGCAGGGCGGCGCCCAGGGTGGGCGCGGAGGTGGCGGCAAAGGGGATGCTGCGGGTCGGCGCCAGGCGCCGGCTGCGGATGTGGGTGGACATGCTTGGATGTGGGCAAAGGTGGTGTGGGAACCATCTCGGCATCCTCGAAGCCAGCGGCTGGCGGTGGCTGGCATGTCCTGCTTCGGGGGCCTGAACGTGACGGGCCCGACTGCGACCGGGCCCGTTTGACAAATATTAATGCAAATGAGAGTGGTTCGCAATAAAGAATGCAAACAAACCCGGGCATCCCAAAGGGAAGGTCCGGGGGCAGAGGGCCCGACGGCCTACTGGAAGGCCACTTCGGCGAAGCTGCGCAGCTTGCGGCTGTGCAACGGGCCCGAGCCGCCGGCCCGCAACAGCTCGAGCGCGCGGATGCCGATGCGCAGATGCTGGTCCACCCGCTCGCGGTAGAAGTGGTTGGCCATGCCGGGCAGCTTGATCTCGCCGTGCAGCGGCTTGTCGGAGACGCACAGCAGCGTGCCGTAGGGCACCCGGAAGCGGAAGCCGTTGGCGGCGATGGTGGCGCTTTCCATGTCCAGGGCCACCGCGCGGCTCTGGCTGAAGCGGCGCTCGGGACCCGGATGCGGCAGCAGCTCCCAGTTGCGGTTGTCGGTGGTGGCCACGGTGCCGGTGCGCAGCACCTTCTTCAGCTCGTAGCCCGACAGCTGGGTGATCTCGGCCACCGCCTGTTCCAGCGCCAGCTGCACCTCGGCCAGGGCGGGGATGGGCACCCACAGTGGCAGTTCCTCGTCCAGCACATGGTCCTCGCGCACATAGCCGTGGGCCAGCACGTAGTCGCCCAGCTGCTGGGTGTTGCGCAGGCCGGCGCAGTGGCCCAGCATCAACCAGGCGTGAGGCCGCAGCACGGCGATGTGGTCGCTGGCCGTCTTGGCGTTGGAGGGGCCCACGCCGATGTTGACCATGGTGATGCCGCAGCCGTCCTCGCGTACCAGGTGGTAAGCCGGCATCTGCGGCAGGCGCGGCGGGGGCGAGCCGCTGGCCTGGGCCTCGCGGCCGACCCGGGGCGTCACCACATTGCCCGGCTCGACGAAGGCGGTGTACTCGCTCTCGGGGCTCTGCATCAGCTGCCGGCCCAGACGGATGAACTCGTCGATGTAGAACTGGTAGTTCGTGAACAGCACGAAATTCTGGAAGTGCTCCGGGGCGGTGCCGGTGTAGTGGCGCAGCCGGTGCAGCGAATAGTCCATCCGCGGCGCGGTGAACAGGGCCAGCGGCTGCGGTTCACGCGGCCCGGGCTCGAAAGTGCCGTTGGCGATGCCGTCGTCCATGGCGGCCAGGTCCGGCAGGTCGAAGTGCTCGGACAGGCGCCGGCGGCGTTCGCTGCTCAGGTGGCCTTCCACATGCTCGTCGTCGGCCAGCGAGAAATGCACCGGGATCGGCTGCCGGCCCAGCCCCACTTCCAGCCCGATGCCGTGGTTCTTCAGCAGCAGGGCGAACTGCTCCCGGTAGTAGTTGCCGAACAGGTCCGGCCGGGTGAGGGTGGTCTCGTACTGGCCGGGGCCGGCCACGAAGCCGTAGCTCAGCCGGGTGTCGTGGCGCGGGGCCGTGTCCACCTGCACCCGCACGCTGGGATACCAGGCCCGCACCCGGCCGCCCAGGTCCTGCCCGGCCACGTAGTCGCGCAGCTTCTGCCGCAGGTGCTGCACCTGGGCGTTGTAGAGCTCGACCACGCGGGCCAGGGCCGCGTCGGGATCGGTGAACTGTTCCGGCGGGATGAAGGGCGCTTCGATCATGGGCCCATTGTGGGGCCTGTGCGCGGGGCCTGGGCGGAAGGCCACGTGGCTGCAGGCGCGCGGGCGCAATGTAAACATGGGTAAGGCTCTGCCACGGCGGACAACGACGTCGGCCCCCGCGCCGTTGAACCAGCCGGCGGCAGGCCCTGCCCGGGCGGCCCCGGCTCATCCACTGTCTGAGGAACTCGTCCATGCGCACCTTGCTGACCCTGTCCGTCGTCGCGGCGGCTCTTTCCGCCTCCCTGGCCCATGCCGCCGACGCTGTCTCGACCGCGGCCTCCGGGCCGGCCCAGGGCCGGGCTGCAGCGGCCGAACGCTTCAAGGCCCTGGACACCAACGGAGACGGCCGGATCAGCCGGGCCGAGGCCCAGGCGGCTCCGGCCCTGGCGGCCCATTTCGACCAGATCGACGCCAACAAGGACGGTGAGATCACCCCCAAGGAGTTCCGTGCCTATCACCGGGCCCTCAAGGACGCCAAGGCGGCGGGCGGCGGGACGACCGCTGCACCGGCCGGCGCCTTTGCCAAGCTCGACAAGAACGGTGACGGCCTGCTGAGCCGCGAGGAGGTGGCGGGGCACCCCCGGCTGGCGGCCGACTTCGACACGCTGGACACCAATCACGACGGTCAGCTGAGCCCCGCCGAGCTGGCCGCCCTGCGCAAGAAGCCCTGATTCCGGACCTGTCGGTGGCGCCTCCTGTGCGCTGTCAAGTCCTCAAGCCTGTGAACTTGGGGACGAAAACAGGGTTGCTCGGTCTATCGGGGGCGGGGCTTCCGTCCCTAAGATCGGGGCATGATCTCCATGGATGGTGTGCCCTCGGTTCTCATTGCGAAGAACCAATCCTGGGTGCGCAAGCAGGCGCAGGCGCTGGTGCGCCATCTGCCTGCCAACGTGGAGCGCGCCGATCTGATCCAGGTCGGCCTGATCGCCGTGGCGCAGGCCGCCGTCACCTTCGAATGGGAGGGTGATCGCGAATCCGAAGAGGCCCAGCAGGCCTTCGTGCGCTACGCGCGCATGCGCGTGAAGGGCGCGATGCTCGACGAGCTGCGCCAGATGGACTTCCTTTCCCGCGGGGAACGTCGCAAGATCAAGATCATCCAGATCGCGCGTGAGCGCTATCGCAGCCGGCACGGCAAGGAACCCTCCCTGGCCGCGCTGACCGAGCTGACCGAGCTGGACATGGACGAGGTGCAGGCGCTGCTGCAGGCCGACCAGATGGGCCGCAACCAGAGCAGCCTGGACGACGAGCCCGACGACGCCAGCCACCGCCACCACCCGGCCACGCCGCAGGAAGAGGTGGAGGCGCGGGTGGACACCGGCATTGTGCTGCGCCGCCTGGAGCAGTTCTTCGCCGAACTGCCCGAGCGGGAGCGCCTGGTGATCGAGTCCTACCTGGGCGTCGGCCTGACGCCGGTGGAGGTGGCCAAGTCCCTCAAGGTCACACCGTCCCGGGTGTCCCAGATCTACCACTCGGTGGTGCGCAAGGCGGCAGCCCATTTCGCCGAGCCGCCGCGCCAGCGCGCCCTGGACCGCTACCCCGACAAGCAGTCCGCCGCCTTCCAGGAGCTCATCGTCCAGCGCGAGCGCGAGCTGGCCCGCTCGCCGGCCGGCAGCTGGGGCGAACTCATGGAGAAGGTGCTCTCGCGCGCTCCGGTCGATCCTGTCACCGACGCCTGATCGGTCGAAGTCGGCGAGCCCGACAGACCCCGGGGGCATGGCGGGCCGATAATCCCCCGGACCGACTGACAGCGATGGACCCGCGATGAGTTTTCTGGCGATCGATATCGGCAACACGCGGCTGAAGTGGGCGCTCTACGCCTCGCCTCAGCCGGGCGCCGCTGTGCTGGCCCAGGGGGCGGTGTTCCTCGAGAACATCGACGTGCTGGCCGAGCAGGACTGGCGGTCACTGCCGGTGCCGTCCTCCATGCTGGGCTGTGTCGTCGCCGGCGAGGCGGTGCGCCGTCGAGTCGAAGAGCAACTGGAACTCTGGGACCTGACGCCGCGCTGGGTGGTGCCTTCGGCCCACGAGGCGGGCGTGACCAATGGCTACGACCACCCGATGCGCCTGGGCGCCGACCGCTGGGTGGCGCTGATCGGCGCCCGCGGCCAC
This sequence comes from Ideonella dechloratans, assembly GCF_021049305.1. GTDB lineage: Bacteria > Pseudomonadota > Gammaproteobacteria > Burkholderiales > Burkholderiaceae_C > Ideonella > Ideonella dechloratans. Next base: position 629,834 of record NZ_CP088081.1, read on the forward strand.
ATGCTCGCCCGTGGGCCGGCGCGGCCGGTGGTGGTGGTGATGGTGGGCACGGCCGTGACGGTCGATGCCCTGGACCGTGACGGCCGCTTCCTGGGCGGGCTGATCCTGCCGGGTCACGGCATCATGCTGCGCGCCCTGGAAAGCGGCACGGCCGGCCTGCGGGTGCCCACCGGCGAGGTGGTGCCCTTTCCGGCCAACACCTCCGACGCCCTGACCAGCGGCGGCACCTATGCCATCACCGGCGCGATCGCCCGCATGCGCCGGCACCTGGCCGAGCACAGCGATGGCGAAGAGCCGATGCTGCTGATGACCGGCGGCGCCGGTTGGAAGGTGGCACCCTACCTGGACATGCCCCACGAGCTCGTGGAGTCACTCATCTTTGACGGGTTGCTGCAGATCCAGTCCCACCGCCTGGCCCTGTGAGCCGGGGGCGGCGGCGGGAGGGTGGCTCTCCACATAGCGGCTCACCTCGTTGCGCAGGGCGGCCAGTTCCCGCCGCAGCAGTGTCATTTCGTGGCGCATGTCGTGGATGATCTCGCGCTCGATCAGCCGCTCCTCGGTTTCCACCCATTTGGTGGCGATGGCCGCGGTGACCAGCGTGAGCACGCCGAAGCCCAGCAGCACGACGAAGACCGAAAAAATCTTCGAGGCGGCCGTGGTGGGCACCACATCGCCATAGCCCACCGTGGCCGCCGTCGTGAAGGCCAGCCACATGCCATCGGCCAGCGTGGGCGTGGTGGGTTCCAGCCACCAGAAGCCCAGGCCGCAGGCCAGCAACACGCCCAGTGACACCGTGAGCAGGTAGGTCACCCCGCCGCGGGTGACCAGATGCTGCTGCGCCCAGACCATGCGCAGCAGGGTGAGGAAGGCCACCAGCAGGCGCAGGCCCAGGGCCAGGGTGGAGCTGCGGCTGCCGGGGATGAAGGCGGCCGCCAGCAGGCCCAGCACCAATGCAATATCGGTCGGATTGGCCAGCAGGTGGGCCAGCGGGCGACGGGTGTACCAGCTGACATGGGTGAGCCCGGCGCCCACCACCATGGCGGCCACCAGGTAGGCCATGTCGGCCAGCTGGGAGGGACGGTCCTGCAGCAGTTCGGCGTAGAAGGCCGGGATGGTGCAGACCAGCACCGCCATGATCGGCCAGCGCCAGGCCTGCTCGATGCGATGGGCCCGGGGGTTGTCCGGGGCCACCGGGCTCAGGCCCCAGCCGGCGACGCGGTCGACGAAGCTCTGGGAATCCGGCGAAGGCACTGACGGGGAGGGCGGGCGTGGCATGCGACGAGCCTAGGGCAGGCGGGCGGCCCGCCGGCTTGCGCCCGGTCAAGCCCCCTCAGAGGATGTAACGCGACAGATCCTCATTGTGGGCCAGCTCGCCCAGCTTGGCACCCACCGCGGCCGCGTCCAGCGTGACCGTCTGGCCGGCATGGCGGGGGGCGTCGAAGCTGATCTCGTCGAGCAGGCGTTCCATCACCGTGGCCAGGCGACGCGCGCCGATGTTCTCGGTGCGCTCGTTGACCTCGTAGGCGATCTCGGCCAGTCGGCGGATGCCGTCCGGCGCGATCTCCAGCGTGACGCCTTCGGTGGCCAGCAGGGCCTGGTACTGGCGCACCAGGTTGGCATGGGTGCTCGAGAGGATGGCCTGGAAATCGTCCACCGACAGGGCCTGCAACTCGACCCGGATCGGGAAGCGGCCCTGCAGTTCGGGGATCAGGTCGCTGGGCTTGGAGAGGTGGAAGGCGCCCGAGGCGATGAACAGGATGTGGTCGGTCTTGACCATGCCGTGCTTGGTCTGCACGGTCGTGCCCTCGACCAGGGGCAGCAGGTCGCGCTGCACGCCTTGGCGCGAGACATCGCTGCCCTGGGTGTTGCTGCGGGTGGCCACCTTGTCGATCTCGTCGATGAAGACGATGCCGTTCTGCTCGGCGTTGTGCAGCGCGCGCGCCTTGATGTCGTCCTCGTTGACCAGCTTGCCCGCTTCCTCGTCGGTCAGCTGGCGCAGGGCCTCGGCCACCTTGAGCTTGCGCTGGGTCTTCTTGGCCGTGCCCATCTGCGAGAACAGGCCCTTGAGCTGCTCGGCCATCTCCTCCATGCCGGGCGGGGTGACGATGTCGACGTTGGCCCGGGTCTCGGCCAGTTCCAGCTCGATCTCCTTGTCGTCCAGCGCGCCTTCGCGCAGGCGCTTGCGCATGATCTGGCGGGCGGTGTTGTCCGGGGCCGGGGCGGCGGAGGCGGCAAAACCGAACTCGGCGCCGCCATGGCGCGGCGGGGGCACCAGGATGTCCAGGATGCGCTCCTCGGCGGCTTCCTCGGCGCGCATGCGGTGGCGCCGGATGGCGGCGTCGCGCTCCTGCTTGATGGCCACCTCCATCAGGTCGCGGACGATGGTGTCCACGTCCTTGCCCACATAGCCCACCTCGGTGAACTTGGTGGCCTCCACCTTGATGAAGGGGGCGTCGGCCAGCTGGGCCAGGCGGCGGGCGATCTCGGTCTTGCCTACGCCGGTCGGGCCGATCATCAGGATGTTCTTGGGCGTGATCTCCGCGCGCAGCTTGGGCTCGACCTGCTGGCGCCGCCAGCGGTTGCGCAAGGCGATGGCCACCGCGCGCTTGGCGGCGTTCTGGCCGACGATGTGGCGGTCCAGTTCGGAGACGATCTCCTGCGGCGTCATCATCGAGGGGGTGTCGGGCGTGGTGTCCGTGCTCATTCCAGCACCTCGATCGTGTGGTTCTGGTTGGTGTAGATGCAGATGTCGCCGGCAATCTCCAGCGACTTCTTGACGATGGTCGGGGCGTCCAGATCGGAATGCAGCAGCAGCGCCTTGGCGGCCGCTTGGGCGTAGGCGCCGCCCGAGCCGATGGCCACCAGACCCAGCTCCGGCTCCAGCACATCGCCGTTGCCGGTGATGATCAGGGAGGCGTCGCGGTCGGCCACGGCGAGCATGGCCTCCAGGTTGCGCAGCACCTTGTCGGTGCGCCAGTCGCGGGTGAGCTCGATGGCCGCGCGCACCAGGTGGCCGGAGTGCTTCTCCAGCTTGGATTCGAAACGCTCGAACAGTGTGAAGGCGTCGGCCGTGGCGCCGGCAAAGCCGGCCAGCACCTTGTCATGGTGGAGCTTGCGGACCTTGCGCGCGCTGGACTTGACGACGGTGTGGCCCAGGGTGACCTGGCCGTCGCCGCCCAGGGCCACCTGCCAGCGCCCGTCGGGCAGCTGGCGGCGCACGCTGAGGATGGTGGTGCCGTGGTAGGTGTTCATCGTCCGACGTACTTGGGGACGCCGGAGCGGATCTCAAGCCCCCGGGGAGGGGCCGGTGCGGATCAGACCTGGCGCAGCTGCACCGGGGCGTGCTCGATGATGCCCATGGCACGGAACATCAGCGCCACCAGGCGGTGCACGTCGGTGAAGCGGATCTGCCGGCCTTCGGCCCGCTTGGCGATGACCCAGTTCAGCAGATCGCCTGCGGCGATGAAGTCCACCCGGATCAGCAGCGCGCAGGAAATGTGGATCAGTTTCGCTTCGCCCAGGCGGCTGTCCAGCACGCCCAGCAGGGCGCCGATGTCGCCCGACAGCTGGCCCGAGAGCTCCAGGGTGGTCAGGCTCTGGCTGCCTTCGCCCTCGCCCAGCTCCTGCAGCGTGGTCACGGCTTCGCTGATCACGGACAGGGGCGCCGCCTGGGTGCTGGCGCCAGCACCATCGAGCCGCACCGCGCAGCGTGTCTTCTCCCAGCTCGGCGGAGACACCTCGTAGGTGACGCAGTAGTCGATGGCCACCTCGTCGAACTGGTCGGGCCGGTTCACCAGGCGCAAGGCTTCCATGCGCGTCATCCAGTAGGCCGGATCGGCATCGCGCATGCCCACCGGTGCGGCTTCCTGGAGGACCTGGAACAGGCGGTCCGTGCCCAGCCAGCGCATCTGCAAGGGCTGCCGCGCCCAGCCTTGCATCAGGCGATAGAGCCGGGCGGCCGCGTCGGCATCCAGGTGGGCGAGCCGGGTCCAGTCCAGGGCCCAGGGCTGGGGCAGCTGCAGGGTCTGGGAATCGAGCTGGGCCACCCCGTCCACATCCAGGTCGGCCGGGCAGACCCAGGCCACCATCTGGACCTCGCTGGCGTGGCCGCGCGCCGGCGCGGCCGTGGCCTCGGCCACCAGCTGGGGCAGCGAATACCACTGCGGCGCCGAGCGCTGCAGCTGCATCACGTAGTCGTTGGTCAGGCTGTCGAAATTGGCCTGCTGACCGGTGGCGCGGTAGAAGTCGAACAGCACCAGCCAGGTGTCGTTGTGGCCATGCCGCAGGCCGTTGGCGCCGGTCAGCTGACGCAGCGCCCGCTCGCACAGGGCGAAGTCGGCATTCGCGAAGGCGATGACCGCCTCGTCCAGTTCCTGGTCATGGGAGATCTCGCTGACCTCCATGTCCGGCACATGCCCCTGACCGATCGGTTGGCCGGCCGCAGCGGGCGCTGGCGCAGGCGAGGGGGTCGCCGGTGCGGCGGGCGAGGGCGTCGGGCTGGCGGCGCTGGCGCCGCCGGAAGCGCTCGAGGCGCGTGCCGGCAGGGGTTCCAGCGGGGGCGGCAGGGTGTCGTGAAGCACCGGCACGGTGATGCCGGGCGGCAGCCCCGGGGGCAATGGCTCGCCGGCCTTGGGCAGGCCTGTCTCATGCCAGTCCACCATCGGGCGGGTGGCATCGTCGTTGTGCATGGGCACGGGCGCCGGGGTGGCCAGCTGGCGCACCGGCGCGCTGGGCGGCGGCAAGGGGGTGCTCAGGGTGGGCGGCGGGGCCACGCCCTTGGGCATGCGGGCGCCTGCGCTGCCCGCCATGCCCACCATCTGGCGCTCGATGGCGTCGATCTTGGCCTTGACGCTGCGGTCGGGGCCGCCTGGCAGCTGGGTGGCCTTGACGTCGCTGTCGTCGATGCGGGAGGAGGCACTCAAGGCCTGGGCCTGCTCGGCGTTGAGGCCCTCGCGGCGGATGCGCCGCAGCATGTCCAGCTCGCGCTTGCGCACGAAATCGTTGCGCCGCTTGCGCTCGATCATGGCCTTGAGCTCGGCCTTCTCGACGTCGGCAAACTGGCTGGAGGCCGCGTCCGGCGGGCGGCTGATCAGCTCGCGCGCCGGGTGCGCGACCATCTTGACCATGCGGCGAAACACGCCGTCTCCGTTACCGCTGGCCATGGATCCTGCCTTGCTGCTGGGGGAAACGGGGCATCAGTCCCCGAACATCTTCTGCTTCAGCTCACGGCGCTGCTGGGCTTCCAGCGACAGCGTGGCGGTCGGTCGGGCCAGCAGACGGCCCAGGCCGATGGGTTCGCCGGTCTCGTCGCAGTAGCCGTATTCGCCGGACTCGATGCGGGCCAGCGACTGCGAGATCTTCTTGAGCAGCTTGCGCTCGCGGTCACGGGTGCGCAGCTCCAGGGCGTGTTCTTCCTCGATCGTGGCGCGGTCGGCCGGATCGGGCACGATGGAGGTGTCTTCGCGCAGGTTCTCGGTGGTCTGGCCGGCGTTGGACAGCAGGTCGTCCTTCAGGGCCTGCAGCCGGGTGCGGAAGAACTCCAGCTGCTTCTCGTTCATGTACTCCGAATCCGGCATCGCCAGAAGCTCGGCTTCGGTGAGTTCTCCGCCAGCCTTGGTCTTCCAGGCATTGGCGAGTTTGGGGTCGGCCTTCGTGGCGGTCTTCACTGCAGTCATGGGTTCGTGTTCAGGTCGGGCCGGGGGAGGCGCTGGGGAAAAACGGTCGTTGAAGCTGGCCGTGGATGCCATGGGCGCAGCAGCAGGGCGCGGTGCGGCCGATTTCGCGGCGGCCCCCCGGGCGGAGGGCTTCTTGCCGGTGTCTGCCTCGGAGTCGCTGCTCCGGGGCGCCGTCTTGGCCGGTGTCTTGCTCACGGTCGGGTCTCCTCACCATTGCGCGAGTGAAAGGGCTTTATACCCTTGCCGGACCGGCGGGTTGTGGTTCTCCCACCACTCCCACCATGTTCGGGCGCGCGGATTGTAGCCAGCCTGACCGTGCGTGCGGCTTTCACGCCGCGCGGCGCTCAGGCGATGCAGCCTTCCAGGCCCTGCAGCAGGATTTCCTGGGGCAGGTCGATGCCGATGAACACCATCTTGCTCTCCTTGGCCTCGCCCGGGGCCCATTTCGGTCCCAGGTCGCTGCCCATGAGCTGGTGCACGCCCTGGAAGATCACCTTGCGCTCGCTGCCCTTGAGGCACAGCACGCCCTTGTAACGCAGCATCTTGGGGCCGTACACCTGCACGATGGCGCCCAGGAAGTCCTCCAGCTTGGCCGGCGACAGCGGCTTGCTGGTGCGGAAGACGAAGGACTTCACATCGTCGTCGTGATGGTGGTGGTGCGGGTGGTCGCAGTGCTCGCCATGTTCATGGTCATGATCATGGTGATGATGGTCGTGGTCCTCCTCCGCCTTCAGGAAGTCGGGGTCGATGTCCAGCTTGGCGTTGAGGTTGAAGCCCTTGAGGTCGAAGACCTCGGCGATGGGCACCTCGCCGAAATGCACCCGGCGCTGGGGTGCGCGCGGGTTCATGTGCTTGAGCCGGTGCGACAGGGCCTCGACGGCCTCGTCCTTCACCAGGTCGGTCTTGCTGATGAAGATCTGGTCGGCAAAGCCCACCTGGCGGCGCGCCTCCTGGCGGGTGTCGAGCTGCTCGTTGGCGTGCACCGCGTCGACCAGGGTCAGGATGGAGTCGAGCTGGAAGCTCTCGGCCACCTCGTCGTCCATGAAGAAGGTCTGGGCGACGGGGCCCGGATCGGCCAGACCGGTGGTCTCGATGACGACGCGTTCGAAATCGAGCTCGCCCTTGCGGCGGCGCTGGGCCAGGTCCGACAGGGTGCTGCGCAGGTCTTCGCGGATGGTGCAGCAGACGCAGCCGTTGCTCAGCTGGATGATCTGCTCCTGGGTGTCGGACACGAGGATGTCGTTGTCGATGTTCTCCGCGCCGAACTCGTTTTCGATCACGGCGATCTTCTGGCCATGGGCTTCGGACAGCACCCGCTTGAGCAGCGTGGTCTTGCCGGAGCCGAGAAAACCGGTGAGGATGGTGGCGGGAATGAGGGACATGGAAGCAGGACTCCGTGGAGAGGCCGCGGGCAGGGTTCTGCCGGTGGCCCACTGTCGATTTTTCGGCGATGTTCCGCGGCGATTTCCTTCGGGAAGGCACCGCAAGAGGCCGGACACTCTCGACCATGCCTCAAGACCTGTCAAGCGGATCGAGTATTCTTGACCCTCCTTCACTGCCGGCACAAGCGACGTGTCCGAACCTCAGCCTAGTCGACCGCCGCGTGGCGGTTCCCACCGGGGCCAGCGCCCCGGTCTGTCCCATGGCGGCGATCGCCGCACCCTGCTGGATCGGGTGATCGAGTTCATCTCGCCCGGTCCCGATTCCAAGGACGAACTGATCGAGACGCTGGCCGAGGCCGAGCATCGCGAGCTGATCGAGCCCCAGTCGCGGGCCATGCTCGAAGGCGTGCTGCACATGGCCGACATGGTGGCCGGCGATGTGATGGTGGCCGAGCCCCGCATGGACATGCTCGACATCGACGCCCCGTACGACGAGATCCTTGCGACGGTGATCGACACCGGCCATTCGCGCTTTCCGGTCACGGAGGGGGGGCGGGCCAACATCATCGGCATCCTGCTGGCCAAGGACTTGCTCAAGCTGCAGAGGGCCCCCGAGCTGAACCTGCGCACCCTGTTGCGGCCGGCCGTCTTCGTGCCCGAATCCAAGGGGCTGAACGAGCTGCTGCGCGACTTCCGCAGCAACCGCAACCACCTGGCCATCGTGATCGACGAGTTCGGCAACACCGCCGGACTGATCACCATCGAGGACGTGCTCGAGGAGATCGTCGGCGAGATCGAGGACGAGTTCGACGAGGCCGATGCCGAGAGTGGCGTCTACACCCTGGCCGATGGCAGTTACCGGGTGGCCGGCGACGCCGCCATTCCCGAGGTCAACCAGGCCCTGGCCGTGCAGTTGCCCGAGGCCGACTTCGAGACCGTGGGCGGGCTGGTGGCCCACGAGCTGGGCCGTGTGCCCCGCCGTGGCGAGGCCGTGCAGCTCCATGGCCTGGAATTCAACGTGATTCTGGCCCGTGGCGGTGCCGTGCGCTGGTTCAAGGTCCGCCGCCTTGCACCGGGTGAGACCGCAGCGTGAAGCCCCTGTGGCGTGAAGCCTCCGGGCGCTGGCCGGCCTGGGGCTGGGCCCTGCTGCCGGCCGCGGGGGCCCTGCTGACCGCCTCCACCGCACCGCTGGGGGCCTGGTTCCTGCAGCTTCCCGCCCTGGCCGTCCTGGCCTGGGCCGTGGGCCGGCTGGCGCCGCGGCGGGCGGCCCTGGCCGGTTGGCTGTTCGGCCTGGGCTGGCTGGTGTCCTCGCTCTGGTGGCTGTACATCAGCATGCACGACTTCGGCGGCCTGGCGCCCCCGCTGGCCGGGGCGGCGGTGCTGTTGCTGGCGGCTTTTCTGTCGCTCTACCTGGCCGCGGCCATGGCGGCGGTGGCCCGCTGGCGCACCGGCCGTCCGGTCCTTGATGTGCTGCTCTACACCGGTGCCTGGCTGCTGGCCGAGTTGGCCCGGGCCAGCTGGTTCACCGGCTTTCCCTGGGCGGCGCCGGGCTATGCCCACACCGATGGCCTGCTGGCGCCGTTGGCGCCTTGGGTGGGCGTCTATGGGCTGACCGCGGCGGCGGCGCTGTGGGGGGGGCTGCTGGGACAGGGGCGCGCGCTGTGGCGCAGCTCCGGGGGGCGTGGGCTGGTGCTGCTGGCTGTCGCCCTGCCGCTGGCGGCCGCGCTGGCACCGTCGGATTTCACCCGCCCGACCGGGCAGATCTCGGTCAGCCTGCTGCAGCCCGATGTGCCGCAGGACATCAAGTTCGACCCCAACCGCCTGGCGGGCAATATGCTCGCCCTGCGCGAGCAGGTGCTGGCCGCGCCGGCGCAGTTGGTGCTCACGCCCGAGTCCGTGCTGGCCGTGCCGCAGAGCGACCTCGACCCGGTCTACTGGCAGAGCCTCATCGCGCCTTTCACGCGGGGTGACCGTGCGGTGCTGATGGGCACCTTCCTGGGCGACAACGACCGGGGCTACGTCAATTCGATGCTGGGCGTCTCGGCCGCCACCGTGCGGGCCGGCCACGACTACAGCTACGGCAAGCGTCACCTGCTGCCCTTCGGTGAGTTCATTCCGCCGGGCTTTCACTGGTTCGTGGAGATGATGCACATCCCGCTGGCCGACCAGGCCCGGGGTCAGAGCCAGAAGCCGTTCGAGGTGGGTGGCCAGCGGGTGCGGCCGCTGATCTGCTACGAGGACCTGTTCGGCGAGGACTTTGCCGACAGCCTGGTCGGCCCGCAATCACCCACCGTGC